>JAIWHF010000010.1:5367-28856 GCA_048629905.1 Methanosarcinales archaeon
TCACTCACAAAAACTTACCTATCGCACATTCGCGCTTGCTTCCATTCTGGCCAGCCTGTTTCTAGCTACCCTCGCCTGCCAGATAGATGTGGGGGGTCCAGAACCGCCTTATCCACTCATCACTGCCGACGATCAGGCTGATGATGTTACGGATTTGTGGCAATCTGCTTTAGAGAGTGCGCTCGACTCTGGCGAGGTCATGCTCGTTCTCGACGAAAACCAGCTCAATACCTTTGTCGCCAAGAGGCTTGCCGCAGAAGATTCTCTCCTACATGAGCCGCAGGTCTTTCTAAGACAGAACGCCATCCAAGTCTACGGGTACGTTACCCAAGGGATCATACGGGCAAATATGCACCTCTCAATATCGCCAATACTCGATCAAGAGGGTAGAATCTCATTTGAACTTACTTCAGCTTCCGTTGGTCCGGTACCCGTTCCGGAAGCGGTCAAAAACACGATTTCCGCCATTCTTACAGAGGCTTTCACTGGAACTTTAGGCTCGTTCGCTACCGGGATACGTATTTCATCTCTCGTGATCAACGATGGACAACTTGCGATCGTTGGTGAACTCCGTTAGGCTGGCGGAAGACGATTATACCAGCCGCCTTTTTCAACGACAATGAGCCAAACGCTGCGCAGTCAATTCTACCTTCTCATAACGTCACTCATCTTAATCCTGAGTTCTTGCGCTCGACCGCAGGCAACCGCAGGAATGATTCAAGTTCTCATACACGTGGATGATTCTGTTGAAACGGTTGAAGTTCCTTCTGGCGCCAGTGTTCAGCAAGCACTTGACTCCGCTGGTGTGATGCTTGGTTCCCTGGATCGAGTGAACCCTCCAGGGTATACCGTCTTATCCGCTGGCACTGAGATCGAAATCATACGAGTGCTCGAGAGTTTCGAGATCGAGGAAATAATTATCCCCTTCGATCGTCAAACCGTCCGCAATGAAGCTTTGCCTGAGGGTGAGACACGCCTTCTACAACCAGGCCAGAACGGCTCACAAGAAATCACATATCGGATTTTAATCGAGGCAGATGAAGAAATCTCCAGAGCCCCGGTCAAGAATGTCATTATTACCGAACCCGTGCCTGAGATTATCATGATCGGCACTCAGAGTACACATTCGCCAGTCGCGATTGATGGCAGCCTGGTGTATATCACAGGCGGAAATCTATGGGTCACCGAAGGCAGCAGTGGCAGCCGGCGCCCGCTTGTCGTTAGCGGTGATCTAGATGGGCGTATCCTCAAAATCTCCCCCGATGGTCAATGGGTGCTCTTTACCCGCGAAACCCCTGAGGAGGAGGATACGATTAACGGACTCTGGGTTGCATCAATGGTTGATTCTGAGTTTGAAATGTTCGACCTGGGTGTCCGAAACATAATCCATTTCGCAGACTGGGTTCCTCAGAAACCTTCTTTTGCTATTGCTTATTCAACATCTGAACCCAGCCTTGCCTCGCCCGGATGGCAGGCTAATAATGACTTGGTGATGATCACCTTTACAAGCACAGGTCGTGCCCTCCGACCCCGAACAATTATTGAATCCAACGCCGGGGGTCAGTACGGTTGGTGGGGAACAAACTATGTATGGGGATACGACAGCGATCACCTTGCATATGTTCGCGCAGACAGTTATGGCCTTGTAGACCTTGAGAAAAACGAGCTCGTCACACTGCAAGAGATTATCCCTTTTCAAACCCTTGGAGACTGGGCCTGGATTCCTGGACTCGTTTGGGGACGGGACAATCAAACGATTTTTTTTGTAGCTCATGATGAGCCACTCGGTCTCGAGAGCCCCCAGGCGTCTCCTGCTTTCAATATTGAAGCTCGCACAATGGGGAGCAATCTCAAGCTTACACTTGCAGATCGAACCGGGATGTTTGCTTACCCAACTGTTTCTGAGATTCTTAGTTCACACACCGCCGAGATCTCGTACCGCGTAGCTTTCCTGCAGGCCATCACACCGCTAGAGAGTCAGGAGAGCACCTATCGTATAGCGGTAATGGATCGCGATGGCAGCAATTTACACTACTTGTTCCCGCCATCCGGCGATCCCGGACTGGAACCATCTCTTCCCGGTCCGATTTGGTCGCCCGGCGGGGATCGAATTGCCGTAATCTATCGAGGAGATCTCTGGATTGTTGATGTCATAACCGGAGCTGGCCAGCAGCTGACCGCTGATGGTCAAACGCAGATCATGGATTGGGCACCCTAGGGGCTCATGATTCTGAACCGAGAAAAATGTCTACTCTAAATCATGCAAGGAGGCGGCTTTGAGAATTCTAATTACTGGAGGTGCAGGCTTCGTCGGATCTCACCTCTGCGACCGTCTGTTGAAGGAGAGTCATGAAGTTGTCGTAGTTGACAACCTCATTACTGGGGACATCGACAATATCAGCCATCTCGCTGGGCGAGATGATTTCTCATTTGTCAAATACGATGTATCTAACTTCATCTTCGTTCCAGGGAAAGTCGATGCCGTTATGCACCTGGCTTCTCCTGCGAGTCCGAATCCCACATCTCCTTATGGCTATCCGCAATTGCCCATTCAAACTCTCAAGGTCGGGTCCCTGGGAACGCACAATGCCCTTGGCGTCGCCCGTGTTCATGGTGCCGCCTTCCTGCTCGCTTCCACATCTGAGATATACGGAGATCCCCAGGAGCACCCGCAGAAGGAGAGCTATTGGGGGCACGTAGATATCGTTGGACCACGATCGGTATACGACGAAGCAAAGCGCTTTGCAGAATCGATCACGATGGCCTACCACCGGTACCATGATCTCAATACGCACATCGCTCGCATCTTCAACACCTTTGGCCCCAGGATGCGCTTGGATGACGGAAGAGCAATTCCTAATTTCATCGTTCAGGCGCTCAAGGGAAAACCTCTCACCATCTATGGCGATGGGTCACAGACCCGCAGCTTCTGCTACATCGATGATTTAATTGAAGGCCTCTACCTTCTGCTGCAATCGGAAGAGAATTATCCGGTCAACCTGGGAAACCCTCAGGAGATGTCGATTCTCGTACTCGCTGAAGAAATCAATCGCATCGTCGGCAACAAAGCCGGCATTCGGAAAGTTCCTGATGGGCGCGCTCCCTCCGATCCCCAACAACGTCAACCAGATATCACCCGGGCTAAGACGCTCTTGAATTGGGAACCGAAAGTGGATCTTGAAACGGGTCTTAAGCTCACAATCGAGGATTTCGAGAAACGTCTATGAACGGTTTCTCGCCACGCACACGGCGTGAAATCACTCGCTTTCTAAAATTCTCCCTCGTTGGCATCATCGGTGCGGTTGTAGATTTTGGATCCTTTAACCTACTTGCCAATGTCATCGGGATCGGCAGTATCATAGCCAGCGTAATTTCATTCTCGGCTGCTGTCACCAGCAACTTTCTCTGGAATCGATACTGGACTTACCCCGATTCGAGATCAAAGCCGGTCAGCCAACAGGTCATCCAATTCACCTTGGTCAACCTGGTCGGCCTCGCCATCCGAACGCCTATCTTTGCCTACTCTGAAGCACCCATGATCCGCCTTTCAGAGAACCTCATCCAACTTTCCCATTCAATCCTGCCGGAGAGTATTGCTTCTCTCGGATACATCAATGCGACAGTCCTTGGCCGCAATCTCGCTTTAGCCCTGGCCGTGATTGCCGTTCTTTTTTGGAACTTCTTTATTAACCGCATCTGGACATACTCCGACGTTAAATAAACCTTTTCCGTCCACGGCGCTGAAGAGATTTTTCCAAGTGTGTATAATCAGTAGTGAAAATAGTTCCCTATCCACCAGATTTTGAGAGTCACGCACGATCGCACATGCTATCCGCATCACCTATATGTAGTTGGTATGGAACGTGCACATACAACACCGGAGAAGTTGATGGTGACTGAAGCCACAAAAAAGCCCATACCCATTTATACAACCCCGGGGGACTGGTCTGCATTGCTCGTATTTCCCTACATATTCGACCCTGTTGGTGAATGGATCGGATGGATGTCCCCCGATCGCAACGTATTCGATGTGGATGGCGTTTTCGTTGGCTGGCTATCGGATGAACCTCGTATTCTTAGAAGGCGCATCATCGAAGGAGATCTAATTCGGCGGGAAGTCCCCCCTCACCCCGGCCGGGTCCGACCACCCGCTACCGTCCCCCTCCCCCCGATGATGGCCGAACTTCCCTTTGAAATCATTGATGTTCTCGATGAAGAACCTGAGCGCCTTCACACAACGGACACCGGCGAATTCAAGGAAGATATGGATTGACCGACCCACTGAAATCTCCTATCGATTCAAAATCTGTTCAATCCTCACGAGTAACGCTAAGTCAATTAATGCTTCCGGTTCAGGCTAATCTTCGCGGTGATGTACACGGCGGTTGGATTATGAAGCTCGTTGATGAAGCCGGTGCTCTCTCAGCCATGCGCCATGCACAATGCCGTGTCGTCACCATCGCCATCGATCAGATGGCATTTCATAAACCCATCCGAATCGGTGACCTGGTGATCCTGCATGCGGAGGTGACTTACGTAGGGAAGACATCCATGGAAACCAGGGTTCAGGTTCTCGCAGAAAACCCCATTACTGGAGAGAGAACCTATACCAACACAGCCTACCTGGTTTACGTCGCCCTGGACGAGCAGGGAAATCCTACCCCGGTCCCCAAGCTTATCGCCGAAACCGACACTGAAATAAAGCGAATGTCTGAGGGTGAGAAACGGCAGATCTACCGGCTTTCTCAACGAAAGAGCTCCGAGGAACAGCAGTTGTGACAAGTAAGATTGAAACCCTTACCGACCTTCTAGCTCAAGCAGGTGCGAAACGCTTCCTTGAGACTCCACCGCCAGAAGATATGGGCCTGGCGGAACACCTTCCCTTCCCCTTCCTGGCAATTGTTGCCCAACAAGAGATGAAATTAGCGTTGCTGTTGGCGCTAATTAATCCCAATATTGGTGGTGTGTTGCTTGTCGGCCCTCGTGGGACTGGGAAGACAACCGCGGTCAGGAGCCTGTCAGACTTACTCCCCGAGGTCTCTAGAAGTCGCTGTCCATACGGTTGCCTTCCTGAAGATGTCACTTCGGGCGGTATGGACGAGGTCTGCGCGGATTGCGCTCGACGCTACGCCGAGGGTGATCCACTCACCTATATGGATCGCGTTCGGTTAATAGAACTCCCTCTAAACGCACGACTTGAGGATGTTGTTGGCGGAATCGATGAACGTGCTGCTGTCCAAAAACGGCTGCGTCTAAACCGAGGTATTCTCGCTCGAGCGGATAAAAATATCCTCTATGTTGACGAAGTAAATTTGCTTGATGACGACATTGTTAACGCCGTCCTCGACGCTTCTGCACAAGGAATTTACACACTCTATCGCGGTACACTCAGCGCCACCTACCGCGCCCGGTTTGTCTTAATTGGGTCAATGAATCCAGAAGAAGGTCGTCTACGTCCACAGATCCTCGATCGTTTTGGCTTGCGCCTGGTTGTGCGTGGTTTGGATGATCCGGAAGAGCGCTTAGAGGCGTATCGCCGCTCCATCGCTCATCGCAGCAACCCCCGTCAGGTGATCGCTGAATACGAAGAGGTCATAATGCAGGTCCGGGAGGAATTGCAATCTGCGAGGGCCGCTCTTCCAAGTGTTGAACTTACAAAAGAGGCACAAGATTTCGGGCTTCATTTGATCGATGACCTGGGAATCCATTCGCTTCGAGCCGAGATTACGCTCTTTGAAGCGGCTCGAGCTCACGCAGTGGCAGACGGACGGGAACAAGCTGAAGCAGATGACGTGGAGAAAATCGCCAAAATGGCACTGCGGTTGCGCAGATCCGGCTTTATCGATGACTACCTTTCCTCTCAAATCGATGAGGAGAAAGAGATAAACCGCTTACTTACCAGGCACTCAAAAGCCGGACCGTCGAAGGGAAAGAAACCAAAGAAGTCAAAGTCAAAATCGAAGTAACTGCAATCCAGGTACCAGGGAATCAAATCGGGCCGGGAAAACCGGCCCGATTAAATAGATATAGCAGATGATCAGAACCTACTTCATTTTCTCATCGATGTATGTGACTGCTTCCCCAACGGTGGTTATCTTCTGTGCATCTTCATCGGAGATTTCGCCCCCGAATTTCTCCTCAAAGGCCATGATTAACTCAACCAAGTCCAGAGAATCTGCTTCGAGATCCTCACGGAATTTCGCCTCGGGTACTACCTTTTCAGCATCCACACCTAACAGCTCGACAATGATAGTCCTGACATCCTCAATTGTATCTGCCATAGTTCGCCTCCTTTTGTGTCTTTGTGGCAAGTTGCATTGTAATCGAGGCAGCAATGTAGTTGCAAGTTGACATGTGCCTCTTACACTTGCTATGATGGCATTCTCACTGCATGGAACACCTGTCTATGAGTAAAGTTACGCCCACCTCCAGCAGAAAATCAGATCACATCCTCATTAACCTTAATGAGGATGTTCAATCCGGTTTGAGAACGGGTCTTGAGTGTTACCATTTTATCCACAACGCACTCCCTGAGATTGATCTTTCAGAGATCGATTTACGTACGACTTTCATGGCGAAGCATTTAGACTCGCCATTGTTGATCTCCTCGATGACCGGAGGGACAAAGCAAGCTGATAAGATCAATATTTCTCTGGCTGAGGCAGCGCAGGAGAAAGGGATAGCAATGGGAGCAGGCTCCCAACGCGCCGTGATCGAAGAACCTGCCCTCGCAACAGGGATGAATCTACGACATTATGCCCCCGACATCCTCCTCTTCGCGAATCTCGGTGCAGTTCAATTGAATTACGGGTATGGCATTTCCGAATGTGAGCGAGCTGTCGAGATGCTTGAGGCAGATGCCCTGATTTTGCACCTTAACCCACTGCAGGAAGCCCTGCAGCCGGAGGGAGACACTCGTTTCGCTGGCCTTCTAAACAAGATCAGCGAGATATGTCAAAAGTTACCGGTGCCCGTCATCGTTAAAGAAGTTGGATGGGGACTTTCAAAAGAGGCTGCATTGCGGTTGGTGGAAGCAGGCGTCACCGCGATCGATGTTGCCGGGGCTGGCGGAACTTCGTGGTCTCAAGTCGAGATGCATCGTGCAAAATCACCCGAGAGAGCTGCTGTCGCCGCCGCCTTTATCGACTGGGGAATTCCTACAGCGGATGCAATCATTGAAGTTCGCGAATCACTTCCAGATATTCCATTGATCGCTTCAGGGGGACTTAGAAGCGGAGTTGATGTCGCAAAGTGTCTTGCCCTTGGCGCCGACCTTGGCGGCATGGCCGGGCCGCTGCTCAAGGCAGCGTCCAAGTCCACCGATGCAGTAATTGCGCATATCGATCAAATCGTAGCGCAGATTCGAATAAGTATGTTCGCATCCGGAGCACATGAGATTCAAGCCCTGCGTTCCACTAAACTGTGGAAGGAGTCTAGAACGTGAATACCGAGCCGGGCGTGTACATCGAGGCGATGCAAACCAAGATCGATGCACAATTGAGGACCTCGCTCTCTCACCTGGAATCCAAAAGTACGGCTCTCCTCGTTCAAATGGTATGCCACCATCTTGGTTGGATTAAACCGGAAGCAAGCCAGGGAAAACGTCTCCGACCTTTACTCACACTCCTTTGCTGCGATGCCGCTGGCGGCTCATGGCAATCCGCCCTCCCAGCTGCCGGTGCGATCGAGTGGATACATAACTTCTCGCTCATACATGACGATATCGAAGATAGAAGTGAAACACGCAGAGGCCGTGAGACGGTGTGGAAACGTTGGGGGATCGCACAAGCGACAAACACCGGAGACGCGTTATTCGCATTAGCACACCTTCTAACACACGAACTGCATGAGCAAGGACACGACTCAGCGACCATCCTCTCGATCCAGAAACAACTTGATAAGGCATGCCTGGATTTAACTGTCGGCCAGCATCTAGATCTGAAATTCGAAGAGACTGACGTGGTAACTGAGGATGAATATGTGGAGATGATCGAGGGGAAAACGGCAGCACTGATTGCTGCGAGCTGCGCAATTGGCGCTCTCACCGCCCAAAGCGAACCCTCAAAGGTCGAACTTTTTCAGCAGTTCGGCCACGATCTGGGACTCTCTTTTCAGATCTTTGATGATTTGCTGGGTATTTGGGGTGCACCAGAGGTCACTGGAAAACCCAGCGGCGACGACCTGCGCGCCCGCAAGAAAACTTTACCGGTCATCTTCGCCATCAACCATTCGGACGATTTCCACGAATTATGGGATTCAGATGAAATCGGCGACAATTGGGTAACGAGGATGGTAACTTCTCTCAACCGATCTGGGGCGCGAGAGTACGCGGAGGAAGCGACCCGGCGCTGGACAGACTCAGCGCTCGAGGCGCTCACCTTAAGTGAGCCGGCCGAACCGGCCGCGTCGGAGCTGGTACACCTTACGCAGAAGCTTCTGAGTCGAGAGTATTAAATCCTGGAGAGTCAGGTAAAACCTTACATGGTGCTTACAAAACCACAGATTTTGCATTGTTTTCAATTGCGGCGCATGTCTCTCATGCTATAATCCGAAACACATAAATTATGCCAAGAACAACACGCCAGCTCGACGATAACGACCAAGGCGAGAGCGAAAGCCTGGACCGTTTACAGCCGGGCACCACACTCGAAGATCGATATCTTATCCTGGGCATGCTGGGCGCCGGCGGGATGAGTTCTGTGTACAAAGGGCGTGACCTTCATTTTCCTAACGTAACCAAGCTTGTCGCTATTAAAGAGATGGTGAACCTCATCGCCGATCAATCGATGCATGAAATGATCGTGAAAAACTTTGAACGTGAGGCAGATCTTCTCGCAACCCTTTCCCACCCGGCAACTCCGGCAATCTACGACAATTTCTCTCACAAGAAACGATCCTACCTGGTTATGGAATTTATCGACGGCGATGATCTTGAAGCGATTCTCGCTGAATCCACCGACTTCCTGTCAGAGGAGAAAGTCATCGGTTGGGCGATTGAACTCTGCGATGTTCTCTCCTATCTACACAATATCCAGCCCGAACCGATCATCTTCCGAGACATTAAACCTTCGAATGTAATGATCGATCATCACAACCATGTGAGATTGATCGATTTTGGCATCGCTCGCAACTTCCAACCCGGTGAAAAAGGGACGATGATCGGCACCGAGGGGTACTCACCACCTGAGCAATACCGCGGTGAGGCTTCTCCAGCTGGTGACGTTTACGCCCTCGGCGCAACACTGCACCACCTGCTCACAAAAAGAGATCCGCGCGTTGAAGCGCCATTTTCTTTCGCAGAGAGACCGGCTCGATCGATCAATCCCCTTATCTCACCTGAAATAGAGACCGTGATCTCTACTGCTCTCGAGTATGATCCCAAGGATCGCTACCCTTCCGCCATGCTCATGAAAGAGGCCATGATCTCAGCCGCAAAGCGTACAGGATTGCTGAGCCAGCCCAGTGTCGCTGCAGTGATCGCACAGAGCGATAAGATCGAGGAGATTTGGTCGTTTAAATGCGAGGATGAGATTCGCGGCTCCCCGATGGTCTACGAGGATACAGTCTATGTCGGCTGTTATGACAACAACCTCTATGCCTTAGATAAGCAAACGGGCGAATTCCAATGGAAATATGCCACGGAGGGCGGCATAACAGGAAAACCCGCAGCCGAGGATGGGGTCATCTTCATTGGCTCTGAGGATGGTCGTCTCTACGCACTGACCGCAAATCGAGGCAGCCTTGTCTGGACGTATTACGCTGAAGGCCCAATCCGCTCCTCTCCCACCCCCTCCGAAGGGCATATTTTTGTCGGTTCCGATGACAGGCGGCTTCATGTCGTAAATCAAATGAATGGCCGCCGTGCATGGCGCGTGGAAGCGAACGATGCGATTTGGTCCACCCCTTTTGTTCAGGACGAACTCGTTTATTTCGGTTGTGAAAGCGGCGATTTCTACTGCTATAACTTTAAAGGAGAGTTGAAGTGGAGGAAGAAAGCGAAGAGAGGCATCACCTCCTCGGCGATCATCGTTGATGACATTGTCTACTATGGATCTCGAGACTGGACCATGTATGCAATTGATTCGGAAAACGGCTGGCAGATTTGGCGTTTTCGGATGCGGGGATCAACGATCTCGTCCCCATCCTTCTCTGATGGCTTGCTTTTCATTGGCTGCGGGGACAATAATATTTATTGCGTTGATGCCAAGCACGCACGTGAGATTTGGCGCTACGAAACAGATCACCAGGTTACTGGCTCGCCGATCGCACATGATGGATCAATCTATTGCGGATCAGTCGACGGCTCCGTATACTGCCTGGATCAGAAGACAGGCCGGCTCCGCTGGCGGTTTCATTCAGGCGCTCCAATAACTGGCACACCCATTATCTCCGATAACGTCCTTTACATCGGTTCAACAGATCACAAGATGTACGCTCTAATCGCGTAGGCATCTACTAGACATATCAATGAGACATCAATAAATGACCCCTTTGAAAACATTCTTTTCCCGACTTTTTGGATCAACATCCCCTCAGACCAAAACTGGCTCCCAGTTGGCTGGTGGAGAGTCGGTGATGAGCCGCGCCTATAATTCCGCTCCCAACAATCGAATCATCGTCGGTGCAAGCCAGTCAACGGGCCTCGAGCGAAGTCATAACGAGGATGCACAGCTGGTTATCAGCGGGGACTCTGCCGGAGCTGAGCCCCTTCCTGAATTTGGCATTTTCATGGTCGCTGACGGGATGGGCGGACATCGATCCGGAGAGGTCGCCAGCAATGTCTCCATCCGCTCCGTTGCTCGGAAATTAATGGAAGAGACCTTCCTTCATATGCTCGATCTGGAGAACTCTAACGAAATGCTCCCGCTGCAAGAACTCCTTCATGATGCTCTGGATGAAGCGAACACCGCGGTTGTGGAGCAAGTTCCCGGCGGTGGAACGACAATGACCGCAGTGTTGCTGCTTGGATCACAAATGACGATCGGTCATGTCGGTGATAGCCGCGCCTACTCCATCGATAATGGCCAGATCGAAATCCTGACCAGAGACCATTCATTGGTTGAACGGCTCAAGGAACTCGGTCAGCTCACTGCTGAGGAAGCCGAGTCGCATCCCCAACGCAATGTTCTGTACCGTGCCATCGGCCAGGGGGCCAATCTTGAAATTGATGTTTTCACCACCGCCGCACCGAAGGGGGGACATCTGCTTATCTGCTCGGATGGCCTCTGGGGCGTAGTGCCCGATCCGCAGATTAAGCATGTCGTGAACGATGCACCTCATCCACAAATCGCCTGCGAGCAACTCGTCCAAGCAGCGAACCTCGCCGGTGGTCCTGATAACATCTCTGTTGTTATCGTTCGCTTTCCAGCTGATTAAGGAATTAGGTGTCTGTGGAGAAGGATTACTACACCCTCCTCAAAGTGCCAAGAAACGCGACAACGGAACAAATCCGACGCGCCTTCCGCGAAGCCGCCCACCAGCTCCACCCGGATAAGAACATCCGCCTTGGCGAGACGGAGCTCTTCCTAAGTGTAAGCAAGGCCTATGAAACCCTTATCGACCCCGACCTACGCGCAGCTTATGATGAGGAATTAGCGGCCGCGGACGTTGCCTTCGCAGCGGCTTCACCATTCCACTTAAACATTCTCAACAGCCGCAACAACTTACTTGAGCTCGATGAGCCACAAGTTCATTACATCCTTCTTGATGTCTTCCCTTCTGCAGATTTACCGGAGATCCGGCCTCCCATTAACCTCAGCATCGTGATCGACCGTTCAACTTCGATGGATGGCAAGCGGATGGACCAGGTACGAGCTGCGGTATTGGCAATCCTTGAAGATCTACAACCAGAGGACAACACGTCCATCACCGCTTTCAGCGATCGCGCTGATGTTATTGTTTCGCCAGATCAAGCCAAAGTCTTAGCTACTGCCCGAGCTCGATTAAGCCTCCTGCAGGCTGGTGGCGGCACAGAAATAGCCCAAGGCTTGACTACTGGCTTAGACGAGATCCACCAAACATTCTCAAAAGAGGGCATCAACCATCTTGTCCTGCTCACGGACGGGAGAACATATGGGGATGAAGAGCTCTGTCTAGAGCTGGCGGATCAAGCCGCCGCGGCAGGTATTACCATCAACTGCGTTGGAATCGGCTCCGATTGGAGCGATCGTCTGTTAGACGAAATCGCAAGTCGAACAGGTGGGCATGTCATTTTTTTAAACACCCCTCGAGCTGTGACAGACCTACTCCATTCAATTTACGACAGCTTGAGCCAGATCGTAGCAAAGAATTTGCAAATCGATGGAGCGCTGGGCCAGCAGGTAGATTTGCGTTCTTCATATCGTCTCCTTCCGGAGCCAATGCCGCTTGGTGACAGCTTCCCAATGACACTTGGTCATCTCCCGAGGAATAGTTCAGTCCGTCTCCTGCTCGAACTTGTTGTCCATCCGCTTGCGGGCGCAAGCGAGCTCACGCTTGCTCACCTCAATCTGAGAGGGGATCTGATTGGTGTAGATTCCGAGACAAAGACCCTACCCTTAGATATCAGCTTGCCGGTCGTAAGTGAAGCCGACCCTAATCCACCGCCGCAGGAGATTAGTTCCGCATTGAATATGCTCGCTTTATACAAAATGCAGGAAAAAGCGCGCCATGAGGTTGAGCTTGGTCAATCCTCACAAGCAGCAAGGAGATTGGAGAACCTGGCCACACAACTTCTCGCTGCAGGCGAACGCGATCTCGCAAAAGCCGCGCTTCATGAAGCAGTACAACTCTCGCGCTCCAAGCGCTTCTCGACAGAGGGAGAAAAGACGCTAAAATACGGCACTCGGGCTTTACTATTACTTCCACCTTCGAGTGAGTCATGATCGAATGCCCATCGTGTAATCACCATGAATTCGTCGGCACCTTGTTTTGCAGCGAGTGCGGCACTCGACTGGTTCACGTTTCCCCAATCCCAACGATGTCAATATCGCCCGACAAAATCAGCAACGAAGCAAAGGCGACCAAACCAACGCCTCCCGCAGGTCCCGACCTTTCAACCGGTTCGATGTTGGGACTACGCGTTGTTTCCTCGGGCGACGTTATCTCCCTGCTCGGGCGGGATAATTTCACACTCGGGCGATCGATTGAAGGCCAGGCGGTTATTCCAGATGTCGACCTGGCAAAATACGACGCCTTTGATCAGGGTCTTTCCAGGATGCACGCCGAACTAAGGATTGAGAAAGATGGCATCTTCGTGATTGATCTAGACAGTGCGAATGGGACAATCGTAAATAGCAAGCGCATCAAAGGCCAAAAGGCTTCTCGTGTTCATCATGGTGATATCATCCAGCTGGGTCGTTTAAGGCTGCAAATCATCTCGCAGCAGACAAAAGGGTCAGGGTAACCTATGTCTTATACAATTCTGCTCCACATATCTGGTGAGGAAGCGGTTCTTGGTGAGATCGAAGATTTACCAGGACCTCAAGATACGTCGCTTACGGTGAACAATCCCCGACGCAAGGATGACAAAGATTTGTCCTTCTTACACGAGACCGTCACCAGCGTCGTGTGGCCAATGCACCGAGTCTTTTTCATAGAGATCCTCCCCACCAAAGAAGACGAAGACCTCATCGGTTTCGTCCGGGAATAAAATGACAGATTCGTCACCTCGCCGGCGCAAGATTCTTGTTGTCGACGATGAACCGCGGATGATTCACTTCATCCGCTTGAATCTTGAGCATGATGGCTTCGAAGTCTACGAAGCCACTTCCGGGACTCAGGCGCTAGACCAAATGCGAGATCGATTGCCAGATCTGATCCTGCTAGATGTGATGATGCCGGACCTTGACGGCTTCGAAACGCTACGGCTCATTCGGGATCTCTCCACGGTGCCTGTAATTATGCTTACCGCTAAGGGGGAGGAGGAAGATCGGGTTCGAGGGTTGGAGCTTGGCGCCGATGACTACATAACCAAACCTTTTAGCCCGCGCGAGTTGGTGAGTCGTGTGCGGGCCGTGTTGCGCCGCACCGAAATGGCCGGACAACCTGTTCACGATGTTATCCAGGTAGATAGCCGGCTCAAGCTCGACTTCGACCGCCGTGAGATATGGGTAGACGGTGAACTCGTTAAGCTCCGTCCGACCGAATTTCGCCTGCTATACCATCTAGTGCAGAATGCAGGATGGGTTGTCCCCCACGAGCAGCTGCTTGCCAAAGTTTGGGGGTATGAATACCGTGACGAAACACATTACCTGCGGTTATATATAAATTATTTGCGCCAGAAGCTCGAGGACGATCCTTCGAATCCCAAATACATCATCACCGAACGTGGAGTAGGTTACCGGTTTGTCGATTACAAGCGCGACCTGGATAATCGTGCAAACACCTGAACCCACCCCTCAAAATTCTGGCTTAGCCATCGTTTCCACCATCCATAAAATCCGAGTTAGAACCCGTGGAAATCGGATCTTCCCGACTGTACGCACTTTCGTAAGTCGCGTGGATCTCCTTGTCCAACAAGGTCTCCTCGATTAGAATCTGGATAATAATTAGCTGAATTTGAAAGGAAGACAATTGGCTCGTCAACGCATACTCCTTGTAGACGATCACGAAGTTGTCCGGGTAGGTTTGAAAGCGCTGCTTGAGAAGCATCCAAGCTTCGAAGTGGTCGCCGAAGCGGTGGGACCTCGTGATGCAATCGAGAAAACAAAATCCTACAAACCGGATGTCGTCGTGATGGATATTCGCCTCAAGGGCGGCTCTGGTATCGAAGCCTGTCAGGACATCACAGAGAACCACCCCGATACAAAAGTCATCATGCTCACATCCTATGCCGAGGATGAGATGCTCTTCTCCGCTATCCGCGCAGGGGCCGCTGGATATGTCTTAAAGCAGATTGGCGGGGACGATCTTGTTCGAGCGATCGAGGCGATTGGACGAGGTGAAGCTTTACTCGACCCCGCCGTTACTCAGAGAGTGTTCCAGGAAGTCCGCAAAGCAGCTCGCGAGGAGGAAGCCTCGGCTTTTGCGGAACTCACCCAGCAAGAAATGCACGTATTGCAGCTTGTTTCCGAAGGGCGGACAAACCGTCAGATCGCCGAGATGCTCTTTCTTGGAGAGGGAACCGTTCGCAATTACGTCAGCAGCATTCTTTCTAAATTAAATGTCCGCAACCGAGCGGAAGCAGCCGCCTATGCCGTCGAGCATAATTTGAAAGACTACCTTTAATCCCTCTTTCCATCTTTCTATTGATTTATCTCCTCCGAATAATGTGGATGACCAAGCGGGGTTTAAGCTACCCCACTTCACGCTGAGCTGAATGGGTTCAGGAAGACAAGTTCCCGCGATCTGTCATTTCGAGGAGCGGAGGGAGCGAAGTCCCCGGTTCTGTCGGGGGCACAGCGACCGAAGTGACGAGAAATCCCTGGAACATCACAATTCACAATGCGAGATTCTAAGGAAGGGGAATCCCCTCGTTTGCAGAGATGTAATTTGCAGGGACGACATCATGGGGATTTCTCGCTTCGCTCGAAATGACAGGTTCCTAGCCAACGTCATTCTGAGGAGCAGAGCGACGAAGAATCTCGTTCACGGCAAGGAGCATAATTCAGTTCAAAGAACGAGATGCTTCGCTCCGCTCAGCATGACAGATTGATGCATACTGGTATTCCTTCACCGTTTCCCGGCCATTTGGCAATAACCTCCCGCAGGTTTCGAACCTGCGGGAGGTTTAATGCTCAGACCTCAAAGCGCAAACTTAACCTGCAACAGTAAGCAGAGTGTCCTGACTCCACTAAGTGGAGAACTTCCTTGAATAATATAAAGATGTCTTATGTAATGGGAGAGGGTTTAATGTGAGAGGTTACGGATTCTCGCTGTGTTTATTCCGGAAGCTTGATGGGCCGATTCAATGACTTATTGCTTGATTGTGATCCCAACCCGTATACTCAAAACTATGTACCGCCTCATAGGTAAGCCCGTCAATCCAATCTAGTACACTTTCTTCAAGCTGCGTGAGGATCGCCATTCTTCCGGCAATCGTCGTAACTTTGTTCCCCGCTTCTATACAGATTTCTTCGAGCAATGCAGTTTCTTCAATCTCCAAGTGATAGGCGATCTCATTTACCTTAAATCTCATCTCATAACCGCAAATCTGCCTGAATGCTTCAGGGTCTTCAGCAGAGAGGAGCTTGGGTAAGGCGACTCCAAATTCAGCCATGGCATCAACGAGATCCTGACGTACATCTAACCCTTCTTTCCCCAGGCCAGTTTTTATAACTCTAATAACACCGAGAATCTCCCGCAACACGCTGAGAGAAGATGTGCCAGCAAGGATCAATTCTTCAAGAAGCCTGAAGAAGGGTTTTGGTTCTCCACGCTCAATGCAATCCATGATGAGCGTCTCCGCTTCTAAGCGAACGTAAGTTCTCTCCGCGAAGTTAATTAGCTCATCCAGAGGGTCCTTCACACCGGTCTCCTTCCACCGCCATGATCACCACCAGGGTTAAGGTTATCAAGGTAATCCCACGTATAAATGCCAGCGTTGTGCCCATCACGCCAAACCAACTGAACTGCGTAGTTGCCTACTTGTTCGATCCCTTCGAGGATCATCGTGCTTTTATCGCGAATGTTCAGCTCCAGCATATCTTCCTTCTCAGCACCCTGCTCTTGATCATGACTCATACGGCAATCTGCACAGGGACAAGCTGCACGAAGCGTGCCGAAAGGAATTTCGCTTGTTTGACCATCCTCCCATTCGATCCGTAAAACCTCTTCTTTACGGGAGGCCGAGACGTTCTTTGGTTTTCTCTTCACTTGTGCCTTCCTTTGGCGGGCAAATATTAGCTCATGAACACTAGCGGAGCAAATCGTCTTCTAGTCGATGGCTCGCAAATACGTGCTAACAGCCCACCCCGTTTTATCCAGATTGTAGGGGTTAACCAAGAACCACCATTCATACCCATCTTTTTGCACAGGCCCATCACGCAATTCAAAGACTTCACTCTCAACCGCTATGAATACAATTTTGGAATCCAAACCCGCATTATCGCGCATCCGCAGGCCATCTCCTTCGGTACCGTAAACTTCGGCGAGTCTCCCCAGCGAGAGCGAACCATCCGCTTCCGGTGAAAGCGTAGGTGTAGAAGTATTTGCAGGTTCGGAAGTTTCTGTTGGCGGCGAAATGGTTACGGAAGCTGTTGGCGCATTGATCGTAATTAGTATTGGCGTCGCCGGGGGTATTGAACCTTGAGCTTGGCGCGTGAAATATCCGAGCGCGATCAACGCAAACAAAGTGATTGTCCCCAACACGACACCGAGTCCGGCCGATAGCCAGTGTGACTTCACAACCCTTGGGAGAGAAGGCTTGTTTTCCATTTAGTGGAGTAAAAAGAGAGTTAGATCGAGATGGATAATCGACACCGCTGTGGAAATGAGAACCCACCCTGATGAGACGCACACCGCGTCTAATTTTCCTGGGACGACTGCAATCGGTAACATTAAATTCATTGGGTTCTCGAAGATAGGCCTAAATCTTTTCAGCATTCATCCCTCACCCATTGGATTGGCTAGCAAACAGATCAGGATTTACATCGCCTGGAACGAGAACTTTGAGCGCCTTCTTGTGAACGCTAAACTCAAGGGGGGAGTCAAGAACCAACGGTTCACCATCAAACTGTATAGGTAGTCCATTTTCCATTTCAAAGACCGCTTTGCTTGCTCGAAAGTGGTCTACTCCTTCTGCGTCCACGTGGCGACCCATGAAAATTTGCGCAACCCGGACAAGGACATCACGAAGTTTTCCGCTCTCAATAAACCAGAAATCCAGCAAACCGTCGTCAACCTTGGCACCCGTAGCTAAGTCCACCAAACCGCCGGCATATGCAGGAATATTGGAAGCTACTGCAACCAGGTAGCGCCCCTCAAATTCGTCCTTGTCTGTACGAACCTTTAGGTCCATCCCTTCCCACCCGATTGCATTCCACAAAGCCATTGTTGCGTAATGGACCGTTGCAAACGCCTTCTCCCAACGCTCTCGAGGTTCCATGCTGTTGACTACATGTGCATCCAGCCCGACGCCAGCCCACAGCAGGAATGCTTGACCGTTACACACTCCGACATCCACGAGACGGACATCTCCGGCAGCTAATCTCTCAGCCGCCTGTTCCAGCGCAAAGACATGAATCCAATCAAGGCGTGGCAAACCGAGCTCCTGCGCCCATACATTAGCAGTTCCAGCCGGCAGGACACCCAGAGCAGTTTCCGACCCCGCCAACGCAGATGCTGCCTGGCCGATCGAACCATCACCACCGACTACAAATACAGCATCGCAGCGCTGTGCAACAGCCTCCTTGGCGACATCGACCACCCCTTTATCCGGCTCCCCTTTAACAATATGTGCGTCCCAACCCGCAGCTGAGAGAACACGCAACGCGCGCTCAAGAAGCGGGCCAGCGGGAAACCTACCTGCAGCAGGGTTATAAAGCAGCCAGGCGCATCGATTCGTCATAAATTACCTCAGAATATTATAGCGTCAAATAGGTCTCTCTCCTTCATTGCCGCGAATACTTGTAAGGATTACAATCGTCAGCACTATGGCACAGGATTTATTGGGTGGACGGTACGAGCTGCTTGAAAAAATCGGCTCCGGCGGCATGGCAGATATTTACCGCTCATTAGACCACCAACTCCAGCGCGAGGTTGTAGCGAAAATCTTGCGCGATCCGCTTGCCAAGGATCCATCGTTCCAAGAGAACTTCCTGCATGAAGCACGTGCAGCTGCGAATCTCTCCCATCCAAATATTGTCACAATTTTCGACTTCGGCCGTGACGGCGATACGCTTTACATTGTGATGGAGTACATCGCCGGGGCAGATTTAAAGACTCTCATCCGTCGCCGGAAACTCCTTGCCCCACTCGAGGCAGTGGAGTTAATGATAAAGATCTCCGATGGAGTTGGCTATGCCCATCGCGCAGGTCTCGTTCACTGTGATCTTAAGCCACAAAATATTCTTATTACACCTGACAATAAAATCAAGATTACCGACTTCGGTGTCTCTCGTGCACTGGCAACAATCCAACCCGATGAACATTCAGACGTTGTTTGGGGAAGCCCTCAGTACTTTTCTCCAGAGCAAGCATCAGGGGGGGCACCCTCACCTGCCAGCGATGTTTATTCACTTGGAGTGATCCTCTACGAAATGATCACCGGCCAACCTCCATTCGTAGCGGATAACGCAGCCGACCTGGCTCAGCTTCATCTGACCGCTGAGCCAATTCATCCTCGCTTGATCGAGCCCAGCATCCCCGAATCCCTGCAGCAGATTGTTCTAAAGGTTCTCGCGAAGGAGCCCTCCGCTCGCTATCGCACCGCGGATCAACTTGGGCGGATCCTCATGAATTTCAACGTGGATGCAACCCCAGGAGACAAATCACCCACAGGTGATGATTTGGATATCACAGATCTCACACAGGTTAAGGTCACATCACCTCAAAATCCAGCGATAGCTCCGGAGATGGATTGGACTGTGATCGCCCTTGGTTTGTTGGCCTTTCTAACACTTGGTGGATTGATTCCTCTCTGGCTTTGGGTTTGCCTACTTTACCCTTCCTGCCCAATTAATCCCGGGTAATCCAACATACTGGTCGCACCCCACCCGCCGCGGTATAATTCGGACGAACGTTCTAAAAATTAGTCTAAATAACCAAAGCCATCTATTAGCTTTGGGAGGTAGATGTGAATTCACCCAGAGGTAGAAACTCGCTCGTTCTATTTATGTTAATGCTCACAATCGTGGCGGTAATTTTCTACTCCCGCAGCGAGGCGACCCAACCTGAAATACTGCCTTTAAACGAGGTCGCGGCAAAGATTCAATCTGGTGTGATCGACCGAATAATCGTCGATGAAAACGAACTGGAATTGATTTACGCGGATGGCACCAATGCGTTCTCCCGCAAGGAACCTACTAAGACGACGGTTGAACAGCTAAAAGATCTTGGCGTCACCCAGTCGGCATTGGCTCGCGGGAATCTTGAACTCGAGATCAAAGAACCCAGCGATCTGGGAACCATTATCAGCCTGATCACCTATATCCTTCCCGCGCTGCTTGTCGTGGGCTTGATTTGGTTCATGATGCGCCAAGCGCAAGGTACGAACAACCAGGCTCTCTCCTTCGGGAAGAGTCGCGCCCGGATGTTTACGGGTGACCAACCCACGGTTACATTCGAAGATGTTGCCGGCATCGAAGAAGCGAAAGAGGATCTCGAGGAGATTGTCGAGTTCCTTCAAGAGCCTGAAAAGTTTATTTCACTTGGCGCCCGCATTCCAAAAGGTGTGCTTCTTATCGGAGCACCGGGGACGGGGAAAACGCTGCTTGCGAAGGCAGTATCAGGGGAAGCGGGTGTACCTTTCTTCTCGATTTCGGGCTCCGAGTTCGTCGAAATGTTCGTCGGCGTCGGCGCCAGTCGAGTGCGCGATCTTTTCGATCAAGCAAAGCGCCACGCCCCCTGCATCGTCTTTGTCGACGAGATCGACGCTGTAGGCCGTCAGCGCGGCGCCGGCCTCGGCGGCAGCCATGATGAGCGGGAACAAACACTCAATCAGATGCTCGTCGAGATGGACGGCTTCGATACGGATGCGAATGTGATCATCATGGCGGCGACGAATAGGCCAGATATCCTCGATCCTGCTCTCCTTCGACCCGGCCGTTTCGACCGGCGAGTTATCCTCGACCAGCCGGATATGCGCGGTCGTGAGGCGATCCTGAAAGTCCATTCTAGAGGTAAGCCCCTCGAGGAGTCCGTAGATCTCTCGGTTATCGGGAAAGCAACTCCTGGATTTGTCGGCGCCGATCTCGAGAATCTCGTCAACGAAGCTGCGATTTTGGCCGCCCGTCGAGATAAAAAGACAATCGGGCAACAGGAGTTCGAAGAATCGATTGAGCGAGTTATCGCCGGCCCTGAGCGAAAGAGCCGTCTCATAAGTCAGGAAGAGAAATTAATCGTCGCCTACCACGAAGCGGGTCATGCCGTTGTCAGTCACGTCATCCCTGAATCAGATCCCGTCCATAAAGTGAGCATCATAGCTCGGGGAATGATGGGCGGCTTTACGCTTGCCCTACCTGAGGATGACCGGACACTGATTTCCCGTAACAAGCTACTCGCGGATATGACCTTTGCCCTCGGTGGCCGCGCTGCTGAGGAGCTGGTCTTCAACGATATTACATCTGGCGCATCGAGCGATCTCGAACGAGTGACAAAGTTGGCACGCTCAATGGTCACTCGACTCGGGATGAGCGATGCCCTTGGACCCATGGTATATGGGCAAAAAGAAGAATTGGTTTTTCTCGGTCGAGAGATCTCAGAACAGCGAGACTACTCAGAGAATGTAGCTGAGAAGATAGATGACGAGGTTCGTGGCTTGGTCCGAGATGCTTACGCTCGCGCTAAAGAGATCCTGACCGAATATCGAACTTCACTTGACACCATCGCCCAATATCTTGTCGAAGAGGAAACCATAGATCGAGAAACTTTCGAGAAGATTTTCGGCAAGTCTGTCAAGGAGAAAAACAGCGGAACGCCTCTTCTTGCGGGTGCGTAAAATTTCTAATCGATGCCAGACATAACCAACGCCCGGGCGAATAATGCCCGGGCGTTTCGCTTTTTGCACTCCAAATAAAAGTGGTGGTTTACTCTGCCGCCTCCTGCTTCTCGCGATCCTGACGCACGAGCTCCCGTCTCAGAACCTTTCCGACGGTTGTTTTAGGCAGTTCGTCCCGGAATTCTACATGCGTGGGAACTTTAAAAGCAGCCATGTGTTCTTTGCACCACGCTTTCACTTCGTCGGCAGTCAATGTTTCACCCGGTTTGAGAACTACCCACGCTTTTACGGTCTCTCCACGATAAGCATCGGGAATTCCTGCGACACCGACTTCAAGGACCTTGGGGTTCTCGGCGATGACCTCCTCCACTTCCCTGGGCCAGACCTGATAACCGCTGGGCTTGATGAGCTCCTTCTTACGATCCACAATGAAGAAATAGCCATCCTCGTCCATATAGGCGATGTCGCCGGTGTAAAGCCAGCCGTCACGTATTGCGTTTGTCGTCTCTGTGGGCATATTCAAATAGCCCTTCATTACCTGGGGACCCTTCAACACAAGTTCCCCAATCTCCCCAGTTTCAAGCACCGTAACTTCATCATCCAGAGAGATGATGCGGGCGTCCACATCCGGGAAGGGGACGCCAATCGATCCCTCTTTGCTCATTCCGAACACTGGGTTGCAGTGAGTCGCTGTTGGGGCTTCGGAAAGACCGTAGCCTTCCACGAGCTTCCCACCCGTCAGCTCTTCAAAAGTGGCCTGCGTCTCCCTCATCAGCGGGGCAGAACCAGAGATGCATGCCTTTATCGAACTCACGTCCACCTTGCCCGCCTTCACGTCGGGGTGGTTGTTGATGGCGTTATACATCGCTGGAACACCCGGGTAAATCGTCGGGCGGTATTTAGAAATCGAGCCGAGGACATCTCCCATATCCCGAGGGTTTGGGACCATCACCAGGCTAGCGGCGGCAGCGATGCCGAAGCTCATCCCGGCGACCATGCCATAGACGTGGAACATCGGGATCGCCATCAAGACTGTCTCGCCACCCTCCTTGGCGGAGGGCAACCATGATTTAATCTGCATCGTGTTGGCGACGAGGTTTCCATGCGTTGCGATTGCCGCCTTTGAAAGGCCGGTCGTACCACCGCTGTACTGGTACAAAGCGTCATCAGTGGGTTTCATTTCAATCTGCGGTCGATCATCAGCTGAGTATTCCTTAAGCAGGTCCTGCAGCCAATAATCTCCCTCTCCCAGCTCGACTCGATGACCGTCCTTCTTCTCTTTGGTCAGTGTGAAAAGGAACCGAAGCATTCCGGGTAGATATTCTTTTATGTTCGTGACGATCAACTTCTTAATGGGAGTCTTCGGTTGAACTTCTTTGATCATGGAGTAGAAATTGCTCATGACGAGCATAATCTCCGTGCCCGAATCCTTCATTTGATGTTCAATCTCGCGCGCTGTGTAGAGAGGGTTCGTGGCGACGACAATCCCGCCTGCTTTGAGTATCGCGTAGAATGCCATAACGAACTGCGGTGAGTTGGGCATGAAGATGCCAACTGGAGTCCCTTTCTTTACCCCCATCGCAGCAAGCGCGCCCGCTAGCCGGTTAATTATTTCGTCCATCTCCGCATAAGTGATCTCTGAACCCTTAAAAATCGCGCAAGCCTGATCAGGATACTTTTCTGCAGCATTCTCTATGAAATGATAGAGCGGCACTTCTGGGTATTCGATGGACTTCGGGACTTCTGATTCATAGTGTTTAAACCAGGGTCGCTCTTTCATGTCTGCATTCTCCTTTAAGATTGGTTGGGCGAAGAAATCTACCTTCTTTTATACAATGGAATATGCGCTATGCAAAGCGAGAGTGATATAATTCACCATCTTCGTCGCCTCTAAACGGCGAAGAAAATGTAC
>JAIWHF010000011.1:0-28463 GCA_048629905.1 Methanosarcinales archaeon
CATCCATGCTTTTAAGAAACGCCCCGAACGGACGAAATTTAAACAATTCTTTTTTCGCGAGCACATGAATTCTTCTTGCTTTGCTCGCGTATGAAACAAGCGCCGTGCCGCAATTTTTGCATTCCGCTATCCAATTGCAGTCTTTGCATTGGGTAATAGTGTTTCCGCCTAATCGTGGAATGAACATAATCGCTTGTTTTCTTTTATAAATTTTATCCAAAAGATCTTCCTGTAAACTTTCCGACAAAACGGAATAATTCCCTTTTTGCCGTTCAGTATTTATATCTATTAAATTAATAATTGAATTATTTCTGTCATTATGAGGAGCGGAGTGACGAAGCAATCTCCTCCTGAAGATGCTGGGAATTGGCAACGGGCCGCCGCTCGGTCATCCACACAAGGGCGACCTCTCATCTTCATTCTCCGATGATTTTAACCAGCACCCTCTTCCTTCTCCCCCCATCAAATTCGCCATAGAAGATCTGTTCCCAAGGTCCGAAATCAAGCTGTCCGTTGGTCACAGAGACGACAACTTCACGCCCCATGATTTGCCGTTTCATGTGTGCGTCCGCGTTGTCCTCACCCGTTCGATTGTGGAGATATTGGCTGGTTGGCGCATGCGGTGCAAGTTTCTCAAGCCACACCTCGTAGTCCTCGTGCAGACCAGACTCATCATCGTTAATAAAAACAGATGCCGTGATGTGCATCGCGTTGACGAGCACGAGACCTTCCTGTATCCCACTCTCCCGCAGGCAGGTGTCGACCTCCGGGGTTATGTTAATCAACGCTCGCCGGCTCGGGGTGTTAAACCACAGCTCTTTTCGATAGGATTGCATTTCGATCCCTCCTTTCCCGAAAACAGGGAAATAACTCAACTTCCTCCATCCCATGGCACCTGACTCAAACAACTCGGCCTAAGCGCCATCCGGTTAAGCACAAGAAGACCGACCGCTCAGGGCAAGACAGGTAACAACTCTATTCTACGTTGAATGAGAGGAAGGTCATACTGGGGATGGATTATTAAAAGGCAAAATCCAACGCCAAAGCAATCAATGCGCTGGATTTCAAATTTGGGTTAATCCACTCTGCAAATTGGAAAACTCCGCTCAACACTCACTAAAACCGCACGCGTAGCACTTCCGGCATCCCTCTTCATTAACCAGTGCTGCTGCACCGCACTCCGGGCAGAGATCTCCGATGCGCATCGTCAACTGATTCTCTGGGGGTGTTTCTTGAATGAGATGGCCCGGAATAATTTCCGGCGTCTCTTCTAAGTACGCAGCGAGCGCACGCGCCAAACCATCGGGCAGTGAAAGGACTCGGTTGGGACCAAAGCCCGTTGGCCGCCCGCCTCCGATTCCAGCAAGTTGTCTAACGACTTCGCCAAGCCGGTCTCGTGGCGGTACCGGCGAAGCAATGCGCAACAAATAAGAGATTAATCGCCCGATTGCTTCAGACACTGCAGCAGTCTCAGATCCAGCTTTTGCAGTGGTAATAAATATTTCGAATGGCTGTCCGGCTCCGCCCCCGTTTTCATTGATCGTCACAAATGCTTTTCCAAGAGGGGTTGTTATTTGATATGTACAGCCGTCGAGGCGCTGTTCCCGCGGCTTTTTCCCTTCCAGCCAGAGATGGATTTGGCGTGGCGCACCTTCCTTCAACGCCTTCGCATCCGCAGTCCCCTTTGTCTCGAGCACGACTTTCTGTCGTGATCCCGTAACATATACTGTCAAGCCTTTACAGCCGAGTTCCCAAGAAAGTATGTAGGCTTGAGCGACATCTTCCACAGTGGCGTCCGCGGGGAAGTTGCAGGTCTTACTCATGCTATTGTCGACAAATACCTGCATGGCAGCCTGCATACGCACGTGCTCATCAGCCGAGATATCATGCGAGACAACGAAGACATCGCGGACATCTTCTGGTACCGCATCAATTTCCTGGCACGAACCGTGTTTCATCACCGCTTCAACGATCATCTCTCGTGTTAAATCATCAACCCCATCTTCAATGAGCGCTTGATCAAACATCGGACTTGTATACGTGAGCCGGAGATCATCGCCGTCATCGTCGACATGCCGGTAATACGCAAGAGCGAAAACCGGTTCGCAGCCATAGCCCTCACACCCAGCGACTGTGGCAATCGTTCCTGTCGGCGCGACAGTTGTCTGAGCAGCATTTCGTATTCCCGTTTGTTGGATCCCTTCGAGAATGTCCTGCCAGTCAACCTTCGGTCGCCCATAGTCTCGCGAGAAAGGATGTAGAGGCTTGGGTGGCTCCCATGTGATTCTGTCTGGATCGTAGATACTGCCTTCGATTACCGAGAATGGACCGCGCTCCCGCGCCAAGTCGACGCTCGTTGACATGCTGTGGAAGCGGATGAACTCCATTACCTGACCGGAAAATTCCTGGGCTTCCTCTGAGCCGTAGCGAATTCCTGTGTGATACAGCAAATCACCAAGCCCCATAATACCCAAACCGATGCGCCGTGCTCGCAAAGCAGCTTCTTCAAGCTGCGGAACCGCTGGAACGTAAGCATTTGCGCTCACAACATCATCCAGGAAGCGGGTTGCCAGCTGAACGCTTTCGCGCAGTTTTAACCAATCGACAGATCGATTTGGTCCGAAATGCTGTGCCAGGTTGATCGAACCCAGGCAGCAGTTTTCATAAGGGCCTAGCCATTGCTCGCCGCAAGGGTTTGTAGCTTCCAAATCGTACAAATGTGGAACCGGGTTGCCCCGATTTGCAGCATCAAGGAAAAGAACGCCTGGCTCGCCGTTATGATGAGCTTGCTGAACAATTTTATTAAAGAGCTCGCGGGCGCGAACCCGTTCATAGACTATGAACTCGGCATTCGCTTCGAGAAGTTGGCGATGTGTTCTGTTGGACTCGCTATACTCAGGTGAAGATATATCCGGGAAGCGCAGCTCCCACCAATCGTCGTTCTTAACCGCATCCATGAACTCATCGGTAACCCCGATCGAGATGTTGAAATTCGTAATTGCATGCTCGTCCGTTTTGCAGCTAATGAAGGACTCGATATCGGGGTGGTCGACTCTGAGGACGGCCATGTTTGCCCCGCGCCGGGTACCGCCCTGGGCGATAACACCGAAAGCGCGGTCGTATACCCTCAAGAAACCAACTGGTCCCGTCGCCTCACCTCTCGAAGAGTTGACCAAGTCACCATTTGGGCGCAATCTTGAGAATGAGAAACCGTTGCCTCCGCCGGTCTGCTGAATTAAAGCAGCATTACGCAGAGTCTGGAAGATGCCTTCTGAATCGCGTCCCATGTCATCAGCAATGGGTAGGACGAAGCAAGCTGCGAGTTGGCCTAGAGGCGTGCCCGCTCCGGTGAAGGTCGGTGAGTTGGGAAAAAAACGCTTGCTGGCGATGAGTTCATAGAAATCACGGGCGACCGATTCAACTTCGACGTCCCATTCCTCTTCGACTAGCGCAACATTGTAGGCAACCCGCCAGAACATCTCCTCCATTGTCTCGCTCGGTTGACCATCTTCCCCGCGTCGAAGATAACGCTTAACCAAGACCGTCTTGGCGTTATCAGATAACTCAACAGCACGCAAGTCTTCTGGACGCGAAGGGGTTCTTGTTAACCCATTATTTAGATCTACAGCCACTCCTGTTGGATCCGTTTCCAACGTACACTCCCTCCAAAATTACCATCGACCATCAAATCTGCCACAATAACCATTGTGGCGGGCCACACATGAAACAATCACATTTCGAGCAGAAAATCTATTTCATCGCGAACGGCTTGTAGATCGTCAAGACCTAGATAAACGATCGCATAGCGAATGTAGGCAACGTGATCGAGGTCTTTTAATCCTGCAATAACCATATCGCCGACAACTCTAGAGGAGACTTCCGCTTTACCCATCGCCTGGAGCGTCGATTCGACCTCACCGACGAGACGTTCAATATCTGCTGCCGATACCGGGCGCTTTGCACAGGCGATCCGGATCCCTTGGTGAAGCTTCTCACGGTTGAACTCTTCCCGGGTTCCATCCTGTTTGGTAATTAGCGGAGAGGCAAGGACTGCCCGCTCGTACGTACTGAAACGTTGACTGCACCCTATGCACTCCCTGCGACGCCGAACCCCACCCCGTGAGTCACGCGTTGTATCGATAACTCGGGTTCGTTCTCCCTCACAGTACGGGCAGCGCATTTATGCCTCGCTTATGGCACAGTTGTTCCACGCCATATCTAGGTGTCCCAAAGTTGACATCCCCAACCGATTGGGGGTAGAGCGGTAAATTTTAGCATAATGAGGAACATCTCAACAAGGTTATAAGCACCATCTGAACCTTAAAATAATTGGTACTTTGGTCCCCCCCCTATTAAGAAACACAACAGACCGTTACCGGGAGGAGGTACCGGCGACGGTCTGTGTGTATGGATGCCCTTAGAGAAAACCGTGCGGCAAACGGCTCTTAAGGGCGTTTAGGGGTAGGAGTCGACTGGCCGAGCCGAGAGCCCACCCACCTTAACGTCTACGTAAGAAAGCCGGGATGTCCAGATCGTTCATATCGAAAGCTTGCGGCTGGAATTCTTCGGCAGCGATAGCTACCTGCCCTTCCTGCGCATGTGCTTCCGTTCGGCTGCGCGTCCTGCGCATCGCATGGTGAAGACCACCAGTACGCTCAAAGCCGGTTGCGATTACGGTAACGCGCAGCTCATCACCCATACTCGGATCGATGACTGCACCGAAGATCAAGTTGACATCAGGGTGCGCTGTCTCCTTGATGATCGCCGCGGCTTGATTGACCTCGTACAGGCTCAGATCATGCCCGCCCGTAACATTGAAAAGGATGCCGCGCGCTCCATCGATTGTGATATCCAGAAGATGACTAGAAATTGCCTGCTCGGCAGCCTCGCGGGAACGATCCTCACCCGAAGCCCTGCCGACAGCCATCAAAGCTGCGCCTCCCTCGGACATGATCGTGCGCACATCCGCGAAGTCGAGATTGATAAGACCGGGGACGGTGATCAGCTCACTGATACCCTGAATCCCCTGGTGGAGTACATCGTCCGCAATCTTGAATGCATCATGCAAGCTGGCTTTTTTATCCGCGATCTGCAACAAACGATCGTTCGGGATAACGATAAGCGTATCGACTTTTTCTTTCAATTGCTCGATACCGGACTCGGCAGCTTGCGCCCGCTTCGCCCCCTCGAAGGTGAAGGGTCTCGTGACCACACCAATGGTCAGCGCTCCAATCTCCCTTGCGATCTGGGCGACGATCGGTGCAGCGCCAGTTCCTGTCCCGCCGCCGATCCCCGCGGCGATGAAGACCATGTCACTGCCTTTGAGGACTTCGTAAAGATCCTCTGCAGACTCTTCGGCGGCTTTCTGGCCCGTCTCCGGGTTGCCTCCTGCGCCGAGTCCGCGAGTCAGTTTATCGCCAATGCGAACCCTGGTAGATGCATTCGAAAGAAGGAGCGCCTGGGCATCGGTGTTTATGGCAATGAACTCTATGCCGACCAGGCCCTCTTCAATCATGCGGTTGACAGCGTTGCTTCCACCGCCGCCAATTCCAACAACTTTTATCCTTGCAAATGATTCCGTCTGTGGTATGGCTTTCATTTTCTTCCTCCTCCTCAAACAATGTTTCGTTGTCTTATCCACTCCAGCCCTGTCAAGAGTTTCGGGCCGGGGCAAGGGATTTATCCGGGCAGTAACCGTTTGAAAAAACCTACTGTTTTCTCAAAGCTGAAGTTTGGCAGCGTGAAACCAGCATAGGAAAAGCCTTCAACTCCGCTCTCCTCTCCCAGCACCTGCGCCCAATAAAGTAGGCCCAGGCTGGCTGCGTAAGCTGGGGAACGCAAACGATCCACTAAACCGAGCATACGCTCTGGTTCCGCGATTCGAACGGGCAAATGAAGTATTTCATTAGCAACATCACGGATGCCTGGCAGCTGGCTAGTCCCTCCGGCCAATACAATTCCTGCCGGCAGTAAACCATCATATCCACTGCGTTTCACTTCCTGCCTTACCAAACTAAATAATTCCTCGATCCGGGGCTCAATGATCACCGCCATATCTTTACATTTGATGCGGATGGACTGCTCCGCACCGAAGGGTCGAACAGCGAACGCTTGATCGGGATCAAAGCCTGAAGGTTTGGCATAACCATGCCGTCTTTTCGCCGACTCGGCAGTCTCATGGGGCAGATGCAAAACTTGGGCAATGTCATTTGAAAGATGCTCACCGCCCACGGGGATAACCGCGGTATGCCAGACTGCCCCCTCGATGTAGATTGCAATATCTGTCGTTCCCGCGCCGATGTCGCAGAGCATCACTCCCATTTCTTGTTCGGTCTCACTCAGGGTAACCCCGGCCGATGCGAGTGATCCAAGCACCCAGCCATCAACATCGATCCCGGCTGCCTCGATACATTTTTCAAGATTGCGCAGCGCAGTGCTGCTGGCTGTTATGATGTGGGTTTCCACTTCAAGACGGTAGCCGTGCATGCCGATAGCAGACTTAATCCCATCCTGCCCATCGACGACGAAGGCTCGTGGGATGACATGAACGATAACCCGATCGTATGGAATCACAATTGAACGGGCGGCCTCGATCGCTCTACCCACATCATCACCGTTGATCGTTCGGCCCGTCACACCCGTTAACCCCTTGCTGTTGAGCGAGGAGATATGAGATCCGGAGAGACTGACCATTGCGGAGGTGATCTCGTACCCCGAAGTTCGCTCGGCTTTGTCCTTTGCAATCCGGATTGCCTGAGCTAACGCCTCAAGGTTAACGACGCCGCCTTTGCGCATACCTTTCGATGGCGCTTCGCCGATGCCGATCACACGCAACTTTCCATCAGGCGTGGAATGTCCCACGAGCATGCAAATTTTGCTCGTGCCGATATCCAACCCGACGAAAATCGTCTCTTCCAAACCGAGAATCGTTGCCACTTATTCGCTCACTCCATTGCGTAAAATGGTGAGTGTTGATCTTCCACGCTCACCATCGTTACCGGGATGTTTTCCGCAAATAACTTATCAGCTAATGTGTTATAGATTCGCACCTTCATGCGCATATCCCCGCCCTCGCCGAAGTATGCCTGCCATCCGCGCACATCATCGAAACTAAGACCATGGTCGGGGTCAAATTGCCAGGAATTGACTTCTGGCATGTGCTTGGACAACACATCCACTGCGCTTAGTAGACCCGGGTCGATGACCGGATCGTTCGCATTCCCATCGAGGTTCAAAACCGGGTCCGCACTCGTAACCTGCGTCAGATCTGACTGGATACCGTGTTGAATATAGGCAGTGCCATCGGCACTCAGCCACCATATCCGACCACCATCATTCCACTCCACTGATGGCTGATGTTCCTGCAATGAAATCTCAACTCGATTCGGCCATTTCAATGTAACCGTTGCTTCACTCACCTCAGCTGCCTCCTTTAGCCTGGCTTCAACGACCCCTGGGTCGACGAGAAAGGCAGACTGCCCTTCAACTCCTGCCAACGATCGAACTTGCGCTAAACTGAGCATCTGTTGACCATCGATCATCGGCATGCCGGCTTTATAAGTTGGTGCTTGCATAAACCTGACAATCATCCAGAGACTGGCTCCCAGCAGCACAATTGAGAACAACCTCGACCCAAAATGTGCCCCTGAAATCCCTGTTAGTTGAATTTCCGTTCCATGATCCGCGCTTACGGGTACGGTATAACGACGCCTTGCCCGTTTACTCCTGCGCGGTTTTGTCGTCTTAAAACGACCCGCCCGTTCAACTTTCCGGACTTTTCGCACCCGGCGTGCGCGCACCTGGTCTGCTCTGTTCTCAGGGACACCGAATGCTCTATCGCCAACGCTCATTGCATTCTCTCTCCCTCATAACTGCGGAGAAGTCCCATCTTCTGTTCGTGGCGCATCAATGCCAATTCAATCAGCCGATCAAGAAGTTCCGTATAAGGCAACGCGCTCGCTTCCCAAAGCTTCGGATACATACTGATTTGTGTGAAGCCGGGGATGGTGTTGATTTCATTCAGGTACAAATCTCCAGTTGCTTTATCGAGGAGGAAATCTACGCGGGCCATACCCGCTCCGTCGATCGCCCGGTATGCCTGTATTGCCCACTGCTGTGCTTTCTTCGCTGTCTCCTCATCTATCTCGGCGGGGATCATCAACTCGGAATCATCATCGATGTACTTTGCCTTGTATGAATAGAAATCATCACTCGGGATAACCTCACCCGGAACCGATGCTTTAACTTCCTCATTTCCGAGCACGCTCACCTCGATCTCTCGAGCATCCAGCCCCCGCTCCACCAGGATCCTGCGGTCGTATTGCGCTGCATCCATGAGCCCCTCAAGCAGCGTTGAGCGTTCTTTGCAGCGTGTAATTCCCACGGAAGATCCCATATTTGCCGGTTTAGTAAAGAGCGGATAGTCCCCAAATCGCTCCACTTTTTCAAGCGCCCCATCGAGGTCCGCCTGTAATTCTGAAGCCTCAAGCACAACCCAATCTACTACCGGTATTGCCTGAGCTCTCATAACATCCTTGAATAACCCTTTATCCATCGCCACCGAGGATGCGAGCACCCCTGCACCAACGTAGGGAAGCTCTGCAAGTTCAAACAGACCCTGCACCGCCCCGTCCTCGCCGAAAGTGCCGTGCAGCACGGGAAAAATGACGTCCAGCTCTTCTAATATCTCCAGGGAACCGCCAATTTCCTGGCGGAAAAGAGCAGCCCTCTCGGGTTCTGGGATCATCATTGCTGGGTGCAAGGATCCATGCTCCCCAGTCTCGAAGGCTCTGAGTGCACCCTCTCCATACAGCCAGTGTCCCTCTTTCGAGATTCCAATCTCGATCACCTCGTACTTCTTATCATCCAGGGCATTGACCACAGATCGCGCGGACATGAGGGACACCTCATGTTCCCCGGATCGGCCTCCAAAGAGAACCCCTAAACGCAGCTTTTTAGTCATGAAGACCCTTTCCCATGTTTGGAAAGAGCGGCTTCATTCTCCAGCCACTCGCCAATGAGCTCAATCTCAAGTTCAAGTGAAACCCCGAACTTTTCCATAACCTTCTCGCGTGCGGTTTGGATCAACATCCATACCTGATCTGCAGTGCCATCGCCTTCATTCATGAAGAAATTAGCATGCTCTGGGCTGATCGAAACCGCCCCCTGTTTGAAACCTTTTAATCCAACAGCCTCGATTAACCGACCAGCAAAATCGTCAGGAGGGTTTTTAAACATCGAACCCATACTCGCGCCCGACGGCTGCGATTGAGCGCGCTGCTGCGTATATTCGCTCATCTTCGTTTTGCATGCCTCCACTGTGGAGGCTGACAATTCCAGGGTTGTCGATAGAACCACAGAGCCTGGATTGCGCTTTAAAACACTGTCACGATAGCCGTATTCCAGACGTTCCAACGGCCATTCCTCCACGCATCCGTCTTGTTGCAAGATTTCGGCCAGCTTTAGCACGCTAGCCATGTCTCCAGCGAATGCGCCTGCGTTCCCAACAACTGCCCCTCCTACCGTTCCAGGAACAGTCGCCCCCCATTCCAATCCAGACCACCCACGGTCCCCTGCCAGTCTCGCAATCGTCCCCAACCCAGCGCCCGACTCGGCTTTTACGTACCGCGCCTCATCTTCCTGGAAGAAGTGGATCTTGCGTGCACGATTCAAGACCACCACCTCACGCACCCCTCGGTCGGAAACGAGAATATTTGAACCACCCCCCAGAATCCTGAATGGAACTTGTAAATCCCATAACTGGCGCGTAACCTCTGCCAAATCTTCCGCCGAGCGAACCTCAAGCAGGAAATCTGCCAGGCCTCCAATTCGTGCGGAGGTGTATGGAGCCATCGGCACGGCTTCCCCCAGCCGATCACCAAAAAGCTCTCGCAGTCTGAGTACGGTCTCAGACGAAACAACGCTCTCCATCACAAATGTCGCACCCTATCGATGATCCGGTTCAAGAGCTCTAGCTCCGGAACCTCTAGGGGAAGGTTCCCCTTTGGTCCAGCATATGCGAGCTGTGCGGCTTGTTTCGCGGCCAGACGCATGCGCAGTTCCATCTTTTTATCGGCTTCAAAGACGCCCTTTTTCTTCTTAGCCATGCTATTCATCTCCCTCGCTTGCCTTTAGTTTTTCCAACAGGTTTCGACCGACCTCATTCCCATCCCCTGCGCTCAGTGTGATCACAACGGATTTTTCTCTAACCTCATCGAAAAGGACCTGCACTGCCCCTGTCAGCTCCGGAATAAAACGGACATCTCCGTGATCAATACTTTCAGCGATGACTTTCCCGGAAAGAGCAGGATCCTCTGTTTCTCGGGCTGCAAAGACTTCCAAGACAAGTACCCGATCTGCGTCGGTGAAAGCCTGAGCGAATTCATCCAGCAAGGTCCGAATGCGGGAATAGGTATGAGGTTGAAAAACCGCCCACACTTCTTGCTCTGGGAAACGCTCACGGGCTGCCTTCAGCGTGGCTCGTATCTCTGTCGGATGGTGTGCATAATCGTCGACAACCACTACGCCTTTCGCTTCGCCCAGAATTTCGAAGCGTCGCTCTATCCCATGAAATTCCGTCAATGCTTCATTCGCCCGCTTGAACGCTACCCCAAGGTGATCTACAACTGCCAATGCCGCCAGGGTGTTCTTCACATTGTGCTCACCAGGCAGGCGCGTCCGTGTTAAACCCAATGTCTCCCCGTTTTTAATGACCAGGAAGTCAGAGCCACCAGCGGGATTCGAACGAATCTCCTCTGCCCGCCAATCAGCTCCGTTGGAAAGACCATAGGTGACTTTCCGAGCAGATCCCGGCTTTAATCTCTGGGCGCCCTCATCATCCGCACAGATAATGAGGCAATCCTCAACTTGGTCAACGAAGGATTGAAACGCGCTATGAAAGTCCGCTTTGGTGGGATAACAATCCGGATGATCGTGCTCAACATTCGTTACCACAGCCACTTTGGGCTGCAATCCCAAGAATGCTCGATCGTATTCATCCGCTTCAATCACAAAGTGCGGTCCCTTACCGACACGTGCGTTTGATTTGAAATCAGTCACCATTCCACCCACCATGAAAGTTGGATCCTGATCTGTCTGCACTAGAAGCCAGGCGATCAAAGCCGTCGTCGTTGTTTTTCCGTGTGTCCCTGCTACGGCAATAGTCTCATTCTCAGCAGTTAGTTCCCCCAAGAACGCGTTGCGCCGGAAAACCGGGATGCCCAACTCCATGGCGTGGACGAGTTCCACATTGCTATCCGGAATGGCCGATGAGGCGACGACCAACGAGGCCCCGACTACGTTCTCAGCGTCGTGGCCATACATGATCCGTATGCCATCCTTTTCAAGCGCATCGGCATAAATGGATCGAGCTTGGTCTGAACCCGTCACAGCATATCCTCGTCCCTGTAGTACTTTTGCCACGGCTGAAATTCCTGCGCCGCCGATCCCAACGAGATGCACATGTTGCCTCATACAAAAACCACGATGATGAAGACGAACACAATTCCCACTGCAAAGTAGAGCTGTGGAATTGGCAAGATCGCCGGAGGCAGATAAGCGACAATATTGAAAATCTGCTCGTATAGCACGGATCCCTCTGGAGGCATCTGAATCCATGTCGTCGGGTAATTTAAATCGTGCAGGAAGAACCAGATTGATCCAAAGAGCAGATACCCGTTTAATGCACCCAAGGCGAGCCCCAGAAGGACATCCTGGAGCCGCTCACGCACCAGCTTTGGCTGCAGGGCGCGAATGTGTGGTGTCTGATAACCAAAGAATGCCATCAACCCCAGGAAACCGGCACGAATGATGAATTGTGTTAACGGCGGCTGCATTACCAGTGCCGTGTAATAGGGTCGAATGTGGGTTTCTAAAATCTGGATGATGAAAAGCGCGAGGATAATGGCGCTTGTGACAAGCAGCTCCTTAGCCCAACCGCGGACCGCGCCAATAATGGCAAACAGCGCAATTAGAATCCCGAATAGGACAACAATGCTAATCATGCGTCCTGCACTCTCTTCATCGCCAGACTTTTAATCTCGTCTGCGATCCGCTTCGCCGCACCCGGCTTCGATAACCTACGCATTGCGGTCCCCATCTCTTCAAGCCGAGAGGGATCATGCATGAGTTCGCTGACCGTCGGCAGAAGAGTCTTTCGAAGATCTTCATCGCGAAGCACGATTGCCCCGCCGTTATCCTCGAGGTATGCCGCATTTACTTCTTGATATCGCCAAGCGTGCGGGTACGGGACGAGCAGCGCCGGCAGCCCAAAGAGTGGATACTCCCCGATCGTGGCCGCGCCCGCGCGTGAGACAACCAAATCTGCTGCTCCTAGGGCTTGCCCCATCCCCTCATGTAAATATTCATGCGGGTGATACCGACTCACATACGTCGCATTAAGCTTCTCGATCACCGCCGGCACCCTCGGCCAGTCGAGCTCCCCGGTGATATGCACAACCTGGGCGATTTCGAGTAGGTTCGGAAGAATTTCCCATACTGCCTCATTGATCGAGCGCGCCCCCCGGCTGCCGCCAAAGACCAACAATGTCCTTGCATCCTCGTCCAAACCGAAGATCCGCCTCGCTTCGGTTTTACCCCTCACAACATAGTCTGCCTGCGTCGGATAGCCCGCTACGACGACTCGCTTTCGACCGGAATAGAAGTTCTCTGAGTCCGTCGTGGAGACGTTGATCACCCTGGCAAAACGGCTGATCAACCTCAAAGCCAGCGCCGGTTCAATATCTGGGACGAACACCGCCTGAGGCAGCTGTCGACCCGCAAGCGCCACAGGTACTCCCACGTAGCCGCCGGTAAAAAAGAGCACATCGGGCCGGAAGCGTTGGATGATTCGTTTCGCCGCGGGGATGCCCTGGAGCAAACGGGATGCGTTAGCAGGCAGGCTGCGGATTCCAACCCCATGCAGCCCTGCTGCAGGGATCGCTTCAAAGGGAATGCCCGCCCGCTTAACGAGCGCTGCTTCCATGCCTCCCTGCCCTCCAACCCAGAGCACTTCAGCTTTCTCGCTGAGCTCGGCGATCACGGCCAAGGCGGGATACACGCCGCCCCCCGTCCCTCCGGCTGACACTAAAAGTCGCAACATAGCCTCGCTTCTTGGTTTCAGCTCTCTCCAACCGGGATACGTTCAGGAGAAAGCCCACTCCGGTTAATATCGTGACCAGGCTGGAGCCGCCGTAGCTGAAGAATGGTAGAGCGTTGCCTGCAAACGGCAGCAGACCTAGTAGAACCGACATGTTGATTAGAGCCTCCGCTCCAATCCAAAAAGTAATACCGCTGGCGAGGAGCAAACCCAGCCGATCCTGCGTGCCGACCGCGACCCGGAAGCCTCGCCACATGAAAACGCAAAAAAGCGCCAATATCAACAACGCGCCTATCAAACCAAGTTCCTCGCCAATGACGGCGTAAACACTGTCAGTATGCGGTGCCGGCAGAAAACCGAACTTGCCGCGACTCGCCCCTAACCCTCGGCCGAGTATGCCGCCCGAGTAGAACGATTGCAGGGATTGCTGGACGTGATAATGTGCTTTTTCAATGTCCACCAATCCATCTTTGAACTGTATCCAGCGCTGTGCACCAGTCGAATGAAGGCGGATAAGCAAATAACCAACCGAACCTCCACCAACCACGAGCCCTATCGTCTGTAGCGTCCGGGCTCCTGCCAGGTAGAACATCGTTAGAGCGACCAATCCAACCGTCAACCCCGCGCTCAGATCGGGCTGAGCGACGATCAACCCACTGAGGATGCCGACGATGACGACCATGGGCCAAAAGCCATAGCCCATTTCGCTTAAACGGTCCCCTTTTGATTCCATCCAGACCGCCAGGTAGATAACGAGTGCCAGCTTCGCCATCTCCGACGGTTGGACCGAGGCCCCTAGAAAGGCGCGTTTGTATTCCCCGCCGAAGTTTATGGCCAACACAGCGAATAGGATCGCTATCGTTACAATGATCAGAGGCAGCGCAATTTTTCGCAGCCAATCCAATGGGAACCAGGCAGCTACAGCCATCGCACCCAAACCGATGACCAAGTTCAGCACTTGGCGGTTTAATAAGTAATTGTTGTCCCCATAAAGTCGCCACGACACATCCCAGCTCGCGGAGTACATCATCACAAGCCCCAGCGCGATCATGATGCCCGTAATAATTAAGAGCCACGGATCGACGGCAAGAGGAGTACGTCGCTTACTCAATTTAGGCTCTGCAGCTGGTGCTCGGGTCACAATTCCTCCACCAAGGCGCGGAATTTTTCACCGCGCACTTCGTAATTCGAAAACTCGTCAAAACTCGTCCCGCCAGGCGAAAGCACAACCACATCCCCCTCTTCAGCAACGGCTGCAGCCGCCTGAACCGCGTCCGCCAGACCTTCACAAATAACCAGGGTCGGTTTGGCATCATCCTTGGCCGCATCTTTGATATGGCGCTCAATCTTTTGTGCTGCCTGGCCAAATAGAATCAGGTGGTCCACGCTACGGACAACCTCGCGAGCGAATGTCTCCCAGGGGAGATCTTTGTCCTGCCCACCCGCTAGCAGAACCTTGGGTTCTGCAAATGCCCGCACGGCTGCCAATGCACGATCAGGAGTCGTGGCGATCGAATCGTTGTACCAGTCGGCGCCTTGTACCCGCCTCACGAACTCCAAGCGATGCGGTACCCCCTGAAAATTGCTGGCCGCTTCAGACATCGCCTCGATAGGCAACCCGGCCGCCGAAGCGAGCGCACTTGCAGCGAGAAGATTCATAAGATTGTGCCTGCCCCGCAGAGCAACCTTTTCCACGCTGCAGATCTCACGCTCCACATCTCCAGATCTCAGGTGAAGAACCCCATCTCGCTCATAAGCTGATTCTTGCTCGTCGGCGGGTTGTTCCCAGCCGAAAGCAATCATCCTGCCCTGAACCAGGCTGCGCATCTCCCAGGTGAGCGGGTCATCGTGGCGGACCACAGCAATATCATCTTTTAATTGATTGGCGAGAATGCGCTTCTTCGCTGCGGCATACACTTCCATGGATCCATGCCGATCGAGATGATCGGGCGTCAGATTAAGAACCGCGGCAATATGTGGACTCATCGTCATAAGTTCCAACTGGAACGAGGAAAGTTCCATGATAACGAGATCATCAGGTTTGATCTCATCCAGGTCATTCAGCAACGGGCGACCGATGTTGCCGCCAACCCAAGCGCGCCTCTCCGAGCCTGCGAATGCGATTTCTGCCATGCGGCCAACAAGTGACGTGGTCGTCGTCTTTCCTGCAGATCCAGTAATGCCGATCACCGGCGCGCAGCACGCCTCCAGGAATAGCTGTGTGTCGTTGGCCAACTCGATTCCTCGCTTACGGGCTTCAACTGCAAGTGGTAAATCGACGGGCACGCCACCTGATAGGAAAAGAACATCCGTCCCCTCGAGCAGGGAACTTGGATGGCTGCCAAGTTGGTATGTCAGCTCATATGCTGCCAGCTCTTCAATTGCCGGCCCAAGCTGCTCTGCGCTTTGCTGATCACTCACGACGACTTCAACGCCTTTCTGCGACAGGAATTGCGCTAAGGCTTTTCCCTGCCGAGCGAGTCCGATAATGACAACACGCTTTCCTTGCCAATCTCTCACAACGGTCTTCCCGGAATGTATTCCGGCACGTCAGGCAGCAATTTCCTGGAGTGCCGGTTCACTCTGCTTCACCTTTTTCTTCCTGCGCGATTTCTTGGAAGCCTCCTCTACGCCAATCCAATAGTGGTTTGGCATAACATTGCGAGCCTTCCGGACCTTCACACCGGAGATCAGCCCTTCCTGATTTCCATCTAATGTGGAGGGGTTAACCAGGCAATGGGTAGGAGTCTCACCGAACTTACCCTCATAGAAGTTAACCGCCTGGCTCACTTTCTCCTTCATTGAGCTCTTGCCATCGTCGAACCACAGCATTCCGATTTCCATAGCAACACCCTCCTTAGATGTTAGATGAGTGCTAAAGCCACTCCGAACATGCCGGCGAGCAGCGCGACCAACCAGAAGCGCTGCACAATCTGGGTTTCGCTCCAGCCACTCAATTCAAAGTGGTAGTGAAGAGGAGCCATCTTGAAAAACCGACGACCTTTCGTGATCTTGAAATACACCACCTGGATGATCACGCTCAAGGTCACACTGAATGGGATAATGGCAATGACCGGTAGCAAAGCCCAATGCCCCGTCATGAGGGCGACGACTGCGAGTGTGGCCCCCAGCGCCAGTGATCCTGTATCACCCATGAACAGTTCCGCGGGGTAGGCGTTGTACCAAAGGAAGGCAAAAATGGCGCCGACCATTGTGAAGCAGAAGCGCACCAGGAAGATCTGTCCTTGGAGCGCAGCGACCGCGCCATAAGCAGCAAATGCCATTGCCGCGATCAATCCCGCTAATCCATCTAATCCATCGGTTAAATTAACAGCATTGCTAGTGCCGATGATGATGAACATGGCAATGGGTATGTACCAGATCCCCAGCTCGATAGCTTCCGGGTAATTTGGCAGAATCATCTCCGGCGACTGCAACCCATACTTCAAGATCAAAGAGGCCCCGAGTGCGATAACGCCTTGCAGTAAGAACTTCCAGCGCGCCCGCATCCCTCCGACACCTCGGGGCCTCTTGATCCCAAGCCAATCATCCCAAGCGCCCACCAACGCGAAGAGCAGAAGCGTTAACATCGGCAAGAGTATCGAGTTGCCGAAGACATTCAACTCGCTCGCAATGGACACCAGGTTAAGAACACCGGTGATCAAGAGCACCGGAATGATGAACAACAACCCACCCATAGTCGGGGTACCGAGCTTCATGGTGTGCCGCTGGGGACCCTCGATCGAGATCTGCTCTCCAATCTTTAGCCTGCGCATAACACGAATCAGTGGACCACCCCAAATCACCGTCAGCAGGAACGTAATTCCTCCTAATGCCAAAGCGCTGGCAGCATTTGTCATTCGATCTCCTCCAGCGCAGTTACGATTCGATCCAGGCGCATCCCATGAGAGCCTTTCACCAGGACGACATCCCCTTCGCCGACTTTTTCATCCAGATATTCAATGACATCATCGCCATTTCCAAGCTCAACCACCTGGTTTTCGCTAAGCCGGGCTGAGCGCGCCTCTGAAGCAATCCACTTTGCGCGCTCCCCCACAGCGATCAATAAATCCACCACCTGGGCTGCACGAGCTCCAACCATGCGATGCCCACGTTCCTCAAATTCACCTAATTCAAGCATGTCGCCCAAGACAGCTATCTTCCTGCCGTCTAAATCATCAAGCAGATTAAGCGCCGCGATTACAGATGTTGGAGCGGCGTTATACGTGTCGTCCAGCAACATTGCTCCGCTGGCGGTTTGCACGGCTACCAAGCGTAATTGGTTATGTGTCGACTGTAGACCCCCGATAATTTCAGCCCAACTCAATCCTTCGACAATCCCCACTGAAGCGGCTCGTAGAATGGTATGAACCGAGTGGCGTCCGAGCAGCGGCGCACGGCAATGAATGACATCTTCGCCGTGGTGAATTGCACAGCGCAGCCCTTCCAATCCCAGACCTTCCACATCACTCGCCCAGAGATCAGCCTCGGGGGAGAGGCCGTAATAAAAGATCCTTGCATCAGTGCGCTCGGCCAGTTCTCGCACGAGGGGTTCGTCATAATTCAGGATGGCAACACCCTCCGGCGCCGGGGGCAACGCTTCGACCAGTTCACCTTTCCCACACACGATTGCATCCATGCTCCCTGCTCGTTCAAGATGCACTTCGCTAATGTTTGTCACCACGCCAATTTGCGGTTTAGCGATATCGCATAGGAGCCCGATCTCACCGGGGATATAAAAGCCCATCTCCAAAACCGCACGTTCATGCGCTTCCGTAAGGCGCAATAAACTCAACGGCAATCCAATCTCATTATTGAGATTCCCAGGACTACGCACCGTTTTATAACGACGGCTCAGCACATCCGCAACGAGCTCTTTCGTCGTTGATTTCCCCACACTTCCCGTGATCCCGATCACTCGTACATCGGACTGTTCTCGCCAGGCCATCGCCGCTGTCTGTAAAGCGTCGAGTGTTTTGGCGACCCTCAGTGTGATGGGTGGTTCCAGATCCTGCTTAAGCTGCGCCTTCAGCGGTTTTCGTAAGTCGAGGCTGCTGGCTTCCAGCGGAAGGTCACGCTCCACGAGTGCAGCCACCGCCCCGCGCTCAAAAGCGTCCGTCACATAATCATGACCATCTTGCGATTCCCCATCCATAGCAACGAAGAGACTGCCAGGGGTCACCTGGCGCGAATCGACAACCGCGTCGGTAATCACCTCACCCAACCCGGTGATTTTCTCTTCAGCAATCGCTTCGACGATATGACCTATTGTCAACATTGAAAATTATGTCCTACTCTCCTGCTGTTATCTGCTCCCGCACGCTATCGGGCGGGATCTCCAACATGGCAACGAGACGCTCAACAACATCACGAAAAACAGGGGCAGCGACGACAGAACCCCAGGGCGATGATTCCGGCTTATCCAACCGCACCAGGACCACGAACCTCGGATCGGATACCGGACCCCAACCAATAAAAGAAGCGATGGTCCAGCGATCGTCATAACCACTCTCAATGGGGATCTGGGCTGTTCCCGTCTTCCCCGCAATCTCATAGCCGTTCACGTGTGCGTATCTCGCCTCACCCTCGACTGATTGGACGAGCATCTCTGTTATGGTCTTGGCACTTTCGGCCGAAATCGGCCTGCCGAGCGTCGTTGGTTTCGGCCAATAGGCACCCTCCGGACCCACAACAGCCCTAACAATATGGGGCTGAACCATGACGCCCTCATTCGCAACGGCTCCAACCGCTGCGATCAACTGCACCGGCGTCACAGAAATCCCTTGCCCAAATGAATTCGTACCAAGATCTGCCTCGGTCCACTCAGGATGGCGTGGTGTGCGCATCTGCCCAGAGACTTCGCCGGAGAGATCAATTCCTGTTACTCTCCCCATCCCGAAAGCCGTCAGATAATCATAGAAAGGGGCTGCGCCGAGTTTCTCAGAGGCCACATAAGCGAGACAAACGTTCAAGGAGTGCTGAATACAACCCACCATCGTCTGCGGTCCCCAGGCACCCCCGTTCCAGTTACGGATCTTCACGCCACCAACCTCAATTACGCCTCGATCGATAAATTGATCCTCGGGCTCAATCACGCCGGCGTCGATCGCCGCCGCCATTGTCAGGATCTTGAATGTCGACCCCGGCTCAAACTGCCCTCCTACAGCCGGGTTAATGACGAGCTCATCTTCCTCGGTCTCCAAATCCTCAGCTTCCAAACCCAGCTGTTCGAGCCACGGCTCGTAATTATTTGGATCCAGTGAGGGCAAGATCGCCATCGCCAGGATCTCACCATTACGTGGGTCCATGACGATGATCTGCCCAGATTCAGAGCCCGTATCTTCTATCGCCTTCTCCAGGATGTCATCTGTCATTTGCTGAATATCGAGGTCAAGGGTCAATACGAGATTGACACCCGTCGGTGTATCCGGTTGAATACGCGCTTCTGGAGGGATATAACCACGCTCGACTGTGATCGCCTTGCCTCCCAACCAGTTGTCGTAGAACCCCTCGATGCCGAAATAACCTTTTCCTTCCTGGTTTACGAACCCAAGGACATGACCCGCGAGCGCACTGGCTGGGTACTCCCGCTTGGGTGCAGGAACCGGCTTTAATCCGCTGAGATCTGGTGCTTCTGGATCCAACAGGAAGCTCTTCAATACATCTGCAGCAACCTGATCTATCGTGATTGGCCAACGCTCTCCGCCATCCACCTCGCGCGTCAAGCGAATGCGATATAGACCGAGAGCACCCCAATCCGCATTCAACTGGTGGTAAAGATCCTCATAAGGAAGCACCAGGGTTCTAGCGAGCACCGCTGCAATCTGTTTCCGGCTCGCCTGCGTGAGTTGGAAAACCTCGACTTCCAAGTAGTACATCGGCACATTCGTGGCGAGCAGGTCGCCATCGCGATCGTAGATCAAGCCCCGCACCGGTTCGATCTCGGCTTCATTGTCCTCTGCAGCTTCAATCCAAGTGGAGAAAACAGGGGCATAAGGTCCAAACTGAACTCTGATGAGCTGGATGAACATCGCTAAAGCGCTCAACCCCATGATCACGAGCAGCACGCTTACCCTGCGATAGGGAAGACCGGTTGGGATCATTGCCTTCCCTCTCTCCCCTGTGACGTCAACCGCGATAACCAATCTCCGAGTGTTTCTGTATATGCGGGCGATAACCCGCCATCGCGTTCTGTTGTGGAATTTGGTGGTTTTGGAGCAACGAAGGGATCTGCCGGAACATACCCGGCGACAACGACATATTCGATGTCTCCAAGTTCTGCTGGGCGGAACCCCAACTCTAGGGCCCGCTCTAGCATGCGCTCCGGCGTGGTCAATTCTGCAAACGTGGCTGTCAACTCGGCGATCTGCCGCTGCAATGCGGCTCGTTCCGATTGCATGACCAGCACGCTGCGGCCAGAACGAGCGACGCGTGCATTAACCGCAAGGTAGAGACCACCGATAATCAGGAGCACAATGGCGGTCAGCACCGTTCGACTGGTGATCCGAAGATGGGACCGCCAGGGTGTGAGTTTGAATGCTTGTTTTTGACGTTTTTTCACTTTATCACCTGCGGAGGCACTGCTCGAATCAGTACCTGCAAGGATCATGCCATTGACAGTCGCTCCGCGACCCGCAAACGAGCACTTCGAGCTCGAGGATTGAGCGAAATCTCATCGCTTTCCGGCCGTATTGGCCTCTTTGTAAGAATTCGTAAAGTCGCCGCATGTTCACAGCAGCAAATCAATTGCTCTGGAGGGCAAATACAGTCTTGACTCTCCCTGCGGAAGAAGTGCTTGACGATGCGATCCTCCAACGAGTGGAAAGAGATCACGGCCAGCCTCCCGCCCGGAGAAAGCAGCCTTACTGCTGTTTCGAGCCCTGCCCTCAACGCATCGAGTTCATCGTTGACGGCAATGCGCAGCGCTTGAAAGGTGCGCGTCGCCGGGTGGATACCCTTTCGTTTCCTCGCGGCTTTGCTGGCGATAGCATCAGCCAACTCGAGAGTTGTTTTCAGTGGACGGGCTTGCACAATCGCCTCTGCAATTGCCCGGGCACGAGGCTCCTCTCCATAGCGCTTGATCACATCTGCTAATTCATCTTGCGGCATATGGTTTACGAGTTCATCCGCCTTGAAATCCGCTTCTGGATCGAAGCGCATGTCCAGGGGACCATCGAAGCGGAACGAGAAACCACGTTTTGGGTCCTCAAGCTGCATCGATGAAAGCCCTAAATCGAGCAAGATTGCATCCACCTGCTCCCACCCCAGAGCAAATGCTTCGTCATGCATCTCTGTGTATGATGCATGACGCAAACTCACCCGATCACGAAAAGGCTCCAAGCGGAAGCCCGCAAGTTCCAGCGCGTTCGGGTCACGGTCTAATCCGAGCAGCCGGCCATCCGGAGAAGAGCATTCGAGGATGCCCGCCGCATGTCCGCCTGCGCCTACCGTGCCATCTATGTAGTGCCCGCCTGCGCATAAATTCAGCGCATTGAGCACATTCTGGTAAAGTACCGGGGTGTGTCCACTGGCAGAAACTGCGCCTGAGGACGCGCTCATTGCCTACCCCGCGGAGAGGTCAAATTGAGAAAAGCGGCGGGCATTGATATCTGGGTCCATCACGTCGTTGAGTTCTTCTAACCACGCACCTGAATTCCAGAGCTCAAAGTATTCACCCGTACCAACGATCGTTGTCTCACCATCCAGTTTTGCGTACTCCCGCAGGAATGGTGGAATCAAAATGCGGCCCGAGGAGTCGAGTTGGACTTCCGTCGCGCCGCCGAAGATCAACCTGCGTATCGCACGCGCCTCTGGATCTGTCGTGGTCAGGATTGTTGTGCTCTCTGCTAACTTTTGGAATCTTTCCATGGTATAAACGAGCAGGTTGCGATCGAAACCTTGCGTGACAAACGCTCCCGAGGCAAGAGCCGCCCGGTAGCGAACCGGTACCGTCAAGCGGCCCTTAGCATCTATGCTGTGAGTGTATTGTCCTAAGAACATGCGTTCTAACCTGCCTATTAATTACGAAACGCCGGCGTTCACCGGCGTCCCACTTTCTCCCACATTCCCCCACCAACGCCCACAGTATATAACAATTCCCCCCACCGATGCAAGCGAAATGGGAACAGATCTTTGCCAGTACTTTTGTCCTATGTCTATGCGAAAGGCTGGCTTTCACTACTCTAGTTGGGGAAAGTGATCTCCAGGTTCACAGGAGACCAGATTCGAGCGCGGGCATCAATCCAACCCGAGCCCATTCTCAAACTTTCAGAATTAAAAAGTACTTCTGAAGCTTGCGCTTCAGAAGTACTTCATGACGATTGGCTCAACCTATAAGCCGCGTTCTGTCCGATCCTGACTCGACGAAACGTCGAAGGTCATCATCGGGACAATCATCCATCTGGACCCAACGTCACCGCGGGGTTCAAGCAGCCTACCCGAGGCTTGAAAGGAACGAGCAGCTCCTCGCCCGCATAAGCGGGCTTTGCCTCTGCTTGGCCTTGCTCCTGGTGGGGGTTGCCTGGCCGTCGACATTGCTGCCGGCGCCGGTGGTCTCTTACACCACCTTTTCACCCTTGCCTCAAAGGCTTGCGCCCTGAGGCGGTCATTTTCTGTGGCCCTATCCCCGGGTTGCCCCGACCGGGTGTTACCCGGCACCATGCTCTTTAGAGCGCGGACTTTCCTCAAGCGGCGTAGCCGCCCGCGATTGCCCGGTCGACCCAACTGTCAGCCTGATCATACTCTTCGCTTTCCACGCCGTCAACCTGCCTCTTTGGAGGCCAAGCGTAACGATCATTGTGGTTAATAGATTATTAACAGAGCTCATATCTGCTTCCTCTTGAAAGCGCTTAGATGCAGGACTATAATGCAAGTTAATAAAGGAAAGAGAACGATGCCTATCTATACCTATCGATGCGAGAACTGTGGCGTTCAGTTTGACCGGCAGCAGCATTTTGACGATCCGGTTCTGAAGAAATGCCCTGAATGCAGGAAACACACACTTCGTAAGGTGTTCCTGCCGGTCGGCATCGTGTTTAAAGGATCCGGTTTTTATGCAACAGACCACCGGTCGCCCTCCGGGCAATCCTCACGCAAAGACGATTCAAAAGCCGAAACCAAATCTAAAGATAGCGTAAAGAGCGAAAAGAAGACCGAGAAGAAAAACGCTAAAAGCGACGATTGACTGCCCCACTTAACCAAAAGAGCCATGGTCACATCCCATGGCTCTTTCTATTTAATGATCATCCTGATGAATTCGCTAGAGCTGGAATCCCCCCGTCACTTTGACGACCTTCGAGCTGAAGTTGGTCACATATTCAAACAACTTATTTCGCAACTCGGCCCAGTCCCCTGTTGCCAGCGCTTCCTGCATGACTTCATGGTTCTCAGCGACGAATCCCGCCAACATCTGGGGGCCCTCGCCATAGGTTGTATACCAGGCTTCCGTTGGTTCGACGCCCAACCGCTGCAGACCAGGGACAAACTCGCGAACAAGGAATTCAAAGTATTCCTGCTCTCGGCCGGGGATCATATCCCATGTCATTAATAACTTCAAAGCCATCGATCAACCCTCAGTCTTTTGAAGGACGCCCTCGGTGCAATTTACTCAACGGCAAGCTGTTAACTCGGCGGTGTTAAAACGACTACTTGAGTCTCTTCCGTCAATGCACTCTTGGTGACACTCAAAGAAGGAAGCGAGTCTTGATCGCTGATTCCCATTTCTTTCAGGAATCCCTCGACCGTACTGAGCTCTGGGCCGTCATCCGCGGTTTTATAATGCATAGGAATCACAATGGAGGGCTCGATCAAGCTAATCACCTCAGCTGCCATCGAGGGATTGAGCGCCTCACCTCCACCCACGGGAACCAGGGCAATATTAACGGTACCAAGCTCTTCGATCTGAGCTTGAGAGGGCACCGTCGCCATATTTCCTAGATGGGCAATGGTGAGACCATCGAAGTTGAAGACGTAAAGCGTCTTCGGCTCTGCGCCGTTTTTCTTCTCATTCTTCGACACCCTGCGAACTCCCGTGATAAACACTCCCCCAATCTCGAATTCACCGGGACCATCAATTACCCTTCGTCCTACCTTTACAGCCTTGAGGAAATTGTGTCCAGGCGCGTCATGGCTGACTGTTACGACGTCTGCCTTGAGGTTGCGCTTCGGCAGCCCAATTGCAGGGTCATACGGGTCCGTTACGATGCTGATTTTGCCGCGCTCTGTGATCCGGAAACACGACAATCCATACCAGGTAATCTCCATTCCACCTCTCCAGCAATAGTTGAGGGATTATACACGATTGCCTATGTGCAAACCAAAATCTATAATCGCCAGTGATGAGCGATCCACCCCGTTGGGAGCCACTTGAGATTGGAGGCGGTCGAGTCCGCAGTCTGAACGCGGATCATGTGCGCTTAACGCTGCCCGCCCACAGTGGCGGTTACTCGGATGCACAAATTGATGATTACCGCCGCCTCTCTCGCCGCAGCTTTCCCTGGAACCCGCCTGTTCAAATGCGCCTCGAGGCTCGCGCTTCTATGCCCCACCCTCAAGGAACGCTTGGTTTCGGATTCTGGAACGACCCCTTCAGTCTGTCTCTCGGTCAGGGTGGCGCGGCACGTCGGCTGCCATCTTCTCCACAAGCCATCTGGTTTTTCTACGGCTCCCCCCCTCATGACCTCGCATTGGCTCCCGGCGTGCCCGGTTGTGGATGGAAAGCTGCCGTCTTACGCACCCCGCGAATACCATCGCTCGTCTTAGCCCCGCTCGCGCTGGGCACCATCGCCCTGGCACAAATTCCAGGATTGAAGCGGCCAGTCATGCGCAATGCCCTGCAATCTGCACAAGCGGAGGAGAGTCTCATTACAAGCCCCCTTGATGGTTGGCATCGTTACGAACTTGAATGGCTTGAGGATGAGGCGCGGTTCTCGGTTGATGGACAGACGATTCTGCAAACCACCGTGTCGCCCCCTGCCCCATTGGGTTTTGTGACCTGGATCGACAACCAATATGCGATCGCCTCCCCCGAGGGCGGGTTTCGTTTTGGCGTCCTTCCTCTTGCCGAAGAGCAGTGGCTTGAAATACGTGATCTGGAGGTGGTCAGTCTCTAGCTGTTCATCGAGAGCCATAGCCTGTGATTATTGATTCCCCCCCCAGTTTTAATTGCTATCCTAAACAAGATGGATGATGTCATCCTGAGGAGCAGAGCGACGAAGAATCTCGTTCTTCACCCGTGATAACTCTTAGATAGGAACAACGAGATTCTTCGCCTCCGCTACGCTTTGGCTCAGAATGACAACCCATAATAATTGCCATGTAAAATGGGTATTATGGAAGTCCAGTTTCCAATTTCAGATGACAAATGAAGATGTTCGCTTGACACGCCCTTTCGGCGGAAGTACAATCTCTGACCGTGCCGAGGTAGCTCAGTTGGTAGAGCACTTGACTGAAAATCAAGGTGTCACCAGTTCGATTCTGGTCCTCGGCACCAGTGCCGCCAATAATATATGGCGGCTTTTCTTTTACCCTCCCCTTGCCCCCATTAACGCCATTATTGTCACTAAAAGAGCGCTTACAGGAAGCACGGTTTTAGGGAAATTCTGAGAGCGTATGGAATGGAATGCTGATAGAAAATATGGAGACCACCTCAATGAGCGGTCTCCATATATACCTTCCCACCCTCAATCCTGATTATAGACGTTCAGCCAGCCAACATGACAATTCGCAAGGAATCTGTAAGCCGATCTGGCTTGTATATATTTTAGATTCTCCTGAACGATACAGGGTCTAACGCAAACATTTCCTCCTTATATGGAGTCAGGAAGCTCTGCTTCCGGTCGCAGGCGCAGCCTGCGCCTTGATGTCTGCGCGTAAACCTCCCGCAGGTTTAGAACCTGCGGGAGGTTGGGGGAAACTGGTTGCCGCTGGGCTCTATGCTCTTCTCACAAAGATGACCATGAGAAAATCGGCGATTTCACCACCCCCGACTAGCGTGCCTCACTCCTGCTTTCCAAGTCCAGCACGCAATTGCTCCCTTAAGACATCTACGGGTTGAAGCTGGCCATCCTTATCTTCATAGAACCAATGGTCCCAGCCATTACATGGACCACCATCACTGAGCTGACGCGCGGCTTGGTGGATCGAACCCTCAAACCCATCGATGAGAAGATTCCCATCCGGCTTCACCTTCGCCACACACTCGCGATTCTTACGGAAGAAAAGCTGCTGTCCAGCCTGGATCAAACCGACTTCCAACAAGCGAGAGAAGGCAACTCGCGGTGCTTTCCGCTTGCGATCGCTCACATCGAACACGGCTTCATCATACGCCTCTACATGGATGGCGTCGATCCGCTTGGATGCGATATCCACATAACCATCATCGCGTTCAATGCCCATCCAGTTTCGATGTAGACGTTTCGCCACCGCTCCGGTTGTTCCCGTTCCGAAGAACGGATCGAGGACGAGATCGCCGGGGTTCGATGAAGCCAGAATGATCCGGTATAGAAGCCCTTCAGGTTTTTGCGTTGGATGCGCCTTCCGTCCTTCCTTTCTAATTCGCTCCTCTCCTGTGCAGATCGGGAGCGTCCAATCGCTGCGCATCTGTTTATCATCGTTCAGTGCTTTCATAGCATGGTGGTTAAAGGTGTATTTTGAATCCTTCGATCGAGCAGCCCAAATCAACGTTTCATGCGCATTGGTGAAGCGCACACCGCGGAAGTTCGGCATCGGATTCGTCTTGATCCAGACGACATCATTCAAGATCCAGAAATCGAGGTCCTGAAGCATGGCGCCTAACCGGAATACGTTGTGGTAGGAACCCATTACCCAGATCGAACCATCTGGTTTAAGCGCCCGCCTGCAGGCAGAGAGCCAGGCTCGCGTGAATTGATCGTAGGCCGCGAAGCTTGGAAACTTATCCCAGTCATCGTCGACGGCATCTACCCGGGTCATATTCGGCCGCCAGAGTTCGCCGGAGAGCTGCAGATTGTACGGTGGGTCCGCGAAGATCAGATCGACGCTGCCTTCGGGCAACTCCTGGAGTATCTCAATACAATCACCATGCAGGATTTGATTAATTGGTAGATCTTGTCCCTCATTCGCCATCACTATCTGCTCCCGATGAGCGAGTATATTCGTTTCTTACCATTATCGCTTGAGTTTCAATCGCTTGATTGCTGGACGTGGACGAAAACCGCAATCTCAAAACCTGTGTCGGCCAACATCAGGACAGTCTACTACGCGATCTCACTCACTGGCAATTATGCAGATAGAGCCGCTTAACTTTTGCGCAGGCAACGAGCGAATCTTGACTTTCGCTACCCTTCACGGTATCCTTCGTCCGCTTCCTGCGGGTGTAGTTCAGTGGTAGAACGTCTGCTTGCCAAGCAGAAGGTCGTGGGTTCGAATCCCATCGCCCGCTCTCAGAATCTAAAGTTTATTCCATGGCGACGTAGCCAAGTGGTAAGGCAGGGGTCTGCAAAACCCTTATGCGCGGGTTCGAATCCCGCCGTCGCCTCCTGAACAAGGCGTCGGGAATATAAGCGACGAAGGTTCTCCGCAAAGGAGAATTCACCTTTGTCGCTTTTTCGATTCCAGCAAAGGGTCCCGAAACACTCTCGCGGCTTGGGGACTTGTCTCACGGGAAAAAAACGAGTAACCACCAGGCAGCACCCAACAACGGCAGACAATTGACGCTGGATAGAGACTATCTTCGATGGTTATGAAATTCTTCAATTGCCTGGCAAAAGGCGGTATCATTTCAGTATGGCGAGTAAACAAAAACAGTCCGATGTAAAAGCGAACATCACCGTGGATTTCTTACAATCGGTGCCTCTCTTTTCAAGCATGAGCCGGACCGAAATCGAACAGATCAAGCCCTATTTCTTTCCGCGAGAGTTCCGGCGAAAGGAGATTATCTTTTTAAAGGGCGACCCCTGCAAAGAGCTGTACATTATCGCATCCGGACAGGTCAAATTATCCGAGATTTCCGAGAACGGACAGGAGCAAGCGCTGTTCATCCTGAGTCAAGGGGATTCCTTCGATGTGGTGCCTATCATTGATGGAGGGCTTTATCCTACTTCAGCCACCGCCCTGAGCGATGTCATGCTGTACGCAATTGTCAAGCAGGACATGCTAACCATCATGCGCGAGTACCCGACGGTAGCTAGTGCGGTGCTTCCTTACATGGGGAATAAATTGCGGAAAATGGCAGACCTGGTGGCAGATATCTCCTTTGAGAGCGTTTCCTTTCGCATTGCTAAACTCATCCTGCACTATGCAGATATCCAGGGAACCCCCACCCCGGAGGGGATGTTGGTGAAAAGGACTCTGACACACCAAGAAATCGCCGACATTGTCGGCACCGAGC
>JAIWHF010000012.1:0-28425 GCA_048629905.1 Methanosarcinales archaeon
CGCTGTGATAAACGAGGATATCCTCGGCAAAAGCCGGTTTTTGGTCCAAAAAGGAGTCAGAAGCAAAAAGATCGCTCGCTTTTTTCTTTGGCACCAGGTTATTCTGTAAAGCCAGGGTTGCCGCCTCGGTACGATTCCCCACACCCAACTTGGCCAGCACATGGCTGACATATACGCGCACAGTCCCATGACTGAGCGACAATTCCCCCGCGATTTCTTTGTTGGTCATCCCCTCTACTACAAGCGCCAAAACCTGGCGTTCTCGCGGGGTCAGATCATCTCCCACTTGAGCCGGCTTTTGGGAAGCATGCAGCAGCACTTGCGCAGCCATCGCTTCGATGGTTGATTGGCCCTGCTTCGCGGAACGGATCGCCTCTGCCAGTTTGTCTGCACTGACATTTTTTAGGAGGTAGCTAATTGCCCCAGATTGAATAGCGCTGACAACCAGGTCTTCCTCCACATAACTGGTTAGGGCAATCACTTTAATTTCCGGGTAGGTTTTCAATATCTGCCGAATACTATCAGGACCGTCGGGCTCAGGCATGACCATATCCATCAAGATTACATCTGGCTGCTCGCGTTTACACAAACTGAAAGCCATCTCGCCGCTCTCGGCCACAGCAATAACCCTAATATCATCGAATGTGGATAGAAGAAGGTTTAGCCCGTCTCTTACGAGCTTGTGATCGTCAACGATCATCACAGTGATTGATTTTTCCGGCATATTTTTTTACAAACCCGCTGTCAGTCTCCGCGCATGATAGAGCCAGCCTATGAGCCTTCTTCTAGCAAACCCGACCAGACCAGCGAGATTCGGGTCCCTTGGTTAGGAGAACTTTCAACCACCAGATCTCCATAGATCTCTTCCGCGCGTTCGCACATAAATTTCAATCCCAATTTCTCAGATTTTACAATGTTGGGGTCGAATCCACGGCCATTATCATGTATGGTTAGTCTACATCCATCTGCACCCGATATCAATGACGTACTTACCAGGGTTGCTTCTGCGTGTTTGATAATATTATTGAACGCTTCTTGGGCTATCCGATAAAAAACGATCTTCACATCTTCGGGTAACTGCATTTCACCGTCGATTGCGAGATCGACGGGGATGCGAGTGTGACCTGTTAGTACATCACTCAATTGTTGAATCAGGATGTTGAGATCGGTATCTTTAAGTGCCTGCGGGTGAAACTCAAATAACAAATTACGCATTTCTGCCAGAGCACCCAACGTCATCTGCCGTAAATGAACGGCCCTTCTCCTGGCTTCTCCCGGATCACGATCCAACAAGCGTGGCAAGGCTTCAGCGACAATGCTTACGGAGTACATCGTTTGCGTAACCGAGTCGTGTAATTCGCGTGCGATGCGGATGCGTTCCTCCTCCACGGCTTTATACTGCACATCCGTGATATCGTGAGCGTAGATGGCTAACTGGCTTACCCCTCCATCTTCATCGAAGATCGGGTAGATTTGATTTCTGAACCACTTTCCGTCGCGGGTATCTTCAAATTGTTTGGGGGTGCCTGATTTGACCACTGCTTCCGTCTGAGATCTGCGTCCCTGGGCCAAGTCAGGGGCAAAGAAATCAAAAGTATTTTCTCCAATTAGCGTTTCCATTGGTCTCCCCAGAGCATTTGCGGTAGCCTGGTTCAGTGCAACGATGGTTCCATCTGGCTTAGTTAACATGACTTTATCAATCGATGCATTCAATAGTGCTCGAGTGGTAGCTACACTTTCGTGTAATAATTTCTCAGCCAATTTCTGCTTCGTGATATCCACTCCAACACCACATATCCCTGTTACTTCGCCAAATTCATCAATTAGGGGAGTCTTATTTGTTAAGTAAATCATGAATTCATTATTGTGGATGCCGGACTCCTCAACGGCCTCTGGTTTTTTTGATGCCATGATCCGCCGATCATTTTCTTGCAGTGCCTCTGCGTTTGGTCCAAACACAAACGTATCATCTTTCCCAATAAGATCTTCTCTTTTTACGCCTAACTGTGTTTCAAATGCTCTATTGACGTACTTGTAGATGCCATTTCTATCTTTTATAAAGCATACGCCATCCAATGTATCGAGCAACAATAATAAGTGATCTTTTTCTTGTTGTTGCGTGCGGTCTGTTAAGTCGCGAATCACCCCAAAAATAAAAAGAAGGTTATCGTCTACATCCCTGATAGGAGAAATATTAGCATTGCCTTGGAACGTGCTGCCATCTTTTCTGATAATCGTGCATTCGGTGATCGGAACGATTTGGCCTGCGTTCACTTTCTGGACCCGGCCAAACGTGTGCTTACTTTCTTCTTCTGGAGAGAAAGTAAGCACATTTCTTCCGATCATCTCATTAATTTCATAACCCACCATATCCGCTACATGCTGGTTTGCTTCCAGGATGGTGCCATCTTTCCCAAAAATCACCATCCCCTCTGAACTATTCTCAAATAGAAGCCTATATCGTTCTGGATGGTTAATTAAGCTTGACCCTTCCATCAAATTGCTCCTTGTTCTGTTTGAGTGATTCTACCAAAAACGTTAGGACATATAATTTCGAGAAATAAAAGAACTACCCAGGTCCGCAGCGGCGATCTGATATGTTGTTTACACGCTTTAGATATTCTTCAAAAGCCTCCCCCTCAATTATTCACATGTGACCAATTTTGATACCCTCCAGCGCGCCTGAACGCAACAATCGCCGAAGATACTGGATATAATAGCCGATTTGGAGTGCAGCACCTTTAACAGATATGCTGTTGTTGAATACAATGGGAGTAGTTGCCCCCGGATCGTCCATATCGGCCTTACCTTAGAACACCGGGCAATTCTTCTAATTTGCTACGATTTTCGAACCGCAGCATCTCTAGAAATTGCTCTACATCGACTTGAGATCGTTCGACAAGTGTCGCCTTAGAGGTACAGGATGTACAAAAAAACCACTTGAGAGTGATCTCAGGTGGTTTTTATTATGATTTGGTTTGATGGCAAGAAGAAGCGGATTATACATTTTTTGTAAATTCCGCTTCAAACCCATTCTCGGTGCTTACAACTGGTCAGGCATGCCACCTTCAAATCGGATCAGATTTAAACTTCCTTGCGTTGGAATGTGCTGTATTTAAACTCTCACGTCAATCTTGTTTTGTGATCAGTTTTTGTGTGTTAGGCAAGCACAGGATCACCAACAAAATAGTACTCAGGATTGGGGCTGGGAGGAACATGGAGAAACGATTGACTTCCAGCACATTGTGGATGCCCATAGGATAACCACCAATCATAGACATTGTCGCGGCGAAGATTCCCACAGGAACCGCCCACGACTTATGCTTGATAGCCGCGAAAATAAAGATCGCCCATCCTGCTGCACCCCACCAGTTAACCTGCTGCGACATGATATACAGCCCATTCCAGAATGTATCCGCGTTCTGGACAAACGTTTCTGGTGCCTGGAAAGTGCTCTGGAATTTAGAAATTGGCGCTACACCGTCAATAAAGGTCAGTACATAGGCCAACCCGGCAGTGAACGTTAGCCCAATGACCTTTTTATTCACATCGCCAATAAGCAGCATCCCAAACCACATAATCGCTGCCAGGACGAACACCCAGAGTGTGGGAGTTGGCAATCCGCTATCAGCGGCAGGGATCATGGGGAAAAATCCAGCGAGCAAGAGGATCGTTGCGGCTACTGTTCCCCAGAACCATGCCCATGACTGTTTTCTCAGGAACCCCCACAATACTGCGGCGCTAATCCCACCAGCAGCTATTCCCAGCCAACCGAGCACTGCGTAGACGATACGGACCGTGTTGCTCTCTTCCCATTGTCCGGCCGCGAAATGGGTATGGATGACCGTATTATAAGTATCGGCCAGGAAATACAGAGATAGTATTCCTGCCACAATGCCAAGAAAGGCTAGAAATGCACCAAGCGCGTTATTATTTTTCATATTCCGATTCTCCTTGAAATTTATTGGGGTCGATTAATCAATCGATGAGAATACCATATTTTTCTAAGTGGGTGTCAATTATTATTTACGAGATGATGACGGGTACCAATAACATCCAATGATCACGGTAAAAATACCCGCGCCCATTCCTGTCCATTCACAAATTCATACAACACAGTTCCCATCAACGCCCCTGCGGAATCCCCAATCAACCGAGCATAGCAAAAGCGATCCGCACGATTACGGCTTAACTTGGACGAACATCGGGGATTTTACCGGCATTGGTCGGGGTGAAAATATCCGCTATAATTCCAGCAGCAATGTCAGAATACCGAGAATGGCGAGGGTAGCACTAAAGTAATTATTCCCTTGTGTTTCATTAATATTGAATATGGATTGGGTTTAATTTTTTTTATTAACGATTGAACATTCGGGTTTTTCTCGAGGATGACAACCTGAGAAAAAGAATTCAGAGTCACATAATAAGGGAGTACGATTGTGTCTATTATCGAAGTCAACAATCTAACAAAGTATTATGGAAAAGCCAGGGGAATCGTCGATGTCTCTTTTAACGTGGATGAAGGAGAGATCTTCGGCTTCATTGGTCCCAATGGAGCCGGGAAATCGACGACGATCCGGCTGTTTTGTTCTCTGATCTATCCCAGCTCAGGGGAAGCGAAAATCTTCGGCAAGGACGCCATCAAGTATGGCCCGGAGATCAGGCAAGATATTGGCTATCTGCCCTCCGAAGTCTTTTATTACGACCGGATGAAGGTCATCGACCTGCTTAAATATTCCGCCAGTTTTTACAAAAAAGACTGCACGAAGAGGATGCATGAGTTGTCCGAAATCATGGAGCTCGATCTGCATCGCCGGATCGACGACCTCTCCTATGGCAACAAGAAGAAGGTGGGTATTGTCCAGGGTCTTTTACATGAGCCGAAGCTTCTGTTGCTGGATGAGCCAACCAGCGGTCTCGACCCTCTCATGCAGAAGAAGTTTTACAAACTCATTCGCGAGGAGAACGAACGCGGCGTGACCGTTTTCCTCTCATCGCACATTCTTGGTGTTGTGCAGAAAATGTGCAGCCGGGTGGCGATCATCAAGGAAGGCAGCATCGTTGATCTTCAAGACGTACGAACGCTGGAACGTGATAATTATAAAAAGATCCACGTTGTGGCCGACGAGATAGATGAAAAGCAATTTGATGTCCCTGGCGTGATTAATCTAGAAAAGGAAAATGGCGCTGTCAATTTCTTCTATAAGGGTGATATTAATCGGATCACGAGAGCAATCAGTGCGCAAGATGTATCTGATGTGACGATCGAAGAGCCTACCTTAGAAGAGATCTTCATGCACTATTACGAATAGGTGATGCTATGAATATTTATAAGCATGAATTCAAGATGAAAATTAATTCTGTGATCGGATGGTCCTTGGCCGTCGCATTAATGATTTTCATCTATCTATCCATTTTCTCTTCGATCGAAATTGATGCAAAACTTTTCAATGAAATGATGGCAAGTTTTCCAGAGGAGTTTTTAATCGCGTTTGGAATGACGGATATAGACATGTCTACTATCCTTGGTTTTTTCGGACTCATTTTCCTCTTCATTCAGATCGGCCTGGCGATCCAGGCTGCCAACTATGGGTTTTCATTGGTCTCTGTTGAGGAAACGGACCTGACGGCTGACTTCCTGCTGGCGAAACCGGTAGGGCGCACAAAGATCATGACCAGCAAGTTGCTCGCGGCCATAACGGGTCTGACCATCACAAATCTTGTTGTTTGGATCAGCAGTTTTGTATTCCTGCGCATGTATAGCGATGGAGGGCAATTTGAGACGAAGCCCGTGCTAGTTCTGATGCTCAGCATCGCGATTTTTCAATTGTTCTTCCTCACGGTGGGGATGCTCATCTCATTGCTGGTGAAAAGGGTAAGAAGCGTACCGCCATATTCGATGGCGCTAGTGTTTGGACTGTATGTGCTGAATGCTTTTGGCGGAATGATCGGGGAGGACAAGCTGGAAATCCTGTCGCCTTTTAAGCATTTTGAGCCAAACTACATCCTCAAGCACGCAGCCTATGATTTGCCCCTGGCGTGGATAAGCGTTGTAGTAATCGTTATTTCTATCATTGGCAGCTATGTGTTGTATTCAAGAAGAAATATCCGCTCGGCGGTGTAAGGAGGAGATGTGAATATCTTTTTCCGAGAACTAAAGGCGAATTTCAAATCTCTGCTCATATGGGGTGTGATCGTTATCTTGTTCAACACCGTGGGCTTCGCGAAGTTCACTGCGTATTATGAAAATCCCGAACTCCTTGAGGTTTTAAATGGTATGCCGCCCGCGATGCTGGCGGCATTTAATATGAATGCCTTCAATCTAACCACGATATCGGGTTTCTTTGGCGTGATGATCACGTTCTTTGGTCTCCTTTTATCCATTTCTGCTGTGATGTGGGGAAGCGATATTATTTCGAAAGAAGAGCGGGACAAAACCGTCGAGTTTTCTCTTACCTTACCGGTTCGACGGAGCAGCATCGTCACCGCAAAAACTCTAGCGGCGCTTGTTAATTCCATTGCTTTACTGGGCATCACCTGGGGCATCACACTGGTCAGTGTGTCTAAGTATCAACCTGGTGAGGATTTTTATAAATTTCTTACCCTGGGTATGCTGGCGCTGTTTATCGTCCAGATTGTCTTCCTGGCAGTTGGTATTTTCCTGGGATGTGCGATGAAACAGCACAAGCGGGCCAGCTCTACGGCGGTATTCCTATTGCTTGGAACCTATTTCCTCTCCATTATTGCTGGTATGAGCGAGGATCTGGAGTTTTTGAAATACTTTTCACCGTTCAAATATTTCGACCCTGCTATGCTGCTGCATGAGTCAAAAATCGACCTTACTTTTGTGTGGCTGTCTGTCGGAATCATTGCTGTGAGCATGATTGGCGCGTATGTGACGTACTCAAAGAGAGATCTGTATATCTAATAAACCACCATTCATGGCACCGATTAAGCGCAACCAACAAATTTATTGATAAGAAAGCTGCCTTATAATTTCAGGTAGCTTTTTTTTATATGGGAGTCCGATAATCGTTTATTTAATCACTTTATTGGCTTATCCTATACCGCGTTCCTCTACCAAGTCCAAGGCGCTCAACCTTTTTCAGATCGAGCAATCTGTCCAACACCTGGTTGATTGTTGGCCGAGGAATCCCCAAATTCTCGGATAACTCCCTGGGCGTCACTTCAATCTCATCCTGCATATATGACCAGACCTCAAGTTGACGTGGTGATAGCAACTTTTCAACATTCTCGTCCGAGAACAACTCGAGTGCTATTCGGGATTGATGGAGTGAGACATCTAAGAAAAACTCTAACCAGGGCACAATGATTTCCTGGTCTGTTTTGAAAGTTTTTTGGCTTTGCCGCAAGGCTAGATAATACTCAGGCTTATTATCCTCAATTATTTTTTCGTGGGATGCATAAGGCATATAGGCATAACCAGCTTGCAGCATCAGTAAATTGGTCAATATGCGTGATATGCGCCCATTCCCATCTTGGAATGGATGGATTTGCAGAAATTGAACCAGGAAGTTAGCAATGATTAGTAGAGAGTGATAACTCTGGTTATTGATTACCTCTTGTGTCCACTCCACTAATTCTTGCATCTCTTTGGGAGTTAGATAAGCCGGGGTTGTCTCAAAAAGGATTCCAACAGATTGCCCAGCTTCATCAATCATATGAACCTGGTTCTCCTGCTTCTTATACTCCCCGCGATGTCGGGCGTCTTTTTCAACATACCTCAACACCTCGAGGTGAAAATGCTTGATTAAACCTTCCGTAAACCTGACCCTATTCCAGGAATCAAAAACATTGTTTAAGAGTTCATAATATCCCTGAACTTCTTGCTTATCCCTATCTGAAAACCGTTGGATATCGATCCCCCTCATCAACTTCTCAACATCTTCATCGGATAACTTCGCCCCCTCAATACGTGTAGATGCACCAGTAGAAGTTACCAATACAGATTTCTTTAACCTTCCCAATACCTGGGGACCAAGTTTTACACCCCCAATCCATTGCCCCTTGAGTTCATCAATTTGGGCAATTTTCTGCCACACGGAAGCTGGTAAATCATTTAGACGCTGGTCTAGAGTGGTATGATCCATGTTCTCTTCCCTTATGTTCTAATTATATAGGATTATATAGGAAAACAAACGTATTATCTTTAGAGATTGCGATCCTTCGGTGACAAGAGTCGCCCTCCCCTCCTTGCTCCATGGTGGAGCACGAGTAGAAACGATGGGAAACACGAACACAATAGACTTTTTACCCCCACATTTACTTCACTGTAGACACAAAAGACCCTATATACAGGATGGAGCCAAACGACGACAACTTCACTTTTTGAACGCATGATCGGTAGCAAACTCGATCAAGCCAACCACGCCGGGCGTCTTTAAGATACAATCCTTGATCAAATTTATCACCAAGAAAAGGAAGACATATCTGTTATGACAAAGAAATCCCGATCATCTCAACCTTCGAAGCGCACGATCATCATTACCCTCTCGGTGCTTGTTCTCATCATTAGCGGTGCCGCCTGGATCTCCACTGCCAATTCCGCCACGGCAACCGCGCCCGTTATTGCCTCCCAACGCATCACTCCGCTCGAATATCAAAATGAGTTCGGTGATGGCACTCCACACCTGCTCGTCGATGTTCGCACACCAGAGGAATTCGCCTCCGGGCACATCCAAAATGCCGTCAATATCTCGGTTGAGACATTACCAGCCCGACTGGATGAAGTGCCAGGGGGCACTCCTGTCGTGGTCTACTGCCGCAGCGGCAACCGCAGCGCCTCCGCAGCGCAGATCCTGGTTGAGAACGGCTACCAACAAGTGTACGATCTGGGTGGAATTCGAGATTGGGTGGCGCAAGGCCTGCCGATCCAATAGCAATAACCTTGATCTCGCTCATCAAAACGTAAAGCTGGTCTCTCATTCGCAGGCCAGCTTTTCAGTTTCACACGAGGTCTTACGCTTGGATAGCGGCTTTGCTTACGAAACGTAGATATAGCCCCAGGAGATAATCTGGACGAGAAGGAAGGCAACCATCGCAAATACGGAAGGTGCCGGATTGTCCTGTTTGGTGAAGCTGGCAAAACCCCAGAGGCTCACCGGAACGACGATGAAGCTGCTTAGCTTAACCAGCGGCGGATATTGGGAGCTCCAGTAAACCCACACATATGCGCCCAGCATCATTAAGAAGTACAAGATTCGCAGTTGGGGTTTGGAAAGTTTTGTGACCAGCGTACGTTTGCCAACTGCGCGATCCGCCTCCCGGTCCGCCCAGTGCGTTGCCAGAAGATTTACAAAAGCAAGCATCGCGAATGGAGCAGCTGCAGCCATGATAAAGGTGTCTACCCGGTGATGGATCACGGAATAACCGTACATCGGCAACAACCATGCGCCGAGCAACGCGTTATCGATCTCCCCCCACCCTCGCCACGCGAGCTTCAGGGGTTCGAGCGAATAGCCCCAACCAAAGAAGGTCGCCAATCCCAGGATAGTCAGCACCTGCAAGGGAAGGTGCCCCATTATGATAGCAAAGATAGCAATCGTGAAACCAAGGATCATCGCCAGAATCGCGCCCCTGAGAGCGAGATTTTTATCGAGGCCCAAGTCCTGGAGAGCGCCACTCCCACCCGAGTAAGGCGTCCTCTTGGTCAACTTATCCGTTTCGTAATCTGCATACTCGTTCACGAAGTGAATGGAGACAGAAACCAGGATCGCAGCCCCTAATCCAAGCAGGTATGAAAGGGAAGACCATGCTGATCCCCGTACCAGAGCCATCAGAATCCCCCATGAGAAAACCAGGGCAATAAGCAGAATTTGATTGGGGCGAGCCATACGAAAGAACAATTTCAAATACTGCATCATAGATTTCAACCGATCACGATTTCCTCAAAGATGGCTATGCGAAAACGAAGGCCGGAATGTCGAAGAACTATTCATTCTACCTGTAATTGATAGCGTCGCCTAAAACTTAACAAATGCAGGGGCGCATAAGCTGCGCCCCTGCAAAGTCACACTCACATATTTACAACTATCGCTATTTACCGAGTCGCTCCTTGAAGGCTGCAGTGAGCGCAGGGACAACATCAAACAGATCGCCGACAACACCAAAGCGCGCTAACTTGAAGATCGGCGCTTCGGGGTCCTTATTGACGGCAACGATCGTTTTAGATGTGCGCATCCCGGCAAGATGTTGAATGGCGCCGGATATCCCGTTGGCGATGTACAGATCGGGGGAGACGACTTTCCCGGTTTGCCCTACTTGATTGGCATAAGGGATATAGCCCGCATCCACCGCCGCACGACTCGCCCCCATGGCTGCGTTGAGCACACCAGCAAGATCACCTACGAGCCCGAAACCCTGCTGAGCACGCCAGATCTCCTGCTCCTTTTCATCCGTAATCTCGTCTGGGGGTGTCAGGCTGGGATTGTTCGAAACCCCGCGGCCCCCGGAGACGATGACTGCCGCATCCGTAAGACTCGCTCCCCCTTCTGCATCTTTATAACCAAGAACCTCCGTGGGAACTTCTCCAAGCTCAAACTCGAGGCTTGTGACCTCCCCGCTGCGGCTTGCATCCGGCTCTGGTTTTGGGAATGCACGGCTTCGCGTTGTTAGAATCTGCGGTTTGCGTTCTTTTATAACCACTTTGGAGAGCAGTTTGCCAGCGTAAATCGGGCGAGTGGCAAGCACCAATCCGCCATCGACTTCGATCTCGATCACATCTGGCGCCATGCCCGTTTCGAGGTCCACAGCGACCATTGCTGCGAGCTCACGCGTCCGCCCTGAGGTGGGTAGGAGAAGCACATCCGCCTCAGCAGCTGCTTTCGAGAGCACATCTGCATAGGGCTCTGGTTGAAAATCCGTCAGAGCGGGGTTCTCAGCAACAACTGCGTCGTCTGCGCCATATTCGATCGCCTGCTTGGCGAGCAGTTGAACATCCTGCCCAACGATGACCGCCGTGACTCCCGAACCGAGGGATTCGGCGATCTTCCGGGCTGCTCCAATCGCTTCCCAGGAAGCAGGCAAAGCCTCGCCATTGAAGTGATCTACGTAAACGAGAACTTTATTAGTCATCAGACCACCTTCTCTTCTATTAGGCGATCAACTAACTTCGCAGCGATCTCCTCAGGGGTTTCCCCCTCTACGAACTCACATTCAGTCTCGACTTTTGGTATGGCGTAAACATCAGGCCAGGTCAGCGCCGACTCCAAGCCCCCTTCGAGACCCAACTCTGCAGCGGACCAGATGGGAATCTCCGCCTTTGATGCTTTACGAATCCCCATGAAGGATGGATATCGGGGTTCATTGATCTCCTTAACGACGGAGATTACGGCGGGGAACGAAGCCTTTACCTGCTGCCGGCCTTCATCCAACATCCGCTCGACTTCCAACTGCTTGCTTTCAGGATCCAGGGAATTAATAACCGCGACGAGCGATAGCGCCGGCCAGCCCAATCGACGTGCGACCTGCGAACCGGTTATGCCCGAATCGGTATCGACCGAGGATCTGCCGAAGAAGACGAGGTCCACCTCGCCGACTTTCTCAACTGCCGCTGCAAGCACTTTAGAGACCTGCAGCGAATCGAGGCCGGCAAATGAAGGATCGCTCACGAGGATTGCGTTCTCACATCCCATCGCCAGCGATTGCTTTAGAGCTTCCTTGGCATCTTCAGGGCCAAGGCTGATCGCCGTAACCTCACCACCATGCGCTTCCTTCAAGCGCAGAGCCTCTTCGACGGCAAATTCGTCCCAGGGATTCAACACCAAGGGCGCATCCCCCCAGGAGATTTTCCCGTCTTCAACGGTGACCGTTGCGGCTGTATCGGGAGTTTGTTTTACACAGACAACGATATTCAAGGGTTCCTCCTTATCTTAGAAATGATTTTCCACGATCTCACGTCTTAACAGCAACTTCTCGATTGCCTATCACTGCCACACTTGCGAGTCATACGCCGGAAGCTCACATCGGACTGCTTTATCTTTACGATACCCAAGCGCATAATCCGCCTGGATTAAAGTCTGGATTTCGCTGCTGCCCTCATAAATCATAGCCCCGCGCGCATTGCGCATGAATCGCTCCACATCGTATTCATCACTGAATCCATAAGCCCCATGGATCTGAATGGCTTCAGAGGCGGCATGAAAGGAAGCCTCCGTTGCAAAGTGTTTTGCGATGGAGGTCTCAAAGGTATTGCGCACTCCCTCGTTCTTCATCCAACCGGCTTTTAGATAGAGCAAACGAGCGATTTCATAATCGCGCGCCATGCGTGCAATTTTCTCCTGGATGAGTTGGTGGTGAGCGATTGGTTTTCCAAAGGAGCTTCGCTCTTTTGCATACGCCACGCTGGCCTCAAGTGAGGCGCGAATTAACCCTGTCGCCCCTGCGGCGACCGTGTACCGACCATGGTCGAAAGCGGTCATCGTGACCTTGAATCCCTCGCCCTCTTCCCCAATTCGATTCTCAAGCGGCACACGCACATCCTGGAATGAAATCCATCCCGTTGACCCGGCACGCACGCCTAGCTTTCCATGGATATCCCCCCGTGTAACCCCAGGCCGATCCAGCTCAACAATAAATGCGGTAAGCCCCTCGCTGGGCTTCGCCACATCAGATTTGGTTCGAACCGTTACGACTGCAAAATCCGCTTTGGTTGCGAGTGAGATCCACATCTTCTCGCCGTTCAGGATGTACTCATCTCCGTCCCGCTTGCCCGTCATCAGTATATTCGCAAAATCCGAACCAGCGCCGGGCTCCGAGAACGCCCCACAGCCAATCTTCTCCCCCCGTGCGATGGGGACGAGGTACTTCATTTTTTGTTCTTCAGTCCCCCACTGGAAGAGAGTCATACTGGCTAAACCATTGTGAACAGACATCACCACTCGCAAAGTGGTATCGATTACTTCAAGTTCTTCGCTTGCCAAACCCAATGAGATGTAGTCCATCCCTTGCCCACCGTAACGCACCGGGATGCAGATGCCAAGAATGCCCAACTCCCCCATCCTGGGCAGGACGTGAGCGGCCATCTCCTGTTCCTGATCGGCTTCTTTGATAGTGGGCGCGACCTCCTTGCGAGCGAAATCGCGAACCATTTTCTGAACCATCTCATGTTCCGTCGTGAGACGAAAATCCATCCACACTACCTCCAGAAAAACACACCTCGATTATAGACGCTCAAACTGGGCGAGACAACCTATCTTGTGGATTCGACGTGTTTTGGTGTCCATTATCACATGACAACGGGAGGTTCATCCCGTCTGGGCTTCACTTCATTTGCTTCGACCCTTAACATTAAACGGAAGAAATATCCGCTCTCCCTATCTCGGTCTATAATTCACCCAGGGTTCAACGGAATTAATCATGCTTGAAAAACTCCGCCGGCACTGGCAAACGCTGACCATCACGATCCTCCTTCTCCTTGTGCTCTCGCCATCACCGATCGCGCAACCCTTTCTCCATCCCCTGCAAACAGCACAGGCATCCCTTAAGTCTGGGAATCTCGAGATCGCCATCGAGCAGCTCGAATACGCGATAAAGTTTGAGAAAGCCCTTGCGGGATTGCACCTGGAAGTCGCCGAGCTGGCTTTAGATTTGGATGATATGGATACAGCCAACGCTCATCTAGACGCGCTAGAAGTCCACAACTTGCAGAGCCATGAAGCCTATTGCCTCCGTCAAAGGATAAACATCCGCGCGGGAGAGACCACCGGGTTAGACAATGCCTGGCAAAGCCTGATCAAAGATTGCCCGGAATCAGTCCCGGACATCGAGCAGCTTGCACTGCAACGGCTTACTTCCAACGATCTCGACGAGGCGCTTCCAATCTTCGAGGCGCTGGCCAAGACGACATCACTCAACCCTGAGACGGAGGAGGCCTACGCGTATGCGAAAGCGGCTTTGGCGCCGGTGGATTCTCTGCCGCTCCTTCATGCGCTCGCCCAGAGAGCAGAACAAACGCCTCAACTAGCAATCGATCTCATTCTTGCGATCGAGAGTTCAACTAACGATCCATCTCCCATTTACCCTATGGCACAAGTGGGGCAAATCTTCGCCCGTCACGGCCGATGGAAATTAGCGCTATCCTCTCTTGAAAGATTGCTGGAAATCGATCCCAACATTCATGAGGCTCGTGCCTATCTGGGTTTATCAAAAGACCAAATAGGGCAGAACGGGCTGGATGATCTGCTTGCCGCTGCCGACGCGCTACCTGACCAATCCCTACCGCATATCTTCCTGGCCCTTCATTGGCTCAATGCAGGCGAGGAGGAACAGGCGAGAGATGCCTTGATCGTTGCCGCTCAACTCGACCCGCTCAACCCGGCAATTGCAGCACAATTAGGTGAGGTATATATTGGGCTTGGAGATCTCGTGGCTGCATCCGCTGCCTATCGCCAGGCAGCAGCCCTCGATCCAAAGAATCCCGATTTCTGGCTATTGCTGGCGAGATTCTCCAATCAATATGAAGTAGATATCCATACGCTTGCGCTTCCTGCGGCTCGAAATGCAGTTGCATTAAGCACAAGAGAAACAGCCCCTCTTGCCGAACTGGCCTACACCCATTTTCTGCTCGACAACTACATTCTGGCAGAACGCCTTCTCTGGCGAGCCGTTACGTTGGATCCATCTAACGCACAAACTCAGTATTATCTGGGTTTGTTATTCGACGCCCAGGGGAACCGAAGTGGGGCATGGGCTGCCATGCAGTTGGCCTCCTCTCTGAACGCACCTGAACGTTATCAAGCGCTCGCAAAACGCTGGCTTGAATTGGCTGTTCGCTAAAATTGTCGCTCGTTGCAAATGAATAGGCTGTGCTAGAATGCGGCTGGGTGAAAGAAACGTGATATTAATGCGCAGAATCTCCTTCACCGCGAGCCTGATCGCGGTTTTCTCAATCTGCCTTGGAGGGTGCAATTGGCTGTATCCTTCAGCCGGTTCGGGTGAAGTTCTATTCCAGGACGACTTCTCTCGCACTTCAAGCGGCTGGGATCGCTACCAGGATGATGTCTATCGAGCAGATTACCAGGATGGCGGATATCACATTGAGATTTTTACTCCGGAGACCGTCGCCTGGAGTCTTCCCAAGTTATCTTTCCAGGATGTTTGGATAAGCGTCGAGGCCGAAAGAGTTAAAGGGCCGGACGATAATGCCTTCGGCGTGATCTGTAGATATGAGAATCCGAGCAATTTCATCTTCTTCCTCATTTCAAGCGATGGTTTTGCCGGTATAGGACACTATGTAGATGGCGAGAAGACACTCTTAAGCGATGAATCCCTGCTCCCGACAGATGCCGTACACACGGGGGATGAGGGGAATTTCATCCAGGCAGAATGTGTCGGGGATCGCCTGACCTTATATGTTAACAACTCACGCGTGGCTGAGGCCATCGTTGAAGATATACGCACGGGCGACGTGGGGTTAATCGCCGGCACTTACGCAGCCCCCGGCGTCGAGATTCGTTTTGATAATTTCTCCACAGTACAACCCTGAGGTTGCTTAAAGCCATCCATGAAAGTGTTTCTCGACAGCGTTGGTTGCCGTCTAAATCAAAGCGAGATAGAGCGCATCGGTCGCGATTTCCGGCTGGCAGGTTGCGAACTCGTTGGTGATCCGGCTCAGGCCGATCTGGCGGTGATCAATACCTGCACAGTTACTCGGCGAGCGGACGCTGATTCCAGACAGAAAACACGACAGGCTGCGAGAGCAGGAGTCGATCAAATCATCCTCACAGGATGCTGGGCTACACTTGAAGAACATAGCGCCCTCGAGCTTCCAAAAGTCACTCGCGTTGTGAAAAACGATGACAAGAGCCGCCTCGTCGCAGACCTCCTTGGCCAGCCGCCCGAGCTATTTAATCGGGAGCCGCTTCAACGCGAACCACTTCCCGGATCGAGAATGCGTACGCGGGCGTTCATTAAGGTCCAGGATGGCTGCAATAATCGTTGTGCATTCTGCGTTACGACTGTAGCGCGCGGCGCGGCCATGAGTCTCCCTTCGGCAACAGTATTAAGGGAGGTCCACGCTGCGCTCCGAGGGGGGACCCAGGAGATTGTGCTCTGCGGCGTCCATCTTGGATCCTGGGGGAGAGACCTGGACCAAGGCAGCAGTTTACAGGACCTTATCCAAATCCTCTTAAAAGAGACGAACGTTCCACGCTTGCGGTTGTCCTCTCTTGAGCCCTGGAACTTAGATGCAAATTTCTTCTCGCTCTGGCAAGACGCCAGGCTTTGCCGTCACCTGCATCTTCCTCTGCAATCCGGTTCTGATGCCACACTTCGTCGCATGGCAAGGAAAACGTCGCCAGATGACTTCTCGAAACTGATCACAGCAGCCCGGGCAGCGATCCCAGATGTTGCGATAACGACGGATATCATCGTCGGTTTCCCCGGTGAAACGGAAGAGGAGTTCAATGATAGTCTTGCCTTCGTTGAGACGATGAATTTTGCTGGGGGTCATGTCTTCACTTTCTCCGAACGTGAGGGCACTCCAGCTGCAGGTTTCAACCCTGTCGTCCCCATAGCTGTACGCCGTGAACGCAGCGCGATTATGAGAGCGGCATTCGCACGGTCTGCAGAGCATTACCGCCACTCATTTATCGGGCAAATCTTACCCGTTCTCTGGGAGAGCACGACCGATCTCGGAGAGGCTGGCTGGCAGCTCTCTGGACTGACAGGTAATTACCTACGGATAAAAGCGAGCGACGACGAAGATCGTTGGAATCAAATCTCAGATGTGGAAATTCTCGGTTCTGTAAAAGGAGACATGCAGGGGCGAATTATCACGAATTACAACACGTAATTAGTCTTCCGCGGAAGATTTCCAGCTTGACTGGATTTTATACCGAGATTAACCTGCACATTATCCTTAGCGGTCATGCTCTTTCTGAATCATATGGCGAGGCCTTTTCATGATATTGGTCCCTTGAACATCAATGCATCAACTTCACGATTAACAGCTGCAGACGAGCCTGCAAAATACCGCTCTGTAACCCTAGGAAATCCATATGTGGCTATGCGCAAGTAAATAAGAAACCGGCACTAGCCTTCACAATGATGAAAAACCATAGGTATAATGGACGCATGATAAACAAAGAGACACTTGAAGCTGACCTCAAAGAAGCGATGCGCTCAAAGGACGATGTGCGGAAACGGTCTTTGCGCATGGTCCTTTCCGCTATTAAACTCGTCGAGATCGAACGTCAAGACGATCTCGATGAAGCGACCATCCTGGGCATCATCCAACGGGAAGTGAAAACCCGTCAAGAGACTATTGAAGAAGCCAAGCAAGCAGGGCGAGATGATCTCCTCGCCTCCACGCTTGCAGAGATCGAAGTTCTTCAGGTATACCTTCCCCAGCCACTCGGGGAGGATGAGCTCAGAGAGATCGTTCAACGATCAATCGAGGAAGTTGGCGCGTCCGACCCTCAGGATATGGGCAAAGTCATGAAGGTCCTTATGCCTCAGATACAAGGACGGGCCGATGGTAAAATAGCCAGCGACCTCGTCCGTGAGCTTCTCTCACCCCCACAGAAGGATTGATGGACGATACGGCACGCACAGACCTGACCACTCTAGAACGTTTGCGGAATGCATTAGCAGCAGCCCGTCTTTGGTTCATTCTGCTTTTTGTAATCATTGGAACGATCGCTGCGCTCTCTCTTCCTATTAACAACAGCGCTCAAACATACGGCTTGCAGGTTAGCGACGTCGCCCCCCAGGATATTCATGCTCTCTATGATTTGTCATATGTCAGCGATGTCTTAACTGAACGAGAACAAACCTCAGCCAGCGAGAGCGTGGCCCAAGTGTATGACCAACCGGACACCAATATCACCAGGCGTCAGTTAGAACGGCTTCAGGCTACGCTTACATTCATTGATTCGGTCCGCAGCGATCCTTACTCTACAAATGAGGAAAAGCTATCCGACTTGAGCTCAATGTCCGACATCCGTCTAGATACCGGAACTTCGCTTGCGATCTTAGAATTATCAGACTTGCACTGGCAAACCGTAAAATCTGAAACGCTCACCGTTGTTGAGCAAGTCATGCGCAATGAAATTCGCGAGGGTCGAATCGAGGAAGCGAGAAGAACCATACCTGCATTGGTGAGCATTTCCCTTCCGGAAAATCAGGCAACGATCGTCGAGGTACTTGCCCCCCCGTTCGTTACTCCTAACGCCATTCTTAACGTTGATGCCACGGAAGCCGCCCGAACTGCGGCCAGAGAATCCGTCGAGCCGGTCATTAAAACCTATGTCGAAGGAGAGACGATCCTCAGTCGGGGGGAAGTCGTCGGCGCGCTTGAAATCGAAGCACTGTTGGAATTTGACCTTCTCAAGCCCCCCAACCCTTGGCTGGAGATCGCTATTCGGTCTCTATTGGTCATCCTTCTGATCGGCATTTTCACGATCTTCGCCTACCGCATACACCCCAAGGAAATAACCAGGGCTAATCTCGCTTTTACGCTTAGCCTGCTCTTCATTATCATCGTCCTCAGCATGCAGGCCCTGATACCCGGCCGAACCGTGTTTCCCTATGTTTTCCCGTATGCCGCTCTACCGATTCTGGTCACGGTCTTTTTTAGCCCCAGCCTGGGGGTGATGGTCTCGCTCCTCATCGGGATCATTGCCGGTTTTCTGGCGCCCCGTGGTCTTGAACTCGCTCTATACGCCATCATCAGCGGAATCCTTGGATCGTTAATGATCAAGCGAGCCGAACGATTAAGTTCGTTCACCACCGCCGGGTTTGCTGCCGCAATGGGTTCCGCCCTTGTAATTGTTATCTTCCGCCTCCCAGATCCCGCCATGGACATCATCGGCAAAGCAACCCTATTAATGGTTTCGCTCGTCAGCGGTTTACTTTCTGCCAGCCTTGGCTTTGGTTTACTCTTAATCATTGGCAATCTTTTAGGCATTACCACGAATTTGCAGCTGCTTGAACTTTCCAGACCGGACCATCCGCTTCTACAACAGGTCCTGCGCGACGCCCCGGGCACCTACCAGCATAGTCTTCAAGTAGCAAACCTGGCGGAACAAGCCGCACGCGAGATTGGCGTGAACCCTCTGCTCACCCGGGTTGGCGCTCAATATCATGACGTAGGGAAATCCCTTCATCCACAATTTTTCATCGAGAATCAAGTGCCCGGACAGAACATCCACGAGCAGCTAGACCCGAAAACAAGCGCCAACATCATCCTTTCCCACGTCCCCGAAGGCTTGTCTCTGGCGCGCAAACATCGTATCCCACAGAGCATCCAAGCCTTCATCGCCGAACATCATGGGACGCTGAGAGTCTCCTTCCAGTATCGCGAAGCACTCGAAGCTATCGGTGGAGATGCTGAAAAAGTGGATAAGCGAGACTACACCTACAAAGGACCTGTGCCACGTTCTCGAGAGACGGCGCTGCTTATGCTCGCCGATGGCGCGGAAGCTGCCGTTCGGGCCAAGAAACCCCAAAGTGAAGAAGAGATCAATGAGATCGTACAGTGGATAATCAGCAACCGCATGGAAGAAAAACAACTCGACAAGACGGATCTCACTTTACGGGATCTAGCTACCATTCGGCGATCCTTCGTTAAAACGCTTACAAACATCTATCACCCGCGAATCCAGTACCCTAAATCACCTGCGGAGAACAGTCAAAGCCAGGAAGATACGCGGCCTGTGCAATCCACATAGATGGAACCCTCATGACCCATCTGGCTCATGTTAAGTCCAACAGCGCATACAGCGAATATACATCTGATGTAGAACGTGCAGCGTTAGCCGCGTTAGCTGCAGAGAAAGCTGAGAGCGGCGCTCTCACAGTCGTCCTTACCGATGAAACGCAGATGCAGACGCTCAACCGAGAATTCTCCGGCAAAGACATTTCCACAGACGTGCTCTCTTTCCCCGACGGCACGGTTGACCCGGATCTTAACCTGATGTATTTCGGTGACATCATCATTGCCGTGCCGATAGCACAAGAGCAGGCCAAGCGTGCAGAACACTCAACAAACAACGAGCTGATGTTGCTGACCGTACATGGCACATTGCATTTGCTTGGATTTGACCACATTCTCCCGCAGGAAAAGGAGCGGATGTGGGCTCATCAAGAACAAATTCTGAACCAATTAGGAATCACGATCCAATCACTGGAATGAAACGGATGACATCTCCCAAGAGAGCCCAATCCCGTCTTGCCTCCTTCCAGCACGCATTTGCAGGCTGGCTGTACGTAATTCGCACTCAGCGAAATGCCTGGCTTCACGCCGTGGCGACAATACTTGTTTTCACAGTTGCGATATGGGTGGGTCTAGACAGGCTCTCTGGGGCAATACTCCTAATTACGATTGGATTAGTCTGGGTCTCGGAATTCCTAAATACAGCCCTCGAGGCCATCGTCGACCTGGCAAGCCCCGAGATTCACCCGCTTGCACGGGTTGGAAAAGATGTCGGTGCAGCAGCAGTCTTGATTTCCTCACTTGTCGCCATTCTCGTGGGGCTTCTCATTCTTGGTCCCCCGCTCATCATTAAAATCACCTCGCTCTTTTAGTCCGTACCCATCTCAATAGTGCTACATCGCTACCGCCGATAGAACTTTATGTTCATTGCAGGGTGGGTTGATCTATGCCATAATTCGTGATGTCGAGTCAATCCAACCTTAATCTACTTCTCAGGGCACCAACACATGGAATCAACGGAACTGCGCGGAAATCTTTATCAAGCAGCTACGAGCTCTTTCGATATCAACAACCCGATGCAGGCTCTGACCAGCCTGCTTCTCCTGACGTGTGAATTGGTCTCTGCAGACCGAGCCGCACTTTATGATGTCGACAAAACGGATGGGGGATATACACCTCGCTTCGCTCACGGTCTGCCACTGCGCGACCTCGGTCGGGTTGCACTCGGCTCCGACCACCCTCTCTTGCTGGAAGTCTTCTCTTCGAAGCGCGCAATTTCCACAAATGGCGATACCGGATCACTCGGCCTGCCCCTTGCCCCCGGCACTGTCGCCTGTGCGCCTTGCTTGAGCGACGACAAGATCATCGGTTTGCTTTTTACCGCAAAAGATCAACCCGATCCTTATAGCGAAAAAGATTTAGAAACGCTGGAGGTCCTGGCCTCGCGGGCAGCAGAGATTTTTACCCTGGCCCAGCAAACCACAAGCCAGAGCTTCCTGCTGCATAAGCTTTCTCTGCTTTACCAGGCCAGCCATGCCATCACTGGCACATTGGATCGGCAAGAAGCAATCAAGCAGACCGCAGCTCACCTGTTAAAAGCGACATCAGCCGATACCTGTGAAATATTCGCCTTCGATGAAGGCAAGGGCGAGACGTACCGTTTCCGGCAACAGCTAGGGAAATCAATGCAGCAAACTGTGGTTTCTCTTGTGGCAGATAAAATGCCGGATTACCCAGTCCACCAGAAGGTGCAAAAAGAACTCAAACCCGAGATCATCAGCCTCACACCACCTTCGGGATCCGCGAAAGATATCGCCATGCTGGAAGCGGAAGGGATCTCCACCGCAGCGATTTTCCCACTAGCCACGCGCAAAGAAACTCTTGGGCTGGTCCGCCTTCTCTACAACAAGGGAGGGCACGATTTAGATGAGCAGGAGTTGGAACTCGCTCAGGCGATTATCAATATCGGGACTGTCGGAATCCAGGATGCAGTTCACTTCGAAACAGCAGAAGCCCGAGCCAGCCAGCTACAAGAATTAAGTATTATCGGCAAGGAGATGACCTCCACGCTTGACCTGGAAGTCGCTCTCCAAAAGGCGATGGAGCAATCCCAAAATCTCTTGAAAGCAGAAGCGGTCGTTCTCTTCCTTCTCGACGACGAGAAAGAGAAATTGATGTTAAAAGCCAGTGGTGGCACGCGGATGCGACTTCGAGATGTAGCCATTCGACTGGAAGAGGGAATCGCTGGATGGGTCACTCGCAATAATAGCCCTTTGATTGTGAATGATGTTCGCACAAACCCCCTATATCAAAGCGCGATCGACGGCCAAACTGGCATCCTGACCACATCTGTGCTTTGCGTTCCACTTCAGCAGCGGGGGGAGGTCATGGGGGCGATCCAAGCCATCAATCACCCTCGCGGCGCATTTACAGAAACAGACCAGCAACTACTAACTTCGGTTTCATCCTGGGCTGCCGTTTCCCTCGAGAATGCCGGCTTATTCCGGGGTGTGGCCGATGAGCGCTCACGCCTTGAAGCCACATTGGTGGAAACAGCGGATGCTGTTGTTCTAACGGACATCAACGGTCGCATCATTCTGGTCAATCAAACTGCAGGACAAGTCTTCAGAATTAACCCTGACCTGGCAAAAGATCGCTTCGCATCTGAGATTTTCGTCGATCACCCGCTCGGTGACCTTCTAATGGAAGATGAGATCACCTTTCCAACAAGTATCGAAGTGACGACACCTACAGAACGCGTACTCTATGCGACGATCAGCGAAATCACAGATGTCGGTCGGGTTGCGGTAATGCAGGATATCACTGCACTTAAGCAGATCGATCGAATGCGCTCTCAACTTCTCGGCACCGCCGCCCATGATTTGAAGAACCCACTTAACGCAATCCGTTTGGGGGCAGATTTACTCAATGATGCTGAATTGAGCGACCAGCAGCGCAAGGCGCTTAACATGATGCAGCGCGCAACCGACAGCATGACCAACCTCATAAGCGGTTTGCTGGAAACAATCCGCGTGGAGTCAACCTCTAACATCGCCTATGAGCCCTTTCAGCTTCACGATTTAATCCGTAACACAATCAAGGATTTACAACCTCTCTTCGATGCTAAGAAACAAACGGTAATTTACGAACCACCCGATGAATCGCTATTGATCGTGGGCCATGCGGGTCGGTTGAGCTCAGTCATGACGAATCTCTTAAGCAACGCGATAAAATACTGCGGAGATGAAGCCAGGATCGAGATAAAGATTCGCTTGGGTGAGGATGAGGTAATTATCAGCGTAATCGACGACGGGCCGGGCATCCCCGAGGAAGAAATTCCCCGTGTATTCGATCACCTCTTCCGCGGGCGGGTTACGGTAATGGATCCGAATAATCCCATCGATGGTACAGGGCTCGGCCTGGCTCTCGCTAAAACAGTAGTCGAGCAGCACGGGGGTCGAATTTGGGTTACGAGCAAGGAGAATGAGGGGAGTACATTCAGTTTCTCCATACCGCGCGAGCAGACTCCGAAAACCGGATCGCTCCGGAAAGAAAACGAGTAATTACCCCCTCAAGCTGAAGAACATCCTTTCCGGAAAAGAAACTTCCTGGTTTCCATGCATCCAATTAGATACTGTAAGCATCCACAATATACCGACTCGCCTAAGATCAATTAAGGATGGATAACCTTGGCATTTACAGATTTTGTATTTGGAACCGTCGGAACGCCCCGCTCTACTCCCAAGAAACCTGGAGGGACCATCGGCACGATCCGTCATCTCGCTACACTTGAACTCCTTGCATTCGAGATTGGTTGGGTCCGCTCTGTGAGAGTCTCTGAGAAAACTTGCGCGGCAATTAAGAAGACCGCTGACGAAGTGGGAATGCACCTCAGCGTACACGCGCCATACTATATAAACTTAAATGCCGATAAGGAGGAGTGGCCAAAGGGGCGTAAGCGCCTGATGGATGCCGCTTTCTATGGGAACCTCGCTGGAGCAACGGACATCGTTTTTCATCCCGGCTCCTACTTCGGTCAACCTCCCGAGGATGTCTGGCCCCTTGCAATCCAGAGGCTGCAGGGTTGCGTTGATGAAATGCGTAATCAGGGGAACATGGTTGTGCTGCGGCCTGAGACGATGGGTAAGGGCGCCCTATTAGGATCACTCGATGACACGCTCGTATTATCCAAAGAGATCGAAGGCGTCGAGCCCTGTCTTGATTTTGCTCACCTGCACGCACGAGCAGGTGACGGCTCAATCAATTCCTACGCTGAATGGGTAGAAATTCTTGAGCGCTATGAGGCCTACCTTGGGAAGCAGGCTCTCACACGCCTCCACTGCCACCTTTCTGGTATCGAATTCGGTCCAAAGGGTGAAAGAAACCACCTGATGCTCAAAGATTCGGATTTCAATCTCGATGCTCTGCTCCGGGCGCTCAACGCATTTAATTGCGGGGGACGGGTCCTGTGCGAAAGCCCACAAGATATGGATGTTGACGCGCTGCATATCATGGATGTCTGGAAGAAGGTCTAGGGGCAAACCCTTACTCCCGACCCTGGTTTTTCTTCGTGATGCTCTAGACGATCCCTATCGAAAAGGAACCGAGAAGCAAGGCGAGCAATCGCTCCAGATGGTTCAACCACCTCAGTCTATAGTTGTTCTTACCGCATCTCTCTCACTTAAAGAAGGACCTGTGGGTGCAGACCCACAGATCCTTCTTGATTACAAACTGCGCTAAGCAAGTTAAGGATTTTGGCTCTAACTCGTCTGCGAGACCGGGGGACGATCCCGCAGCACCTCCGGACGAACATCGTCCATCCGCTCAGGCCTCTCTGCCGGGGCCTTGCCCGCGCCCACAACTACGGCGAGAAATTCGCCATTGCCGAGATCCCTTCCCGCGACAATTGCGACCATACCCACCTCAAGATCACCGAAGCCATTTACACTTCCATCTCGAGATTTGTATTTAGTCGAACTATCCACGGAAAAACTCTTCTGCTCTCCAGAACGAGTCTCGATCGTAAGGGAATTTCCCCCAAGCGAGACAATCTTCCCAGAAGCGCTGACGATATTGGGACGCTCAGGGCGGTCTTCAGGATTTCCGGCCAGCACGACCAGAGCTTGATTGGTTCCATCTTCCATCTTAATCGCGCCCACCATAGTGAGCATCCCCCGCTTAAGATCATGGATTCCCGTTACCGATCCATCGCGGCTCCTGAATTTCGTCCGTTCGCCGGTGACGAAAGTGATGCTTTCGCCTTCATTTGATTGAACAGTGAAGGTCTCCTGCCCAGGAACAACCCCTGTGATCTCACCTGTGGTGCGGAATATGCGGTCACGGATGTCTCCCGCTGGAGCCCCTGCCGCCACAACGAGGGCGACGATGCCGTTATCTTCTGTATCCACGGCGGTTACGAGGGCGGCCATTCCCGGCTCTAGATCGCTCAGAGTGATCACTTCTCCATTACGGCTGCGGTAGCGGGTGCTCTCGATGACGTTGATTGTTAAACTGCGCCCATCCTCCGTGAGTAGCGTAAAGTAATCACCACCAACGCCACCCACCTCGCCCTTCAAGCGCATTATGTTGGGCAGCTCTTCGGGAGTGGCCGCGAATACCACTGAGGCGTTTATTGTCCCATCGCCACGTTCCTGACCGACGACGATGGTACGCATATCAACGACCAAATCTTCAAATCCTTGAACAGCGCCGTTGCGGCTGCGATACTCGGTATTACCCGTGACATGCACATGCACATCGGTTCCGCTGAGCGTGCGCACAGCGAACGTATTTCCGGGGAAATCCACATTGAGAATAACCCCTGCAACTCGGGTCTGGTTGTCCGGCGCATCACCTTCGGCATAGGCAACCCCGACTAATCCCAAAGTAAGAGCAGCGGTCACCAGAATGATCCTCGTCCATTTTGTAAACATCGCTAACCTCCTTCAATTTTGAATACACACACATTTTCAAGGAAGTGCGCGAAAGGATCATAGCGGGTTTGTAAAAAGGCTGTAAAGTCGTAGGGGGAATTAAAAAGAGCTTTCCGGCTCGAAATTCCAGAAAACTCAAGGATCAATCATCGGGAAAATGAAGTTCCTCTTTTCCGGTTAACTTGTCATGGATGCGGTTGATCACGATGTCAAGATGTCGCGGTTGGTGGACGAAATCGAGATCGTCCGTGCGAATCGTCAGTACCGGGCAGATATCGAAGCGGTTGATCCATTCCACATACAGAGAATCAAGCAGCTCAAGGTACTCCTGGGTGATTCCCAATTCCATGTCCCTGGCACGCTGTTGGATACGCCCCATCAGAACAGGCACGGGCGCCTTCAGATGTATCAGGAGGTCCGGGGAAGGTAGTTTCCCCACGATGAGATCGAAGACCTTGCGGTAGTTCTCGTAGTCCCGATCAGAAAGCGTCCCCAATTTTAACGCAGCCCGGGCGAAGATCTCCGCGTCCTCATATATTGAGCGGTCGATAATCGTCGAAGCGCTAGAGTCAGCCAGGGCTAAATGCTGGTCTGCGCGGTGGCCAAGGAAAAAGACATTAAGGTGGAAAGCCCAGACTGCCATATCGGCGTAGAAATCAGCGAGGTAGGGATTATCAACCACAGATTCGTACGCAGTATCCCAACCTAACCGTTCTCCCAGCCGCTCTGTGAGGGATGTTTTTCCAGACCCGATGTTTCCGGCGACGAGCACGAAATGTTTAGCCATAGGCAATCACTCCTTGACAACATGAATAATCATTTATACACCGAGTTTTGATTTTAGATTTTCTATGCAAGATGAGCAAACCAAAAGGGACTACTTCCCGATTTGACTCTGCAGCGGATGAACGTCTTAGGAGGGCTCTCCTGTTTGCCTGAGCAGCGAACGAATCTCTTCTAGCTGCTCGTCAGAAACGTCTAAGCCTTCAAACTCACCCTCCGCTCCGGAGACGATCCGTCGTCCTAAGTCCGTATGAGCCCAGACCTTAAGGTCTTCCTCGAGCGGCGACCCAACTACGTCCTCACGAACAATCTTGCCGTCCTCCATTACCAGGATGCGGCTCGTTTCACGCGCGACGGCGAGGTCGTGGGTGACAATTACAAAAGTCACCCCTTGGCTGAGATTCAATTCGCGTATTAGCTCCATGAGATCGTGCCCGGCGGCGCTATCCAGATTACCTGTGGGTTCATCCGCGAGCACGAGCGGAGGGTTGTTCGCCAGCGCGCGAGCAACGGCAACACGCTGACGCTGACCTCCAGAAAGTTGATTAGGTAAGTGGTTTCGACGATCCGCTAAATCTACTAGTTCCAGAAGTTCCTCTGCCCGCTCTCTACTCTCCGCTGCGGTCAGGCGGCGTGCGCGGCGCCATCGCCCACACCGCCGAACGCGTTTACCATGGCGAATTAACGCCCGAGGAGCAGGAAATAGCCTGCCGAATCTTTCTCCGCCTGACAGAGATCGGAGAGGGTACACAGGATACCCGGAGGAGAGTGGCCCTGGAAGAATTGATCCCTCCAGAGTCTGATGGCAAACCCAGTCTGTGGGAAAAAGTGCTGGTCAAACTAGCTGATGCCCGCCTGGTTACGACCAGCAAGGGCACAGTCGAGGTCGCCCACGAGGCGCTGATTCGCGAATGGCCTACACTGCAAGAGTGGCTGGCGCAGGACCGGGAAGGGCTGCGGCTGCACCGTCACCTGACCGAGGCTGCCCAGGAATGGGAACTGCTGGAGCACGACCCCGGAGCACTCTACCGCGGGGCGCGCCTGGCTCAAGCGTTAGAGTGGGCTGAGGTTAACCTGGCCGAGATGAATGCTCTGGAGCGGGCTTTTCTGGAAGTTTCGAGAGAGTTAGTAGAACGAGAGCAAGCTGAGCGCGAGCGTCTTCGTATGGAGTCGCTCCGTCAGGCCGGAATCCTGTTGGCTTCCCAGGCGAAAGCCGAACTCGAAGCCGGGTATGCCGATCGCGCCGTGCTGCTCGGGTTGGAAGCACTTGAGAACTACCCTTATTCTGCACAGGCCGAGCATGCTCTTGCCCAGGCTGTTACTGCAAACCGCTTACGCCTTTATCTTGCAAAACACGAGGCCGCGCTGACCGATGTCGCTTGGTCACCGGATGGAACGCGCCTTGCGACAGCCGGCGGTGTGGATCAAACCGCGATCGTATGGGATGCTGGCACGGGCGAAGAGCTGCTCACACTCGCCGATCATCCATCCTTCGTATTAAGCCTGGCCTGGTCACCAGATGGAAAACGCTTTGTTTTTAGTGGTGTGAAAGGTGGTGGAAATGAGTTCTGGTTCATGGAAAATTTTTTGCCAAAGGAATTAACCGTTAACAAACAAAAGTGAAGCTAATGAGAAATAACAATCAGAGAAGTATTTATTATGAATTCAATTAAAAACTAAAAATTTAATGAGATGAAAACAATTAAACTACTAATTTTAATCTTGGTTGCAATGCTTTTTGCAACCAGCGGCCTGGCGGCATCTGCGCAAGACAACCTGCCGCAACCTGACCCAAAGTTTCACGGAAAGATTGGGAAGACATACCATGACTCAACGGCGGACAAGGCGATGTTCGCTTCCCCCGCAGCACCCAAGGGCGCACCGAACATCCTGCTGATCCTGATCGACGATGCCGGCTTCGGTGCGACGAGCACGTTCGGCGGCCCGTGCAATACGCCGGTGCTCGACAAGCTGGCCGCTGAAGGACTCCGCTTCAACACCTTCCACACGACGGCGCTCTGTTCTCCGACGCGT
>JAIWHF010000013.1:0-27669 GCA_048629905.1 Methanosarcinales archaeon
CTGGCGGGCAGTCAGCAATGATTCCTCGCCGTCGATCTCCGGAGCAACTGCAGCTCCAACCCGCGAGAGCAGCATTGCCTGACGTGCTTCTGCGATCAGATGAGAGCTATCATTGCTTGCGGAACCATCAACGCCAATACCGACTTTCACACCTCGAGATAAATAACGTCGAATAGGAGCGATCCCTGAGGCGAGGCGCATGTTGGATGATGGACAATGCGCCACACCCATACCACCATCCGCCATCCGCTCGACCTCTTCGGGGTTGATATGGACGGCATGCGCAAACCAGACATCCTCCCCGGCCCAATCCAGCATTTCAACGTATTCCAGGGGGCGATGCCCAAACTTGTTTACACAAAATGATTCTTCATCTAGCGTTTCCGCAAGATGCGTATGGAGAAGAACACCGCTTGCCCTGGCAAGAGCTGCACTTTCCCGCATGAGATCCGGCGTAACGGAGAACGGCGAGCAAGGGGCTACAACGATCCTGACCATCGCTCCAGGATTGGGGTCATGATAGGTCTCGATCACCCGCTGTGTATCCCCGAGAATAAACTCCTCGGTCTCCACAACATCATCGGGCGGTAACCCGCCCTGGCTTTCACCCAGACTCATGGAACCCCTGCTGGCGTGCAGGCGCATGCCCATGATTTGAGCCGCTTCGATCTGATCATCGAGTCGACAGTCATTTGGGAATATGTAGTGATGGTCAGAAGCGGTCGTGCAACCAGATAATGCCAGTTCAGCCAGACCTAGCCGGGTGGATACACGGATTGCTTCCGGTGTAAGCCCGGCCCAGATAGGGTATAAGGTTTTTAACCAACTAAAAAGATCGGCATCTTGCGCTTGAGGAATAACGCGGGTGAGTGTTTGGTACAGATGATGATGTGTGTTGACCAGGCCGGGGAGAACGATATGTCCATCGAGATCGAGGATTTCATCGGCTTTCTTGGGAAGTTCGTCAGTAGGACCAACCTGCTTGATCCAGCCGTTTTCGGCGTAAAAACCTCCATTTGGGATCTCGCGCCGTTGACCATCCATCGTGACTAGAAGCATGGCATTACGGATCAATAACGTCGCCATCAGCCCTCCCTGGATTGACTACGCGAGTCTAGCATCTTCGCCCAAATGCGTCAATTGTCAGACAACATAGCCAGAGCGGATAATTGTCATACCAAAAGCAAACTCGCCGCCCTTTTTTAGAGGCCGGCGAGTATTTATTGATACGAATCGCGCTCAGGGTAAAGTGCGTTGAGCAGAACGGAGTGTGTTTGCAAGCAAACCGGCGATGGTCATTGGACCAACACCGCCAGGAACAGGGGTAATTGCCGCTGCAACTTCCATGGCCTCGTCGAAAGCTACGTCGCCCGCCAGGCGATACCCCCTCTCGCGGCTGGGGTCGTCAACGCGATTCATGCCGACGTCAATAACATACGCACCGGGTTTGATCCAATCACCACGGATCATCTCTGCCCGACCAATAGCGGCGATGAGAATATCCGCCTCGCGGCAGACAGCGGGTAAATCTTTCGTGCGGGAATGGCAGATGGTGGTTGTAGCGTTGGCTTTCACCAGTAGCAGCGCCGCTGGCATACCAACGATGTTCGATCGGCCTACAACAACTGCATTTGCTCCCTCTATCTGCGCTCCCGCTTTCTCCAGCAAGATCATGCATCCAGCCGGTGTGCAGGGGACAAAGAGCGGTTCGCGGCCCTTCTGTGCCAGACGCCCTATGTTCACTGGGTGGAAACCATCAACATCCTTTTCGATGCTGATCGTTCGCAGAATCTGCTCCTCATCTAAACCTGCCGGAAGTGGAAGCTGGACAAGGATTCCATGCACGTTGGAATCTGCATTCAGCTTTTGAAGTAGTTTCTCGACTTCTTCCTGGGAAGCGTCGTCGGGCAGTTCATGATGAAAAGATTCAATCCCCGCCTTAGCGCTAGCTTTACGTTTCATACGCACATAGGTATGGGACGCCGGGTTATCACCAACAAGCACCGTTGCCAGCCCCGGTTGAGTTCCTCCCGCAGCGATTAATTCCTTTACTCCCTTGGCGACATCTTCGCGTAGTTCAGCCGCGATTGCTTTCCCGTCAATAATCTTTGCCGTCATATTCCACTCCTTTAGGTTCCTGCATATAAGTAGCTAGTTGAGACGCACGATCCAGCCTTCTACAAGATACGAGAGAAGGCTCATTAGCCATCTCCGCACAATGATTATGGTCTAAATATCAGGCAATCTTCAAGTACGGACGTGCCATGGACTACCTGACACTTGTCCTAATTTAATAAATCAGAAGAATCTTTATTTCAAAGCTTCAAGCGAAAAACTCAAGGGGAAGGGCGCCAGGCGGCGTCGAAATCCCAGAGCGGGTCAGATGTAATCTCCCCATAATTTGTACAAGTGGAGCTGATGATGGCTATTTCGTGATTTTCACCATCGGGCCAAGTTTCAAACGCAATCCACTTCCCATCCTGGGACCAGGTTGGTTCTGCCATGGGCTGTGTCGCAAGTGGCCCTTCGGGGCAAACCCTGATAACTCGATACCCCGCTTCTTCAAACGGCGCCACGACCAGTCTAGAGAGCCCGTCCACAACACGTTGGTACAGGACCAAACTGCCATCCGGTGACCACGCCGCGTTTGTGTCTCGTTGGGTGTCGCCTGCAGAGAATTTCACGGCATCTCCCCCTTGAGCGGGCATGATCCAGAGTTCGGTTATTCCACTTTGTGAGCTCGCGAAAATGATCCGATCCCCCGTAGGCGACCACTCTGGCAGACGGTTGTAAGCCAGGTTGTTATTGAGATTCTTGACGTTCTCGCCGTCAAGATCCATGGTGAAGATCTGTGGGCGATTGGTCCGCAGCGAAGTGAAGGCAATGCGATTGCCGTTTGGATCCCAAGCAGGGTCGTAGTCGCCCCCAGGAGCTGTGTGCAATTGTCTGGGCTCAGAGGTAGTGCCGAAAGGGTCGACGTCGATCAGCCACAAACTCGAACCCGGGTATTGCTCCTGGTTGGCACGGCAAGGTGAAGTGAAGATAAGCCTATCACCCGCCTGTGACCACGCCGGCTGACAAGCCCCCTCTTCGATGTTCGTAAGTTTTACGATACCTGTTCCGTCAATATTAATAAGATAAACCTGCGCTCGACCATCTCGGTTAGAAGCGAATGCAATTTGACCGAGCCCTCCGCCAGTAGACGTCGCCGTAGGCTGTGAAAACGGTGTCGCTGTCGCCTCGCTTACAACCACAGATGGCGTGTCCGTCCCGGCCAATATCGGTGTTGAAGACGCGGTGAGGACGGCAATAATTTGAGTGGGTGTAGCGCCAGGGTCAACAATTTCACTGCCGTCAGAAGTAGCGGGAGCAGGTTGCGTAGGATCCTGAGATAAGATCCCAACCAGCTTTGGACCAAGATCAGGGATGATTATGAACAGCCCTATCAGAACAACGATGGCAGCCAATCCGACAACCAATGATTTGGGGATGCTGCGTTTTCGTATTCGACGAGAGATTACTGGTTCTGGGCCATCCGTTTCATCAATATGGTCCGGAATCACAGTTTGCTGCAGATTATCATAATCCCGAACTATTGTCGGGGATCTGGATCGAGATGCCGATTGCATTGCTGAAGCGAATTCGGCGATGGATTGATACCGTTCTGAAGGATCCACAGCAAGCGCTCTGGATATCACACTCGCAAGAGCGATGCTTATCCGAGGGTTTCGTTTCCGAATGGGGGTTAATTCATCACGCCCCATCGCCCGTTCAAGGGAGTCCTCAGGTATCGTCGCGGTTAAAACTGCATAACAGGTTGCGCCCAGTGAATACACATCGGTGCGCGAATCAGTTTTCCCTGTTCCGTATTGCTCGGGCGGCGAAAAACCCGGCGTCATCGCCTTCGCCCCGGTCGTCGTCGCCCCACCCTTTTCAACAATCTTCGCCAAACCAAAATCAACGAGCATTGCCCGATTATCTGGCGTGATCTTGATATTGCCGGGTTTGAGGTCTCTATGCAGGATCGCAGGATTCCGACTGTGCAGGTAAACTAGCGCATCGCAGATCTCGAGGAACCACGGCAGCGCCTCCTCCTCAGAGATCGATCCTCGCTTTTCAAGCCGCTCTCGTAAATCCACCCCCTTGATGAAATCCATTACCAGGTATTGACCCTCACCCTCGATTACAAAGTGATCGGTGACACGTGGCATATTGGGATGGCGTAAACTGGCAAGGATGGTTGCCTCACGGCGAAATTGGCGCGCATACTCTTCTGTCGTGAAGAGGTTTTCCTTCACCGCGACAGCGACGCCAAGGTTGATGTCGAAGGCTTTATAAACAGCCCCCATGCCTCCTTGGCCTAAAATACCTTCTATGCGATAACGATGGCGGAGTAAGCTTCCAGTCTTTAGGGGCATTAAGGTCTCAGTCGAAAAGAACGAACGCGCTAACCTCGTCAATTGTAGCAAACGGTCAATGATTTGCCTACCATTAACTTGGATCGAAGGGTTACTGTAAGTGTTTAGGAGGTTGGAATGGAGAAAGACCCATTAATTGCGAACCCCCGAATTTGAGTCCAGGAAAGAGTGCCATCTCCCATTTTCTATGCTAAAAAGAGAGTATATGACAATACCACCATCTACTCAAATTGTCGCACCCGATACTATACAACACCATCTCACGCATAATGCTGGCCGTGCTATGTTAGCTATTGCGATCACGCTTTCCATCCTTCTCATCAGCGGATGTTCAAGCATTCAATCGGCTCCCCCCCCTACCCCCACCGCTTTATCCGCACAACTCGAACAGAACTCTCACCCGAAAATCACGGGGGAATCTACGGCGCTTCACTTGCCCGTCGCGACCTCCACCCCGGCCGCTTCCCCAACGGTTTCTCCAACACCAAGCCCATTCTTGCGCGGTCCAATCGCCATCGGCACTTCCGTTGCCGGTCGGAATTTGGAGGTCTTCCAATTCGGTTCCGGCGATTCTCATAGAATGATCGTAGCCGGAATTCATGGCGGCTATGAAGGGAACACGATCCGACTTGCAGACGAGCTGATCCAGGTTCTGACAGCGAAACCGGAATTAATTCCGACCACAGTCACGCTGTACATCCTGCGCTCGCTTAACCCCGACGGAGAAGCTCGATCGGATAGTTATAAAGGCCGGACCAATGAGAACCTCGTTGACTTGAACCGGAACTGGCCTGCATCCTGGCAGTCAACCTGGCCGCTGGAGGGTTGTTGGACCTACACCTGGGTTTCAGGCGGGAGCCATCCTGCTTCCGAACCTGAAACACGCGCCCTGATGAACTTCTTATTAACGTACCGGATCGAAGCGTTGATCTCCTATCACAGCGCTGTGCTGGGCATCTTTCCCGGTGGTCAACCCCCGGATCCCGCTTCCATCAGCCTTGCGGAAGCCATCTCAAACGTGAGTGATTACGCCTACCCGCCAATTGAGACCGGCTGCCAGTACACCGGTCAACTCATCGACTGGGCTTCGCTGCAAGGCATCGCTGCAGTAGATATTGAACTGACCAATCATGAAGACACCGATTTGTGGCAAAACTTAAAGGTGCTCGAAGCATTCCTCGCCTGGGATCAAGCTCAACCCAATCCGTAGATGGATATGCTGCCCTGCCGCAAGCGCCACACCCCAGCCCTCCTTTATAAGAATCGGAAAATAATTTAAGAAAGAAAACCGCCTCGGGGACATGCTCTCATGTCATTCGAAGCGGTCGTCGTACATCTCGGTCTCTTGGATCTTAAAGATCAAGCATGCACTTCTTCAAATCATGCAATCTCAAATCAGGCTGGTGACTCCTCCTGCTTCCTCATCCGGTTCGCACGGTAAAGCTCCATGAGATGAAGGATGAAAGCTCCAAATCCACGTAAACCGAGATAGGGGAAAAGACCGAACCAACCAATATAGGGCACCAAGCAAGCCAGGATTACCACTCCAGCACCAGAGGCTTGCAGTTTCCACCCCTCTTTTCCCGGGAATACAAGACCGGCGATCAAACGCACCATCCCTGCGAGGCCAAAAACTATACCCGCGGCGACGAAAATACCGACGGCGAATCCTGGCACAGCAAGCACAAGGCCAAAAGCAGAGTATTCACCCGTGCTTATCAAGCCCACTGCAATCGCACCCAAGAAGACCGTGTTGACCAATCCAACCCAAAAGGCTCGGCCTGGTTTTTCTTCTGCTGATCGCGTGATACCTTCGACCAATTCTCCGAAAAGCGCTTCGAGGGTGATAAAGAACGCAGCCAGGCAGAAGCCTATCAAAACCACCAGTATCGTAAGAACAAACGGTTGATCCATTGCATATGCCTCCTTAATATTCCCTTCTAGATTGTGTTAGAACGTAATCGTCAAAGCTAATTCCTGTTCTTCCTTAGAACTTCTCAGCAACGAATGATGAGCGTTTCTCAATGCTGAATATGCCCATTCGCCGGATGACGAAGCAGGAATCCATTACCCAACAGCCAGAGCAAGATCATCCCACCAACCGCTAGAGCTAACGGAAGTCCTGTGATCGGCCAATCTATCGCCGGCATGGACAGCGTGGCGATCCACTGGATGTGAATCCAGTTGAGGAACTCTCTCGTAAAAAGGATTCCTTGTGCGGGTAGCTCCGCGAGTTTTCGCAATGGTTCGAGGAGCTGCGCGAGGGAATACCTGTTTACAAGTTCAAGGGAGATTCTTGGCCAGATGGCAGCGAACACGATGATTGCGACCGCGAGCTGAGCCAACAATACCAGGTACAAGTGTGGCTTTCTATCTTCCTTCAGAGCAAGGGAGCGGATGACCCTCACTGAGATATCGTGTGCCAACGGCTCATCCGCCAGACGCTCCATCTCTGAATACAGGTATTGCAAGCTCGCGTACTTTGCGGTGCATTCATCACATTGGGCAAGGTGCAGTTCCAGTCGCTCACGATCCTCATCTGCAAGCACATCATCTAAATACTCTTGCAAAGACCATTCATCATGGTGATTCATACGATCTTCAGACATCCGTTGATATCCTCTGCGCTAAAGATTTGCGCGCCCTAAATAGGTGACTCTTCACATCACTGAGGGGGATATTCAATGCTTTTGATATCTCCAAATAGCTCAGTTCCTGAAAGTGCCGCAGTTCGATCACGGCTCGATAATGCGCTGGCAGCGTACTTATTGCCTGACGCAACAATGCTTTCCGTTCATGATCTTCCTGAGCGCGCTCAGGGCTTTGTTCATTAGAGACGACCAGTTCAAACTCGTCATCCAGTGGTAAACCATACCGTCGATTTCGGTTGATATAGTTCAAGCAGAGATTCACCGCGATCCTTCGCGCCCATGGGATAAATGGGCGATCACAATCGTAGGAGTCGAGATGAGAATGCACACGGATAAAAGTCTCCTGAGTTAAATCCTCCGCATCATGCGGATCTCCCAACATGCGATAGCATACGTTGAAGACCAAGCCCTGATAGCGGCGGACCAAGTCACCATATGCTTCCAACTCGCCACGCTTCGTTCGGAGTACAAGGCTCCGGTCGGAAGGATTTTCCATGCCTATACATTACTACACGATTAAGGGGGGATATGTTGCAGTCCGTTAACAAAACCGCAGCCTGCGACTGGAAGCAGAACTTCCTCACTCCACAAGAACCAAGATCCTTTTTTCCAAATGTATCCATGCTTTACGGTATAATCGCCGGAATTAGGAGGGTTTCATGATTAAGATTACAGAAACTGCCGAGAAGGCAATCAAGGATTTATTGCAGGATGAGAGCAAATCAGGAATGTCATTGCGGATACAAATCGTAGGTCGCGGGCCAGGAGGATTCCAGTACGCGGTGAGGTTTGTGCCCGAGGAAGATCAATCTGCCGATGATGAAGCAGTTCATTGTGATGGCTTCAAAGTCCTGATCGATCCTGAGACCATACCCAATTTTCAGGGCTCGACGCTGGACTATAAAGAAGACGATTTCCAGCGAGGCTTTCTGATCGATAACCCCAATCCTGTTTGGAAGGATCCAGACGCTCAGGCAGTTCAAGAGCTATTGGACACCAAAATCAATCCCGGCCTGGCCTCCCACGGAGGTTTCGTGGCCTTGCTCGACTATAAGGACGATACCGCATATATCACATTCGGCGGTGGTTGTCAGGGCTGTGGGCTTGTCGATGTGACATTAAAAGATGGGGTTGAGGTTGCGATTCAAGAAGCCCTGCCTCAGGTGAAAAAAGTCGTTGATACAACCGACCATACTTCAGGCAAGAATCCTTTCTACAATGAAGATGGGAAGGGGAATTCAGCGCTCTCTTGATAACTGCTTGGCTCATCTAAAACCATCGAGAAATTAAAAGGGGCTCCGAGAATACCTTCGGAGCCCCTTTTTATATATATCGACTTCAATAGTTCAAAGGGTCAAACATCCAAATTGCGGACTTCCTTCGCATGAGTTTGGATGAATCTGCGTCGCGGCGGCACGGCGGCCCCCATAAGCATGTCAAACGTTCGATCTGCCGCTGCCGCATCTTCGATCGTAACTTGGAGCAGGATCCGATTGGCGGGATCCATCGTCGTATCCCAAAGCTGCTCCGGATTCATCTCGCCTAAGCCCTTGTAGCGCGAGATGGAAACGCGATCCCCGCCTACGCCCAATCCCTTGATAACCTGTTCCCTTTCGGCTTCGGTGTAAGCGTAATGGATCTTTTTCTTGTAACTAATACGATAAAGAGGCGGCTGGGCGACGAAGAGATGCCCATCCTCAATCAGCTGATTCATATAGCGGAAGAAGAATGTCAGGAGCAGCGTGCGAATATGGCTACCATCCACATCTGCATCGGTCATAATAATGACCCGCCCATATCGCAAGCCCTCGAGGTTAAAAGTCTCACCGATGCTGGTTCCCAAAGCGGAGATCATCGCTTTGACTTCGTTATTGGAGAGGATCTTATCCAACCTGGCTCGCTCGGTGTTCAGAATTTTGCCCCGAAGCGGCAGGATGGCTTGGAAATGTCGATCCCGGCCCTGCTTCGCCGTACCACCTGCTGAATTTCCCTCAACGATATAGAGTTCACATTTATTCGGATCTCGTTCTGAGCAATCCGCCAGCTTCCCCGGAAGAGTCATGCTCTCCAGTACACTCTTGCGGATAACCAGGTCTCGCGCTTTCTTTGCGGCATCTCTCGCCCTTGCGGATGTCAGGCATTTCTGCACGACCGCCTTCGCCGCTCTCGGATTTTCTTCCAGGAATTCATAGAAAGCCTCACCCAACACCTGCTGGACCTGGGTCTGGACCTCCGCGTTCATCAATTTCACCTTGGTCTGACTTTCAAACTGGGGATCACGATGTTTGATGCTGACGATCGCTGTAAGCCCTTCGCGTGTATCATCGCCGCTAAAATTGGGGTCCGTATCTTTCAGCAAGTTGTTCTTGCGAGAATAATCGTTGATCGTTCTTGTGATTGCTGCTCGGAGTCCCGTCAGATGGGTACCGCCATCGATTGTGTTGATCGTATTGGCGAAGGAATACACGGACTCAGCATAGGCATCTGTATATTGAAGTGCGACCTCGATTCCAGTCCCGCCCGTTTCTTTCTCGACGTAAACCACGGGGTGCAATACTCCCCGATTGTGATTAAGATACGCGACGAAGGAGCTGATCCCGCCTTCGAAGAAGAATGTCATCTCTCGACCGTCGCGCTCGTCGAGCAGATGAATGGCAACGCCCCGGGTGACAAACGCCATCTCTCTGAAGCGTTGAATAAGACTCTCATAGCGATACTCGAAGTCCCCTTTGAAAATCGTCCTATCAAACATGAACGTGGTTTTTGTGCCTGTTTCGTTTTTTAGGACTTTTCCGATAGCCTTAACCGGGTCCATCGGAGCGCCTCGTTCATAGCGCTGGAAGTAGATTTTACCGTCCCGCTTGACTTCTACTTCACACCACTCAGAAAGCGCGTTTACAGCCGAGACGCCAACGCCGTGCAGCCCACCGGAGACCTTGTAGCCATCCCCGCCGAACTTGGCGCCGGCATGCAATATGGTCATTACGATTTCGAGGGCGGATTTTTTCTGCTCCGGGTGCTTATCGACCGGGATGCCGCGCCCATTGTCCTCGACAGATACGCTGCAATCGGGGTGGATCACAATATCGATGTGATCACAGGCACCGGCAAGCGCCTCGTCAATTGAATTGTCAACAACCTCATATACCAGATGATGAAGCGCTTTTATATCCGTGCCACCAACGTACATACCCGGTCGACGGCGGACAGCCTCTAAGCCCTCCAAAACCTGGATATCTTTTGCTGCATAGCTGCTTACTTTTTTTTGAGACCGCTTGGCCACGTTGCGTTCTCCTCTCTCTATTCCCTATGGATCATCAACAGGGTTATTTTACTCATTCTTCTGTAAGCTTAGTTTCTTCCTGATTCAGCACATTCATGATCCCCGCGAGTTGCCACTCGAGCCATTCCCTTCGCCCTTGAAAGAACACATAACTCCCGGCGATTAACATTGTTGCGATAAAAGCGTGGCCTATTATGGCCAACGCGAATATCCACGAGTCTTCTTGCGCAAGGGACCAGACCTGATAAGTAGATACCCACATGATGAGGAATGCGGTGAGCAGGTATCCGGTTGACCCAAAAAAATTAAACCGCACTACGCGAATGCTTTGTTTAATCGCACCCCAGATTCCCAGGCGGTAGCGGATAATGCCATGTGGGGTAAATGCTAAGTAAACCCCGGCAACGAAAAGAATAGGCAGGGCGATATAAGTTAGACCATTGATTCCAGCAACGAGCATACCCACTGTGAGGACAACTACTGTGAGCAGATACCCTCCTATTGCCAGAAACACTAATTTCATCCAATCCCGCCATAGATAGTCAAATTCAGCTTCCGGATCTGTCTGCTTGGCTACCAATCGATGAAAGATCGCACCCGCGCCGATACCCGCCAGCGCCAGAGTGAACCATATTAATACGATAAACATCGGGTCGAGAACCTCCAACTGTGACGCCGGTCCTAGCGGTGTAAGGACAGGCATTCGACCCGCAACCAAACTCGGTATGCCCACTGATACGCTCGTGAGTAGGGCGAATAGGAAATTGAAAGGCATCCCTCCAGGAAGCGTGCTGAACGACGTAAGAAGGTTGTACCTCTCACTAAATAGATTCAGCATTTCTTGGAAGAGCGTTAGCTGCTCCGCCATGCCAGGATCGGTGCCCGCTGGGATAATCAACCCGGCGGCGGCAGCGTGAAGCAATGATGTCACCGTCAGGTGCAGACCGAACCAGAGGAACAAATCCAAAAGCACGGGCGGTAAGATTAGGAGCGGCTTTGCCGCTATTCTGTCAAACCCAGTCAACAACGCGGACAGTATGCTAATTGGCTTGGGTTCAACCTGATTATCAGGTATATTCACGAAATATGATTCTACCACAGCGGGCATTTTTTCCTTACTTTCCGCCGCTCTCCAACTCACCCTTTTTCCATTTGACAGTGCCTGCCCGAGGTGAAATTCTGCTTGATTGACCTGCTTTTTTATATCCATTAGAATCGCTCCACAAGGTAAGAATCTTGACCAAGCATATCGCGATCATCACAGACTTCGGCATGGAGGACACCTACTTGGGGATGATGAAGGCGGCCATCGCCGGCATCTCTCCTGACGCGCGCATCATCGACCTGACCCACGCAATCCCCCCCGGCGATGTCCGGCGTGCCGCCTTCGAAGCATGGCGTGTACGTTCTTACCTCCCACCCGAAACCATTCTCCTGGCGGTCGTTGACCCCGGTGTCGGAACAAACAGGCGAGCGATAGCCCTTAAGCTGCCCGGCCTGTATTGCATCGGTCCGGATAACGGTCTCTTCAGCTTCTTGCTCTATTCGACAGACAAGTACAGTGCGGCGGAATTGGTGAACCCTCATTATCAACTGCAAACTATCAGTCATACCTTTCACGGGAGAGACATCTTCGCCCCTGCGGCAGCCTATCTTGCACAGGATGTTCCGCTGGAGGAATTCGGCCCGATAACCAATGAACTCGTTCGCCTACCTGATCCGCTTCTAGCGGATTTGGGGGCGGGATCCATCCAGGGCGAGATCATGCACAGCGACCTTTTTGGTAACCTGATTACGAGCATTGGCAGGTTCGAAAATACGGATGATGACCTTTCCTTCAATCCCTGGATCCCATCATTCTCAGCACGCACACTCACCGCCCAAGATTACGAGGTGCTTCTCCCTCAGGGGAATGTAGTACCATTGGGTCGAACTTTCGGAGACGCCCCGAAGGGCGAGGCGCTGGCCTATATTGGGAGTTCAAGCTTGCTCGAAATCGCGATTAATGGCGGTGACGCAGCGAAGACGCTCAACCTCACCCCGGGTGACGAGATAATCTTCAAGTTAAAAGGATGAAACATGCCCGCATTTCTCATTGAAGGTGGATATCCACTTAAAGGGGAAGTTACACCCTCTGGCAACAAGAACGCCGCGCTGCCGCTACTGGCCGCGTGTCTTCTCACCGATGAGCCCGTGGTCTTACACAACGTCCCACAGATTGGTGATGTACAAGTGATGAGACAGCTTCTCGAGACTATGGGCGTGAAGATCGATGACCTTAAGCCCAACACCTGGCGCGTGCACGCTGAGGAAATTCGAGATTGTGATCTCGACCCGGATTTGGCCAGGCAAATTCGCGCTTCAGTACTACTTGCCGGACCTATGCTGGGGCGAAAGGGCGGGGTTGATTTACCGCCGCCAGGTGGCGATGTCATCGGACGTCGTCGTGTGGATACACACTTCATGGCTCTCAAACGTCTAGGTGCCGAGGTAAAGTATGGCGAAAAAGAATTCTCCATGCGCGCGCCCAATGGGTTATCGGGCACAAAGATCCTCCTTGACGAAGCCAGCGTCACTGCAACAGAGAATGCGATCATGGCCGCTGTTTTCGCTCAGGGCGAATCGATGATATTGAATGCTGCCTCCGAACCCCACGTTCAGGAGCTTTGTGTCTTCCTGAATCAAATGGGAGCGAATATCGAAAACATTGGCTCAAACTCTCTGAAGATCTCCGGCGTGGAGAAGCTGCATGGAGGCGAGCACACAATCGGCCCGGACTACCTTGAAGTGATGAGCTTGATAGGCGCTGCTGTGATAACAGGTGGCGAGATCACGATCCGAGATGCCGCCCCGGAACATTTAGCCATGGCGCGCCTCGTTTTTAATAAGCTAGGCGTCGATTGGGAAATCGATGGACATGACATCTTCGTCCCCGCCGATCAGAAGATGAAAGTGGAGTTCGATATCGGCGAGAAAATTCCTCAGATTAGCGTGATGCCATGGCCGGCATTCCCGACTGACCTTATGAGCATTGCCATCGTTGTCGCCACTCAATGTAATGGCACTGTGCTCTTCCACGATTGGATGTATGAGACACGGATGTTCTTCATTGACAAGCTCGTATCGATGGGAGCGAATATCATTCTTTGTGATCCGCACCGCTCTATCGTCCAAGGGCCCAGCCAGCTTTTCGGCGAGCCGCTTGAAAGTCCGGATATTCGTGCCGGGCTTGCGCTCACATTGGCAGCACTCTCCGCAGAGGGGACATCTCGCATCAGGAACATTAACCAGATCGACCGTGGTTACGAGCGAATTGACGAGAAACTTCAGAGCCTAGGAGCACATATCCAACGCCAGGAAGATGAATAAGGTACAGAGACAATTTATCAGCCTATTACGCAGGGATCCCCCACTGCACCCGCGGCACAAGGATGAATTTCCCTTTAGGATAGGAAGGTTGGCTCGCACCCTTCACTACACTCTTCTTCTGTGACCTTCTTCATCTGTCCGTTGACCGGCTACAAGGCGCGCGGTATAATCTGCCGGTTGCACGCTTTGTGAAGTGATCAATTATTAGAGGAAATTTGAATGCCGAAACGCACATACCAGCCGAAGATTCGACGCAGACTTCGAGTGCATGGATTTCGATCCCGGATGTCAACAAAGGGCGGTCGATCCGTTATCAAGGCTCGCCGCCGTAAAGGTCGTCATCATCTCTCTGTCCGGATGAATGAGCACGTCAAGAAAGTCAACTGGAAGGCTTGATCGGTCACCTGAATAAGGTGAGGGCCTGTTTAGACCGGCCAAGCGGATGAACCGAAAATACCGGCTAACCAATTCGTCCGACTTTCAGCGGGTGCGGCGCACGGGAAAATCCTTTGCCCACCCGCTTGCCATTCTGATAGCCAGCGCGAACAATCGTCCCACCTCACGCTTTGGCTTCACAACTGGTAAAGCCCTCGGCTCTGCAGTGCGAAGAAACCGGACAAAACGCCTCCTGCGCGAGGCGATTCGAGGGCACTTGGCTGCGATCGAACCCGGCTGGGATATCGTGATAATTGCTCGGCCCAAAATTGTGGAAAGTTCTTGGAGCGAGATCCAGGAAGCAATTACAAACCTAATTCAACGTGCAGAATTGTTCGGTAAATAACGGGCGCAGTATGAGTGATCACATTCAAGATATAGAACCAGGGCTGAGGGATATTCCTTTTACATTGGAAAACCTCCCCCGTCTACCTTTTCTTGCGTTCATCCGGCTCTACCAGGTGGTGATCTCTCCAGGGCTACCATCAGGTTCCTGCCGTTTCGAACCGACCTGTTCGCACTATGGTTACCAGGCAATTGTTAAATACGGCATCATAAAAGGCGGAGCAATGTCTGTATGGCGCATCCTGCGCTGCCAGCCATTTCACCCCGGCGGATATGATCCCGTTCCTTAGGAGAATTATGAGTAAAGCAACGTTTCCATTGAAGAAATTATTTCTGCCAATGATCCTGGGCCTTTCTGCCTTACTGTTAGTGGGCTGCACTGGTCGTAGTATCATGGCTGCCTCAAGCTGGCCGGGATTAACAGTTAACGAGGATATCGCCTATTTGGCTTACAACGAATACGTGCGCGCGATCGACCTTTCGAGCGGACGTGACGTCTGGAGTTATCCACCAGAAGCAGATGACAAGATGACGTTCTATGCCCCTCCGGCTGTCGGAGCGGATGGCATCGTCGTTATCGGGGGTTATAACAACGAAGTGCATGCGTTAATGCCGAGTAACTCCTACGTAAATATCCTATGGTCATTCGAAGAAGCTACCGATCGCATCATCGGTGGACCGGTAATCATCGATGATATGGTTCTCGTCCCCTCTGCTGACGGGCATCTATACGCGCTTGATCTTGAAACCGGTAAACCAGTATGGGATAAGCCATTCGAGGCGCAGCACGCGCTTTGGTCCTCGCCGAAAATTCAAGATGACCGAATCTACCTGACTTCGTTGGACCACCACATTTACGCTTTGGATCTTGAAACAGGTCGTGAGATCTGGAAAACAAATCTGAGTTCTACTATTTCTGACTCTCCTTCGCTCACGGAAGATCTTGTCTTCACTGGAACTTTTGAGGGGATATTGTTCGCCCTCGACAACAGCCACGGAGAGATCGTCTGGCAATTCAAAGCAGATGGCGCGATCTGGGGTTCCCCAGCAATCCTTGACGGTGTAGCCTTTTTCGCAGACGTGTCAGGAATGGCCTACGCGTTAGAAATCGCTTCTGGAAAAGAATTATGGCGAGAGCAATTGCCTGGCAGTTCCGCTGCTTCTCCTACGATCCTGGAGGACAGAGTATTTTTTATTAGTGAAACGGGCGAGGTGACTGCATTCTTGCTTGAAAACGGCGATCCTGTATGGCCAAGCAGCGCTAGTATGGAGGGGCGGCTTCTCGCGGATTCGATCCCCACCGATTATGGTCTGCTTGTTCCTGCGATGGATAGCGAATGCGTGGTTTTTAGCGTAGACCCGAGCACGGGCTCTGCCCGATGCATTATCGAACCCAAGTCATAGACAAAGGTGATCTTGTATGTGGAACACAATAATTCTTGAACCAATGATCAACTCCCTGCTTTTCATTTATAGCCTACTCGGGGAGAACTTCGGTTGGGCGATCATCGTCTTCACCGCGCTGGTGAGGCTCATTACCTTACCGCTTACAATCCAACAGATGCGCAGCACGATGGTGATGCAGGAGATCCAAGGCTCCGACCGCTACAAGAAGATGCAAGAGAAGTATAAGAAGGACAAGCAGAAACTCTCAGAAGAACAGATGAAACTGTTCAAAGACGTTGGGTACAACCCGATGAGCGGTTGCGTGGGGCTGATCATCCAATTCCCAATTATCATCGGTCTCTACCAGGCCGTGATCCGAACACTTGCAGCCACGCCGGTGCAATTATTTGATCTCTCCAAGCTCCTATATCCATTCACCCCCGCAAGCCTCATTCCAGTGAACCCCCAATTCCTATGGATGAATTTGGGCCAGCCCGAACGGCTTGTACTGGACTTCCTGCCCTTTGCGATCCCTGTATTGACGATCCTCGTGGTTATCACAACCTATCTGCAAACCAAGCTAACCACTCCAGCATCCCCCGATGCTCAAAGTCAGACCATGACGAAGATGATGGGGTTGTATATGCCTCTCCTGCTGGGTTACTTTGCCTACTCTCTGGCATCTGGTCTTGCGTTGTACTTCTTCACATCTAACCTCCTCGGGATCCTCCAGGGGTTTATCATGCGAAGAATTCGGGAGCGCCCCGCATCATAGGCTGCATCAATCTGACATGAAACCATGGTCACTCTTAATCGGAAGGTTGCGAGATGAATGAAACAAGAACGAGCATCGAAGCGATAGCACCATCAGTTGAAGAAGCCATACTCAAGGGCGCCAAAGAGTGGGGATTGCCCACCGAAGCGTTTGACGTGGAAGTATTAGATGAGGGCACAAAGGGACTGCTCGGCTTCGGTGTTCGCCAAGCGCGTGTTCGGTTGACCGTTAGATCATCTTCTGATACCGGCAGAGTGGATGTAAAGCGCGAGGAAACCGTCCGACAAGCCAGTGAAATGCAATCATCCGTAGAGGGCAGCGACGAGGAAGCGCTCCAGATCACCCAGGAAACTGTAAGCGAGCTTCTTCAACGTATGGGCATCGAGGCGCGCATTGAAGCGCACTGGGGTGAGGCTGATGCCCCAGGCAAGATCCGGCCTCTCTTCCTTGATATCCATGGGGACGATCTCAGCATCCTCATCGGTCGCCGCGGCGAGACACTCACGGCTCTGCAGTACATCACACGCCTAATCGTAGGCAAGGAACTCAAACGCCCTGTTGCGGTGCTGATTGATGTCGAAGGCTACCGCGCCCGACGCGAACAGCAGATTCGCCGCCTCGCTCAGCAAATGGCCATACAAGCCATCGAAACTTCACGAACGATGTCGCTCGAACCGATGCCGGCTTACGAGCGCCGAGTTGTCCATATTGAACTGCGAGATAACCCTGATGTGGATACCGTAAGCGTCGGCGAGAGAGATCAACGAAAAGTCACGATTATCCCCCGATAAGCAGCGCATCCAGTTGTCCGGTCACCGCAGTCGTTTATAATCTTCAACATGGTTGCTTCGGACCGATCGGTCGATTACCTCATCATCGGACATGTTTCGAAAGATCTCACTGCAGATGGCCCTATCCTCGGGGGTACCGCTACCTATTCAGGTTTAACAGCCCAAGCCCTCGGCAAGAGAGCAGCTATTGTCACATCAGTCGGCCCGGATCTCGACCTCCATCCGCTTGCTGAGATTCCGATCCACAGCGTCCCTTCACAGGATTCGACGATCTTCGCAAACGAATACTTGCCAGAGGGGCGGCTTCAATCGATTCTAACCACAGCTGCACAGCTAAGAAGCACTGACATACCCAATAAGTGGCGAGACGCCCCTATCGTTCATATTGCACCGATCGCCAATGAGGTTGACTACTCCATCCTCGACATTTTTCCTCAGGCATTAATCTGCCTGACACCCCAGGGATGGCTCCGCCGCTGGGGACCTTCAGGGGAGATTCGGCTCGAAAATTGGGAAATCATTCAAGACCAGATTTCTCACGCCAATGTTGTTGTTTTCAGCAACGAAGATCTGCAAGGTAACGAAGATACCATTGACCAAATCTCCCGATTTTGTGAGATTCTAGCAATCACCGATGGCCGTCGAGGAGTGCGCATATTCTGGGCTGATGAGTGGAGGCAAATTCCAGCACCTGCAGCAGAGGAAATTGATCCTACCGGTGCAGGAGACATCTTCGCCGCCGCATTCTTCATCTTCTTGAACGACGGGCATTCACCCTGGGTTGCCGCCCGTCTTGCCAATCATCTCGCTGCATTCTCTGTCTCACGGAGCGGTATCGCCGGTATCCCGAGATCTACCGAGGTTAAATTTGTTGAACGGACGGTGATTGAATGACACGTATCTATGCACTAGTGAACCAGAAAGGTGGTGTGGGGAAGACGACCACCGCCATCAATCTCGGCGCCAATATCGCAAATTTCGGGCAGCGCGTCCTACTTGTCGACATCGACCCGCAAGCCAACGCGACTTCCTGTCTGGGAATAAATCACTCAGAGGTCCAGCAGGGCACCTACGATGCTTTCATCGGACGAACCCCTACATCTGAGATTGTCCTTCACAACCAGAAATTAAACCTATCCCTGCTGCCCTCTTCCTCTGCGCTTGCCGGGGCTCAAATTGAGATTATCGATGTGCCCGAGCGCGAGAAGTTATTAAAGAAAATGCTCCAACCTCTTTCGAAGAAGTACGATTACATCTTTGTGGATTGCCCGCCTTCACTGGGCTTGTTAACGCTTAACGGCTTGCTTGCTGCAGCGAATGGCGTCATCATCCCCATTCAATGTGAGTACCTTGCCCTTGAAGGGTTGACGCAGCTCATGGAGACGTTGACGCGTGTTAAAAGTGGGCTCTTTCCCGCACTCAAAATCCGCGGGATGCTGCTCACAATGTATGATGGGCGCACGAACCTTTCGCAGGATGTCGTCGAGGAAGTCAGACAGCATTTCCCAGATGAAGTTTTTCGAACAGTGATTCCCCGTAGTGTAAGGCTCGCTGAAGCGCCGTCTCACGGACTGCCGATTACAGCTTATTCACCGAATTCAAGCGGCGCACTTGCTTACCAGTCGCTTGCACGGGAGCTTCTCGAGGGTGATGGCATCGAAAATTTAGAAACCATCCGTAATGATGAGGTAAGAGATGAGTAAGAAGCGCGGGTTAGGTAAAGGTCTGGATGCATTAATCCCGACAGGCTCCGACCAAGTTCCATCAAAGCAAGGATTGCTCCAGGTACCCGTCGAGAATATTCAACCCAATCCCAGGCAACCACGCACGTCCCCGGAAATGGAGAACATCTCTCAACTGGCCGATTCCATCAGAGAACACGGCATCCTACAACCGCTTGTCGTCCTCCCAAAAGGTGCCGGTGGCAGCTATACGCTGATCGCCGGAGAAAGGCGCTTGCGAGCCGCTCAAAAAGCTGGCCTGGAATTCGTCCCCGTGATCGTGCGCGAAGCCAATGAACAGCAGCAACTCGAGTGGGCACTCGTGGAGAACTTGCAGCGAACAGATTTAAACCCTCTAGAAACGGCGAATGGCTATCTCCAGTTAGCAGATGAGTTCGACCTTTCTCACGCGGAGATTGCCAAACGCGTCGGGAAAAACCGCGCCACCGTGAGCAATACGCTCCGCCTGTTAAAGCTTTCCGCTGCAGTCCGCGGTGCACTCATCGAGAACAAGATTTCCGAGGGACACGCCCGTGCGCTCCTCAGTCTTCCCACCGCACAAGCTCAATCCGCGGCACTTCAAAGCATCCTTGAGCGAGAACTCAGCGTGCGCCAGACCGAGGAACTCGTCCAGCGCCTGCTCGGTGAACGGCGAAAGAAGAAACCAACGACAAAACGCCCCCCCGAGGAGACAGACCTGGAAAATCAACTCCGAGATGCGCTCGGCACCCGGGTGACATTAAAACGCGGGCGGCGCGGAGGAAGCCTGGTCATTCGCTTCTTCTCCGATGAAGAATTGAATGCCCTGGTAGATCGCTTACTGGCTAGCTCGGAGGAAAAGTAGCTTGCGCTACCTGGTCTTTGGAACCGGGGCCGTCGGCGCCCTTGTCGGCGGGAAGCTCGCCCTCGCCGGGTTCCCGGTGACGTTTCTGGCACGGCCTCGAATTGCGGAAGCCATGCAAACTCACGGTCTCCACCTAAGTGGTGATCGCACGCAAGGAGTCGTCGAAAAAGCCCATGCCATCACCGAAATCTCGGGAGTGGCGAAACCCGATCTCATTCTGCTGACAGTCAAAACTTACGACGCCGAGACTGCGGCAGCGGAAATCGAGGCCGCATTTCCAGACCCCCCCACCATCGTGAGCCTATTAAATGGCATAGGCAGCGATCAGATGCTCGCCGCACGCTTTGGGGGAGAGCGCGTCATCTCTGCCACTCTTACCACTGCCGTGCAAATGATTGAACCTGCAGTAATCCACGTCGCCCGGCGGAGAGGGATCGGGGTTGGGGTTAATCATCCACTGGCGGCTGAATTCATTCGTGACCTCGAAGCAGCCGACTTCCTCGCTGCAGCTTATGAGAACGCCGAACGCATGAAATGGTCGAAACTCCTGACAAATATCGTCGCCAATGCGAGTTCAGCCATCCTCGGTTGGGCACCATCGCAAGTGTATTCCCACCCAAGTATTGCCTCGATTGAAATTGAGTCTCTTAGAGAAACAGTCCGGGTTCTGCGGGTCATTGGCTACACCCCACAGGATTTACCTGGAGTTCGCGTATCACTTCTCGCGCGTGCGGTCTTTTTCCCCCGATGGCTCATTCGACCTCTTCTCGGGAAGATCGTCAGTGAAGGGCGCGGGGATAAAAAACCGTCACTCCACTTCGACATCGGCCGCGGCAAATCCGAGGTCTCGCAATTAAATGGCGCGATTGTACAAGCCGGCTCACGCCTGGGGTGCCCTACACCAGCTAATCGTCTCCTCACCGAAACGTTGATGAAGCTCGTAAATAATCAGGAAGATCCGGAAAGATTCCAGAATAATCCCGAGCTATTGATTCAACTCGCCCGGGAATACGGCGTTCCCGGGATTTGACCCTATCGGCTCTGGCGCTTACGGCTCCAGCTCTCCCGCCAGCTTCAGAACAACAATCTCGCTTTTCTGCCTATAGACATCCACCGGTCCATTTCTAGGTATAATCTCGTGAGCATATCTGGAAAAGGGAGGCTTGAATGAATTTTGATGATAAAGTCGCGATTGTAACCGGGGCTTCTCGCGGCATAGGCCGGGCGATTGCCTTGGAGTTTGGCAGTCGTGGCGCCCGTGTCGTCGTAAACTTTATTCAAAACGCTTCCGCCGCCGATGAAGTCGTAAAAATAATCTCGGAAAGCGGTGGGGAAGCTTATGCCCACCAGGCTGACGTCAGCGTTTTCGAGCAGGCGGACGGGTTGGTTAAAACCGCCATCGAGAAGTATGGGGACCTCCATATTCTCGTGAATAACGCTGGCATCACCCGCGATGGTCTGATCATGACGATGTCCGAAAGCGATTGGGACGATGTGATCCAGACCAATTTAAAGTCGACGTTTAACTGCTGCAAAGCAGCAATCCGCCATATGCTGCGCCGCAGGTACGGACGGATTATTAACATCGCCTCCGTATCTGGGATCATGGGAAATCCCGGTCAAACGAATTATTCCGCCTCCAAAGCAGGACAAATGGGTTTCACGAGGGCGCTGGCGCGAGAAGTCGCATCGAGAACTATCACGGTCAACGCAATTGCGCCCGGTTTCGTCCAGACCGATATCTGGTCGACCGTGCCCGAGGATGCTCAAGAGAGCCTGATGGATATAATTCCTCTCGGTCGAGTCGGGCAGCCGGAAGAGATAGCAAAAGCCGCCGCTTTTCTCGCCTCCGATGATGCAGCATACATCACGGGCCATACACTTACCGTTGATGGCGGAATTGCGATGTAAATAGGAGTCTATAAATGGATACAACAGAAGAGAAACAAGATCGAGCTCCCGGCACAACAACGATGGCCCCCGGGGTTCTTCTTACCCTGGCTCGTCTCACAGCGCTAAGCGTCCCTGGCGTTGTTGCGATGGCCCCCATACGCAGCGGCGTCAATCGACTCTTTCGTCGGGGATCGGGCGCAGGAGTACAAATCGACATCGAAGACGGTGAGGTCGGTGTTGATCTTTTCCTGATCGTGGCCCAGGATATCAACGTGCGCGAGGTCAGCCGAAAGGTTCAGACTGAGGTTGTACGTGCCATAGAGGAAATGATCGGCATGGATGTTATTCGAGTTGATATACACATCGAGGATATTGACTACACCGACCCTGTAGGTTAATTATCGGTTCGAGCCCATGAAGCGCGAACGACGACAATTACGAAACCTAGTTATCCAAGCCCTCTATGAAATCGACGCTGTCGACCATCCACCACAGGAGGTCATTGCTCGATACCTGGAACAGAATGACAACCTGAGCGATGAGGGGTCGGAGTTCTTCAAATGCTTTGTCGAAGGTGTCCTTTCTACAGCTCCAGAATTAGACAATGTTATCGCCACCTTCGCACCCGAGTGGCCCATTGACCAACTCGCTGTTCTCGACCGGAACATCTTACGCATAGCTCTCTGGGAGATTGTCTTCTACGACGAGACACCACTAAAAGTTGCCATCAACGAGGCTGTCGAGCTTGCCAAACGTTTCGGGTCAGAGAGCTCCGCACGTTTCGTTAATGGTGTCCTGGGTACGCTCGCCGACCAGGAACAAGAAATCCGCCGCCGATTCACGGATCCAGACTAACCAAGATTGAACTATGGATATCTTTGGTATTGGTCCCCTTGAGATCATCTTCATTCTTCTAATTGCCATGGTTGTTGTAGGACCGCGCAACATGGGGAAAACAGGGAGAATGATCGGCAGTTTCCTCAACCGTCTCTACCGTTCAGAGAACTGGAAATTGATTAACGAAGCATCTAGAAACTTGCGTAATCTTCCCAGCCGCCTCGCGCGGGAAGCCGCTTTGGACGAATTGGACGCCGTGCACAAAGACATCGCAGAGGCCAGTAAAGCGATCACTGATTCAGGCCTGGATATCACGGAGGATGTTCGAGATCTGGATGTAGGACTGCGCGCCTGGCAAGCTCCCTCCCCGGATGCCGTTGACTCCAAGCAGAGTGCCCAGGATCAAGCTTCGGGAACGGATGCGAGTGACGGCTAAATGATTCGCTCCTTTTTTCGCAAGCTGTGGCATCTCATCACCATTCCTTTTCGATGGATCGCAAAGCCGTTCCTAAGACTGCAGGATTTCCTCAATTTTGAACCCGAAGATACACCTATTGCAGATGTTTTCAGTCGAACGATTGAAGAACCATCGATCCTAATTGACCACCTGGAGGCACTGCGCCGTCATCTATTGCGCGCGATCACCGCCCTCATCATCGCCGTTCTATTGAGCACGCTCTTTGCCAAACAGGCACTGGATTGGCTAGCGGTCCCCATTAACGGCATCGAGCAACTGCAAGCGATTGAGGTCACCGAATCAATCGGCGTTTTCATGCGCGTTTCATTGTTAACCGGTTTTGTTATCGCTCTGCCTTACATCGGGATTGAGATCTTCGCATTCTTGAATCCAGGGCTCCGCCGACGCGAGAGGATACTCCTGCTGACTTCAATTCCAGCAGCAACGATCCTTTTCCTGCTCGGAATCGCTTTCACATATTTCATTCTGCTCAAACCAGCCATCGATTTCCTGCTCAATTTCATGGACATTAGCGCCGCGATCCGTCCTGCGAATTACATCCAGTTTGTGACGGGGCTCATGTTCTGGATAGGTGTAGCTTTTCAATTCCCGCTCATCATCTACACCCTGGCAGGCTTAGGTTTCGTGAACGCTAAAGCGCTCCTGCGCGGCTGGCGCTTCGCCATCCTTGGCATCGCCATACTCGCTGCAGCGGTCACACCCACGATCGATCCGGTGAACATGGGGTTGGTGATGCTGCCCATGATCGTGCTCTACTTCATAAGCATCGGTCTGGCGGCGATTGCGGGCCGGAGCCGTACGCAAAAAGCGGGCTCCGACTCCCCCTGATCGAGAGTAAATATCCCCGACCGAAGAATTCTATGGTGGGCTCTCGTCGACCCCGACCAACAATCTTTGATGCAATCCGGCTAGCAACCCCCAAGCCCGACGACCGCTTGAATTTTGCTCGGTTCTCGCTCTAGGGGTACAATCGCATCATCGTCAAACCAATTCATGAAGGAGGGAAGCCCACAATGCGACCTGTCTACGCCCTCTCCGGCGGGGTTTCAAAGTTCGCGAAAACCCGTCAGGATAAAAATTTCCAGGCAGTGACAAAGGAGGCCTACGACTACGCCATCCAGGATCTGGAAATTGATTTCCCAACGTTCACATCAATCGTCGATGGATCGGTAGCATCGTATTTTTCCGATCACTTCACTCGACAGCTCATGGCGGGGATCATGGCCCAGGATTACCTTGGACTGTGTCCAAAACCCAGTCACCGCGTCGAAGGCGGTGGTGCGACGGGTGGGCTCTGCTTCCAAGAAGTGTGGAAATCGATCGCTTCCGGTCATATGGATGTCTGTGTAGCCTACGGTTTCGAAACCATGAGCCACGTCGAGACGTGGAAGGGGAACGAATTCATCGCCCTCGCTTCTGACGCTTCCTGGGACTACCCCGTTGGTGGTTTCTACTCCGGATATTACGCCATGATGGTCACACGACATATGAAGGAGTTCGGCACAACCGTTGAGCAGATGGCGCACGTATCCGTGAAAAACCACATCAACGCCTTCTCAAACCCCTATGCGCAGAAACGGAACCGCTACTCGATCGAAGATGTCCGCAACGCAGTTATGATCGCATGGCCGTTGACCCGCCTCGATATTTGCGTTATGTCCGACGGAGCTGCGGCTACGATCCTGGCTTCTGAAGAGGGTATTAAGAAGCTGGAAGATGCCGGAGCGAAGATCCCCCGCCCTCTGGTGAAAGTCACCGGCATCGGGCGCGGCACGGACGCCATGCGCATGGCTGACCGACCGCACGTCGACTTCGATACGTTTATGCGGGACTACGCCACCGAGCAGGAGAAAGCCGACGACGGGACTCGTAAGTACTACAAGGGGCTTTGGAAAAAGGGAACCCGCTATCCAGGTGTGCACTCCTTCCGCGCGGGGAGAACCGCGGGGAATATGGCCTATAAGCATGCGGGTATCTCAGATCCTTTAGAAGAACTCGATTTCGTCGAACTGCACGACGCTTATACCTCCAGCGAGATCCAGACCTATGAGGATTTAGGCCTCTGCAGATATGGCGAAGGTGGTCCGTTCGCTGAATCTGGAAAAGCTCATTTATCCGGGATTGATTATGGGTTTCAGCTGCCTGAAAAACCTGTCTGCCCGGTTAACCCCTCTGGCGGATTGATCGCCTGCGGTCATCCAGTTGGCGCGACCGGCTTGATGCAAGCCGTTTTCGCCCTCTGGCAACTTCAAGGAACAATTAAGAAACACTTCGATGATGATGCACTGCAGGTGAAAAACGCGAAAAGAGGGGCAATCCATTCCCATGCGGGAACAGGCACCTACGTGACGGTCAGCATACTTGAGCAGGAGGTTTAGTCATGGCCAAATTACCAGATCGACGACCTGAAACCCTAGGTGGATACATCGTCCATGGCGTACCTTTCCCGGTAGAGACCGATCCGGATTCTCTCGCCTTTCTGAAGAAGATGGCGCCGCTGCAGATCGAACAAGATTACAAGATCACGTATCTGCACTCCTACGGCCAGGATAGCCCCTGGTTTGCCGCCGCTTCCAACAAGAAGCTTCTGGCTTCCCGGGATCCCGAGAGCGGTTATGCATACGCCACGCCTCGTGGCCATGATATGTACTCCGGCAAGGAAACGGAGTGGATCGACATCACTGAAACCCCGGCGCATATTCATGCCTTCACGGTTTGTTACTTTGGCTCGGAGGAATTCCTCCCTGAGACGCCTTTCGTTTTATGCCTGATCAAATACGAAGACATCAACACCCTATTCCTCGCGCGTCTTTTTGGGGTTGATCCTGATGAACCGTCTTTGGATTGGATCGGGATGGAGGTCGAACCCCGTTTCCTGAGAAACAGCAAGCTTAAGCCAACGGACGTCTATTTCCTCCCTGCCTGACCGCCTGAACCGAAGAGCCGGTCAGCACATGATCTTATGCGTGAGAGGTACTTCTATGCTTATGGATAGGGGTACCTCGATATAGCAACGCGATGGGGATTGAGTCCATCTCAATAGCGTCCACAATCGCCAAATACTATACAGCGTCCTATGGCTCAACAAAGACCGACACAACCCCCAAATCAGGATTTGAGAGTGGCGACGCCATATACTTCCCACCCCGTAAAGCTTGAACTTCTGCGCACTTACCTGACGGTGACAACGCTGGGATTTATTGGAGCGATTGCCGCATTCATTTGGGCAATTTTCCGCTGGTACTTCGCCTATCATCATTTCGGCCCTGCTGTCGTCGGTCGCTGGACCACACCGGCGCTGATTCTTTCATTGGTTCTCGCTGCTTTCGGCGCAATTGGTCTTATACTTTACCTGAGTGCGCGCAGCTATCGCGTGACAACGAACGAGGTAAGTGTACTTATTACCAAGCGAAACCACGCGATCTCCATCCCCTGGGAAGAGATTGAATTCGTCCGCTCTTCTTCCATTCGCTACGGCATTGCGAGATTAGAATGGGGAAATCGATCTACCTTATGGATCCATACATCCAACAGTCAGGTTTTCCGTTTCGCGAATAACCTGACGGATTTCAACAGCCTGGCGGAGACTATCAAAGCTAACTTGTACCCTCGGTATCTCGCTCACTATCGCCAGGATCTCAACCAGGGCCAAAGCATTGAATTCGGTCCGGTACAATTGACACCAAACGGGATTATTTTTGGGCGCAAGGAGTGTCATTGGTCAGCATTAGAGGGAGTCTCGCTCGCTCGCGGCCGCCTGACCATCACCGTTAATAAAGGGGCAAGAATGAAATCCTACTCCATCCCCGCCAGGAAGATCCCCAATTCAGATCTCTGCGCTCAGTTAATCCAAAACATCGAGTATTGAAAATGAAAAAACTACCAACTTGCTTCCTTCAACTAACGCTGGTCTCTCTCCTGGTGACAGGCTGCTCGATTTTTCCAGCAACCTCCATGCCTGTAGAACTGCCATCGCCGGTTCCCATCAGCAACGCCACACCCTCACCTTCCGCTGAGGTCACGTTTTCTGTTGTCCTGCCGGCGGGGACTGACTCAGACTCTGGATTTGAGCTCGTTTTTCTCGATCCAGTGACCGGCTTAGACTACAACACCTACTCAATTCCAATGGAATCAGCAAGCGATGGGCGAAGGCAGGTGAGGATCGCCTCCACGATCGGTTCGCTCCTCTATTATCGCTATGCCCGCCGATCCCCAACCGAAGCACGAGAGGTAAATGCAAACTTTGAGTCCATCCGGACACGGGTGGCGCTCGTAACCGGACCAGTGCAGATTGATGATGTGGTCGCAGCATGGTCTGATGCGCCCTTTGAAGGAACGACTGGCCGCATCATCGGTGAGGTCCTGGACGCTTCCACAGGGGTTGGTATCCCCGAGATTGCTGTCAGCGCGGGTGGTCTGATCACATTTAGCGATGGGGAGGGG
>JAIWHF010000014.1:0-27543 GCA_048629905.1 Methanosarcinales archaeon
CCTGCGCTTTCCCGAAACGTCTGTGAGTAGTCTTCAGGAGACGTTGGATCGGGAAGGGTTGCTGTAGACCCCAAGCTTTACTTCACCCTTAATGTCATTTCGAGCGAAGCGAAGCAATCTCCCAGAGCAGTAGACTTAGCCGAGAAAAAACAAGCCCCACTGAATTATCAGTGGGGCTTGTTTTACGCGTTACCCACAATTACTTAAGTCTTCTCATTGCTTCTTGCATCGTCTGGCGATAAGCGTCAATCGCCCGGCGTCCGGTGGGGGTGAGCTGAACCATCGTGCGTGGTTTTTTTCCCACAAAACTCTTCTCGATCTTGACATATTCCGCCTCTTCTAGCTTAGTCATATGCGAGGAGAGGTTGCCCCAGGTCAGCTCGGTGGCGTTGAGAAGGAAGGTGAAATCGGCGCTATCAACACCATACAAGACCATCAGGATCATCAGCCGTGCCGGTTCATGAACCACGCGGTCGACCTCGGCGAGGTCAAGCAGGTCAGGAGCAATTCCGGTCTTCTTCGCCATCTCAGGCCTCCTGTGTGCGGATGGGATAGTTGTGCAAGAAACGAAGCAACAGCGTGAAGCCAATGACGAGGATGATCCCGGCTGCGATCGCCGCTGGAACAGGGAAAGTCCAACCGGCAGTATGTGCCATATAGACGGAGACCAGGTTGGCGAGGCCAAGCATCCAGCCATAGAAGAACAACCTGGCGACGCCGAACCTGTAACCCATCACGCTGAAGATCACGCCCATGACGAAGACGACAATCCACTCGACGCCGTAGGAGCGCACCAAGGAAGGCGTTGAAGGCTCGCTGCTCGATGGGAGCCATCCGGGACTGAACAAAGTCAAGAGCACCAGCCCAAGTGTCAGCAGAACCATCACTGCTATCACGACCAGGAGCAGGCGTATCTGTGGCGTTCGACGAGGTTGTACAAACCCCATGCGTGGTCCACTGATGAAATGTCTCGCGACGCGGTGCCCAACTACCAAAAAAGTCAGCAGGAATAGAAAGAGGGCCAGATTCCATGTGGGACCGAGTAGCTCGCGCGTAACCGGGTAGAACGCTAAAACCATGAAGATTGACCCGATTAGCAGATCCCAGAGCCCATCCTCGAATTCGCTTAGCTGCATGGTCCGTTTTTGTACATCCCTTAGGTTGATTGATTCGGACATGATGAAATCTCCTTTACTTGATTACTTTATAAGCTAGTGTACTTTGTAACACAAAGAACTTGGTAGTAGTTTACACTGTGATAGAGTGTTTGTCAAGGCCCATTTTGATGAGAAAAGACAAGGAGAAGGAATCGTCGCCATGATGTCATTTCGAGCGAGCAGGGCAACGGCGACCGAGAAATCCCTGGGATGTTGCTCAGGTGGGCACCGTCTCTAGAATAAATACCATCCCTATGCGACGAAGCCCTCCTCGAAATGTCATGCTGAACCCATTCGGCTTCGCTCAGGCTAAACTCCGTGAAGCATCTCGTTCTTTGAACGCAAGGGTTCCCTCTACCTGGAACAGAGGACTGACCTGAATAGGTCTCACCTGTGCAAGTTTGAAATAATGGGCCTAAGTGGAAAAAGGAGCGATCGTGATGTTACTCACCCTTCTTGTTAGGGAGCAACCCCGAGAGCAGATGGACGATAACCTTCCCCCGCTCCAGATCGACATCACGAATAACAGATTCGATTGCCGGAAGAAGTACTTCATCGCCAGCTTCGTTGCGAACAATGAAGACATCATTCGCACCAGTCTCAAGAATCTCCGCGATTTCGCCCAACACTTCTCCGTCCTCGCAGCAGACACTCAATCCGAGCAGCTGCCAGTGGTAGTATTCCCCCTCTTGTAGAGATTCAACCTCACCAGATTCCAGCCGGATCTCCCTATCACGCCACTGCTCAGCCGCATTACGATCATCACATCCTTCAATGGCGAGAAGGTAGCGTCCGCGATGCAAACGGATGGAGGTGACAATCGAGGGTGTTGTTGTGTCGCCCAGGAATATCGCCATCCCCGGACGGAGCGATTGGATTAGTTTCGAGAATTGCTCTACAACGAGCCCGCCTCGAATCCCATGAGGACGAACAATGCGCCCGACAACCAGAAAATTCGGTGGTTGACGGGCGCTTCCCTTCTCAGGTGAATCTGAAGGTCGAACCATTCGCGTTTAAGGGATATCGAGTGTGGCGCGTACACCACTTCGAGCAGCAGATACTCTCAAGAGCACGCGCATAGCGTTTGCCACTCGGCCATTCCGCCCAATCACCCTTCCCATATCTTCCTCAGCGACAGATAATTCCAGCAGGACATCGCGTCCACGGTTTTCCTCTGTCACCCAGACTTCTGTAGGATCATCAACGATAGACTTGGCAATAAACTCGATTAAGGATTTCACTTTAGATATAACCCTCCATGAGTCCTACTCATGCGCGTTCCCGAGCAGTTTCAGGACTTAGGCATCCTCTTTCTTCTCGGATTCAGCTTCATCGTCCGCTTCGTCTTTTTCCTCGGCCTCAGGTTCCGCTTCGGCTTCAGGCTCAGCTTCAGATTCCGTTTCGGCCTCAGGTTCCGCTTCGGCTTCAGGCTCAGCTTCAGGTTCCGTTTCGGCTTCAGATTCCTCAGCTTCTTCGGGCTCTTTGGCTTTTTCTTCGCCTTCGGTAGCTTCAGCCTCGGTCTCCTCTTCAACCTCGGGAGCTTCCTTTTCCTCGGTCGGAGTTTCTTCAGTCTCTGCTTCGGCTTCGGTTTCCTCTGCTGCCTCAGGCGTTTCCTCTTCCTCAGCTGTAGTTTCTTCAACCTCAGGCGTTTCTTCTGCAGCTTCCTCTGCCTCGTCCTTCTTGCGCGCCTTTGCTTTCTTCTTACGCTTCCCGATAAGATCATCACGACGTGTCCGTGGATCGATCTCCGGGAGCGCCTTTTCAGCTTCCTCTAACAGCTTCTCGAGTGATTCTCCTTGCTTAAAGCGTTCCCAACGCTCCCAGGTTCCCAGAGCGTTAAGTGCTTGACGGACGGCGTCGCTCGGCTGTGCTCCATGCTGAAGCCAGTGGAACAAACGCGCTTCATCCACCACTACGGTGGATGGTTCCGTGCGAGGATTATAGTTGCCGAGGATCTCCAAGAAGCGCCCATCTCGTGGGCTTTCTTTGTCCGCAGCGACGATTCGGTAGCTCGGCTGGTTACGAGCACCCACTCGGCGTAATCGAATTCGAACCATTTATCGTCCCTCTCTTTTTTCGTTTTGCCTGCTCGTGTTTCGGGGTCGAGAGGGGGCTGCCTCGGAAGGGAGGCAATTGTTACCTTTCAACCACCAACAGGCTTTGATTATAACGGCCAAGATCCCATTCTTGGAAGGCCGCGTTTCCCGATCTGCTTCATCATCTTCCGCATCTGACGGTGTTGACGCAGAAGCTGATTGATTTGTTGGACGCTCGTACCCGATCCCCGGGCGATGCGTCTCTTCCGGCTTGCGTTCAGGATTTCCGGTTTTCGTTTCTCCTGAGCGGTCATTGACTGCAATATTGCCTGCGTGAAGACCAATTGGCTTTCGGCATCTTGGCTATCGATCTGGCTGCCAGTCATGCCTGATGGTAAAGCCTCTAGCAATTTACTCACCGGCCCCATTTGACGCATCATTGCAAGCTGTTGAGCGAAATCCTCGAGCGTGAATTCCCCCTGCAAGAGCCGCTCTGCCTGCGCTTCCACTACTTCTTTTTCGATCGCAGCTTCAGCTTTCTCGATGATGGATAGCACATCGCCCATCCCGAGAATTCTTGAGGCAAGCCGTTCAGGATCGAACGTCTCCAGCGCATCGCGTGCTTCGCCAACGCCGATAAACTTGATCGGCATGCCCGTAATCGCACGCATCGAGATCGCTGCACCACCGCGGGCATCACCATCCATCTTCGTCAGGATTAAACCGGTTAGGTTCACCGCTGTATTGAAACCCTGCGCGATTTGCACGGCTTCCTGCCCCGTCATCGCATCCACGATGAGTAAAGTCTCGGTAGGATCGACAGCCGCTTTGATCGTTTGCAGCTCTTCCATCATCGGCTCATCGATTTGCAGGCGCCCGGCAGTGTCGATGATGACGACACTCACTCCACCTTTGCGCGCCTTATCAAAGCCGTCTGTGCATATCTTCGCCGGGTTTCGATCCGCGCTTGTGAAGACCGGAACATCGATCTCAGCACCCAGGACTTCCAACTGTGTGGCTGCTGCGGGTCGATAGGGATCGGCGGCGATGAGCATGGTTCGTTCGCCCTGCCCTTTGAGCTTGCGGGCAAGCTTCGCGGCCGTTGTTGTCTTTCCAGATCCCTGCAAACCGACCAGCAGGATAACGCGTGGTTTGTCGCCTTGGAGCCGTAAACGTTCCGGCTCACCCAGTACGGCGACCAATTCCTGGTGGATAATGCGGATCACCTGCTGCGCTGGGTTCAATGAGCGCGATACATCTTCACCTAAAGCTCGCTCTTTAACACGCTCCAACAGGTCCTTAACAACTTGGTAATGTACGTCTGCTTCTAAGAGCGCCAGCCGGATCTCACGCAGGGCAGAATCAATATCCTCTGGCCTAAGTTTGCCGTGCCGGCTGAGTTCTTTAAAGACAGCTTGTAGTTTGGTCGAAAGTGACTCAAACACGTTCGCAAATAACCCCAATACGCAATCCGCCGATCGGTCATTTTACGAACAGCGACCGTCCGGCGGGTCGTAAGTCGTATTCGACTTTATTACTGGAGAATTGTAGCCTGCTCGATGGTCTTGGTCAAGGGATACCTTCGCTCCGCATGTGATCGAGGATATTTCGACCAATACGCTCCGCAACCATCGAATCCTGACCCTCGATCACAACAACCACTACATAGCTGTTTCCCTGTGTGAAGAACCCGCCCTGATACCAGCCAAGGCTCTCACCGGCTTCACCCGTCAGGGCTTCTGAACGTTGGCCAAAGGGTTGCCCTGCTGCACCACCAAGCATCTCGATAACGTGCTTTCGGACGCTTGGATCCAATACTTGACGGTCTGTTCCCAAAGGTAAGATTTCATTCCAGTCCCCTCCCTGAGGTCGGTAGGCGTCCACCACCCGGAGCGCTGGCAGACCCGGGTCTGAAATCAATCCTGCAAATGCCCTGGCGAGCTGCAGCGGACTTATCGTTAGGTCCTCTTGACCTACCGCTGCCAGTCCCAACGCGCCTTCACTGGAGAGGTCGCTTGGATCCGATGGTTCGCCGGTTGGCAGGCGAATTTCCGGGCGCTCCAGGAAACCAAATGCCTCGAACATGTGATTAAAATCATCAGCGCCTAACTCCAAGCCAAGATTGACGAATGGCGCTGGACACCCATTCTGGAGGGCCTTTATGTAGTCTGGCTTATTATCAGGGAGAAGCGTTACCAAGCAGGCAAGTGATTGACCGTTCACTTCTACGGGGGTCTCAAAGTTCGGAGCCAAATCACCCGGTTCAGTGATGCCTGTCTGCATGCTCCATGCAAGGATATAAGGGCTTAGAACCATTCCGGGTTGATATCTTCCCTGAGTGACTCGGTTCAATAATGGAGATGCAGGATCTGTCACGATGTTCTGCCACTCTTGGTCGAATCGGTTTGGATCGTACGATGGCGATGAGGCCATGGCCAGAATATCCCCGGATTGTGCATCCAGCAGGACAATTCCGCCCTGGTAACCAGTGAGTTGATCTGCAACGACTTTCTGTACTTGGCTGTCCAGTGTTAAGCGGAGATCGCTGCCAGGTGGAGGATGCCCGCTTGTAAGCTGTGACCACCCTATCGCAATCGGATTATCACCCTCACTCCCCCGCAGAAGCCCATCCATGACGCTTTCTAAGCCGGATAAACCATAGGTAAAGGAGTCATATCCAATCACCGTCGCACTTTGAGGGTGTGGATAAAACCGTTGATATGAGCCGGGGCTGCCCGTTGATTCAGCGAGCAGTTCTCCGCTCTCATCCATTATCGACCCTCGTTTCGTATATAGCTCTTCCACCGCCCTGCGCGGGTTATCGGTCCTGCTTACAAGGATGGGCGCTCGATAAACCGTCCACCAACCTAAAGTGATTGCCAACGCTCCCCATGCGACAAGATTTCCATAATACAGCGCTGTAAGTGGGCGTGTGAAGATTTCATTCCTCTCGGTTTTCCCTGAAAGTAGAAGAAGGATGCCCAGAAGGAGGAAGCTCGTGACAAGCGATGATCCCCCATAGGACACGAACGGCAATGTCACCCCAACCAGCGGAAGCAGGCGGATATTCCCGCCAATGATCAACACTGCTTGAAGCCCTAGCGAGATACTGACGCCTGCAGAGAGCAACGCCCCAAAGGGGTCCCGTGAAAGAAAGGCAACGCGTAAGCCCCTGCTTACAAGCACGGCAAATAGTGCGATGACAGCCAAGCCGCCAAGCAGACCAAATTCTTCTGTGATCGCGGTGAAGATGAAATCTGTATGAACGGCGGGGACAAATCCTGGTGACCCCAAACCAAAACCGCTCCCAATTACACCGCCGGAGGCTAACGCGATCAACGACTGCACCAGTTGATACGACCCTCCAATCGGATCCGGCCATGGGTTTATCCATGCCGTAATCCGCTGGCCCACAACATCAAAGAGGAAGTACCCCAATGCGCCAGCAAATATTCCAAAAATCGAGGCCAGAATGATGATCCACCATCGTCCGGTTGCCAAATAAAGTAGGAAAGCGAGGAGCGCAAGGAAGAGCATCCCCATCCCTAGATCACGCTGGACGAGTAGTAGAACCACCGAGAGCGACCAGATAACAATCAAGGGGAGCAGCGTGGAAAACGACGGGAATCCCTGGTCTCGATGGAATGTGAAACGCAGCTTGTCACTCAGAAAGGATGCGAGAAAGGCAACTAAAAGCAGTCGAAGAGGTTCTGATGGCTGAAGATAAACCCCGCAGCATCCGAGCCAGAGTCTGGGCTCACCTCCAGTGGGATGGGTGCCGAAGACCAGTGTTAAGACCATCAGCACCAGGCCAACGCTCATCCACACATAGCGGTAGCGCCGTAGCCATGATAGATGCCTGTCCCCATGGAGGACTGCATAGAGGACGGTGATACCCACGATGAACCAACCCGTCTGCCGAAGGCCGAAGCTGGGAAATAGCCGCCAAATAGCGAGTAAGCCCCAGCCAGTGAGCAGAAAAGCTGTTGGCAGTAAGATGGGATCGCGCTCAGGATTCGTGCGCTGGAGCGCCCGGCGCGTGAGCCAAAAACCAAAAACCCAAACGGGAAGAACGAGAAAATGGCCCCAGCGATCTCCAAAAGCCGCCCATTGATCTAAACGAGCTGCAGTTGCGAAAGACAATGCCAAGGCAGTGAGGAGCAAAAAGAGGAACGCGAGGCTTCCTAGGAATACCTCGCGCTCCTCACTTGTACGTTCTTGATCAGCTAAGATATCGATCCACAAGGAGAGAGTACCTCTTACGCGCCGCTTCTGAAATGATGTCCGGGTTAGTGGCAATGGCATCTTCTAGCGCAGTGTGACATTCGCAGCCCACCTCATCAGGGAGGGCTGCAACAAGATGCGCGATTACTTCCTGGGCGAGGTTGGTATTCTTCTTAACGGTTTGGAATACCATTTCCACCGTGACTGGCTCCTCGGCTTGATGCCAGACATCGTAATCTGTGACATGCGCCATCACGGCGTAGCACATCTCAGCCTCCCTGGCGAGGAATGCTTCAGGAGAAGTCGTCATCCCAATAATGGACATCCCCCAAGCGCGATAGATATTAGATTCAGCACGGGTGGAGAAACGTGGTCCTTCGATCGTGATGTAGGATCCTCCACGATGGACCCTCCCGCTTACTTCCTCAGTGCTGGAAGCAAGGGTCTCGGAGAGATCAGGGCAAAATGGATCGGCGACACTGATATGTGTCACTAAACCACTCTCGAAGAACGAGCGCGGTCTAGAAACTGTATGATCGAATAGCTGATCAGGGATGACAATCTCGCCTGGAACGTAATCTTCACGCAGCGATCCGCAGGCGCTGACCGCAAGAACGCGCTCCACACCGAACATTTTCAGGGCATAGATATTCGCTCGGTAATTCACTGCAGTCGGGGGATAGATATGCCCTATCCCGTGGCGGGCTAGGAAGACTACTTTTCGACCATGTAACTTGCCTATTGCAAGTGGTGAACTGGGTTCACCAAAGGGTGTCGAGACCTCTTGCATCTCTACGTCAGTCAAACCTGGCATGTCATATGAGCCCGACCCACCAATCACACCGAGAACTGGTTTTTCATCCATAATCTCTCTCTTGTTTCTTGCTATCTTAGCATAGGCTCGGGTTAGAAATCTCCACTTTCATGCACCAAATGCCCTGCAGCAAATATGGCTATACGAATTTTCTTGGCTCACGAGAATGACTTTACAACAATAAGATGTTCGCTTCAATTATTCCAAGTCTTCTTCAATAACGGGTGCTTCCATTCGGAACTCAACTCTACCGAAGGCAATCTGGTCACCATATGTGAGGACCAACGGTCCTTCAAGCGCCATACCGTTGACTGCCGTTCCATTCCGCGAGCCTAAATCCTCCAACCACCATTGTCCCTCGTGAAAGGACAACCGCGCATGATGGGCAGAAGCTGTTTCATCCTGAAGCACCAATGTATTATCAGCCGCTCGACCAATCCGATTATTTGCGATGAGAGAGTGGCTCACCTCAACATTCGAACCGTCAGCTGATACAAGAACTGCGGGAGGGTAGTGAATTTCAGATGCTCGATGGGATTGTATCTCCTTCCATAGGAAGAGAAGGATCATGCCCAGAAAAGCGTAGAGGATCAGACCCAAGATAACCCTGATCACAAATAGTACTAACCCTGGAGTCATTCCTGCTGTTTTTTCTTCTTGGGTATCACTCGGGTTCGTTGGTCACCGGAAGGGCGCGGTGGGAATGGAGGTGAATAAGCTGGCGTTTCACCGGGCGGTCCTCCAGGGTCCTCTCCGTATACAAGCCGGTTTCCCGCCAGGTTGATTACATCTCCCGACTGTAGGACATGATGCTTAATTGCACGCCCGTTGATCACAGTGCCCGCGGAGGATCCCAGATCAAATGCTTCAAACCGCCCTTCTCTTGCTCGAATTTGAGAATGCGTCCTCGAGATTCGCGGGTCATCGATGATGAGTTGGTTGTCCAGCCGGCGGCCGATGTTTACGACGGGTCGATCGAGGGGGAAGTGGCGATCCCCATTGACAATCAAGTATGCACCCTTGGGAAGCACACCCGGATTGGTCTTGGGTTCAGTCTGCATAGCCTGTGTAAACTCAAGCGGGCTGGTGCTGTGCCAGGCGACAACCCTCACCTCTTTCGGGCCTAAAGTAGGATCGACTGCGATTGTTACAATCGGTTCACGAAAGACTAGGTAATCACAATCCCGCGCAACTTGCAGAAGCCCTTGCGAGAAGCTATCCTGCAGGTGTGGCGCTTGATCTAGGATTGATTGCGCATCATCGGGATTCAGTGAAAGCGCGTATTGATCAGGGACGAAGGGTTTGCCATCTTCCGTCCTGCGAATACCCTCATCCATGGCCCGCGAGAGTTGGGCGGCGACCAGAGCAGGCGAAAACTGAACCCCGAGCAACTTGCTCAGGGCGCCCTCGACAAATTTCTCAATTTGTGACTCGATATGGTCGATTGGATTAGCCACGTTAACTGAGTCTCTTAACTGGAAAATTAGCCATTCTGCGTGCAATCATAGCACATATATTGGATGCGATTTATTTGTTCTTGTCAGGGGAATCGGAATCAAGTCGTCTCAATTGAGTCGTGATCCTAAAATCCAAGGGGGTTATGCGATCATCCGTAGGCTCTACCACAGGCCCCGGCTTGTAAGGCGGTGTCACTTCTGGTGGACCACCAGTATCTATTCCATAAATTAATTCGACAGTCGCTACAGTAATTACATCCCCCGGTTGGAGTGAATGGTCCTTGACCTTAACCCCGTTCACGTAGGTCCCGGCTGTAGAATCGAGGTCATGGAGGATAAATTTGCCGCGGTTGGCTATCAGCCGCAAATGTTGTCTTGAAACTCGAGGATCATCGATTACCAGATCGTTGTCCAATCGACGACCAATTTTGATCAACGGGGTTGATAGCTGGAAATGCCGTCTACCTTCAACGACGAGAAAAGCGCCTGCTGGGGGTCGATCGGTATCGTACTCCTCGATTGGCGTGATCTCACCTTGAATATCCAGCGGATTACTGCTGTGCCAACCAATGACGCGAACCCCATCTTGAGGGAGGGTAGGGTCTGTGGAAAGCGTGAAATGCACTTCTCTTGCAAATAGAAAACCAGCATCTTGTAGAGCTTGCCTAAAATCCCGGGATATATCCATTTGCAGATCATCCGGCAATTGACCGATTTGTCTTAAGCCTTCCGGGTTGACGCTCAATGTGAATTGATCAGGGGCAAATTCACGCCCATTAGAATCAACGCGCGCCGCTCCAATCGCCTCTTTTGCAAATTGGTTGGCAAACTCTTCCAGAGGGAGATCTCTAATAGCGAGATGCCCAAAGGATTTCTTAAGCGTTTTCTCTATCGCTTTTTCAAGCTGAATTAATCGATCGTCCATTCCTATGATTATACCTAGCCTCCGTTCGTCGTTAAAAGGGCAATTCGTACTATATACTGGAGATATGATGCAGCCCGCATTCGAAGAGATCGAACATACTGCCGATTGGGCATTGCGCGTTCGCGGTCAAAATCTAACCGATTTGTTCCGCAACGCCGCCTTAGGCATGCTTTCATTGCTAGACATTGAACCGGTCCCGGGAAATTCGGAAAGTCGTTTTTTCGAACTGAAGGCAGAAGATGCCGAGACATTGCTGGTTTCCTGGCTGGAAGAGCTGCTCTACCCACTCGAGGTTGAGCATGCTGCAGTTGTCGATTTCCAGGTTGAAGTGCTGGAAAAAGCACAATTAAAGGCAACGATCGAGCTGAAGAGAATCGCATCGATTAAGAAAGAGATTAAAGCCGTCACCTTTAACGAACTTGATATTCGTACCGTGGATTCCGGCTATGAGACAATTATCGTCTTTGATGTTTAGCATGAGGAGATGTCAATAGTGGTAGAAAAGAAAGATCTAATAAAAATCACGGATGTCACCTGGGAAATCCCCACTTCTTATCGAGAGGATATGCGCGTTCCAGTGCGGATATTCGCGGATGAAACTTTGATCGATGCTGCATTAGGCGACAAATCCTTCGATCAGGCTGTTAACACCACAACACTCCCGGGGCTCGTGAGTCCCGTCGTCGTTATGCCGGACGTTCACCAAGGTTACGGTTTTCCGATCGGCGGTGTTGCCGCGAGCAGGTATCCGGATGGCATCATCTCCCCGGGCGCGATCGGCTACGACATCAATTGCGGTGTGAGGCTGCTCGCGAGCGGAATTTCGTTTGACGATGTCCAGAGGGAACTCCCCGATCTCGCTTTAGCGCTCGATGCGAATTGTCCAAGCGGGGTCGGCGTCGGTGGAAGCGTGCGTCTCACCACCAAGGAACTGGATAAAGTATGCCGACAGGGTAGTAACTGGGCGTTGAAAAACAATTACGCCCGCAGGGATGATCTCGAGCGAACAGAAGAGCAAGGTCAGATTCACGGCGCCGATCCTTCCAGTATTAGCTCTCGCGCTAAACAGCGCGGCAAGGGCCAACTCGGGACACTAGGGGCAGGCAATCACTTCATCGAGATCGATGTCGTTGACGAGATCTTCCATGAAGCAGCCGCGGACGCTATGGGGTTGGCGGAGGGGTTGCTCACCGTCCAGATCCACTGCGGCTCGCGTGGGTTTGGACACCAGGTCTGCTCCGATTATGTCCGCGAATTTCAGAGCGCAGTGAAGCGCTATGGAATCAAACTACCTGACCGCGAACTGGTCTGCGCGCCTCTGAATTCCCCGGAGGGTAAGCGATACATGGCGGCGATGGCATGCGCAGCAAACTACGCCTTTTGCAATCGACAAGTACTGGCGCATCACGTCCGCCGTTCTTTTGAGCAAGTGCTTGCGGGCAGAGTGCCGGATTGGGACCTTCACCAGGTTTACGACATTGCCCACAATATGGGGAAGACCGAAACCCATGTCGTCGATGGTGAAAAAGTGCGTGTTTGTGTGCACCGCAAAGGGGCAACTCGTGCTTTCGGTCCCGGATTCGAGGGGCTGCCAGATGTTTACAAACCGTTCGGTCAGCCTGTCCTGGTCCCCGGCAGCATGGGGACTGCATCCTGGGTGCTGCTGGGAACAGAGGAGAGCATGACGAGGTCATTTGGATCGTCCTGCCATGGCGCTGGACGAGTGATGAGCCGCAGGCAGGCTAAGCGGGAAGTTTGGGGGCAAGACCTTCGAGAAGAGCTTGAGGCGCAGGGCATCATCATCCACGCGGGCTCCATGCCCGGTTTAGCAGAAGAAGCACCAAAAGCTTACAAGGACGTGGATGCTGTAGTCGAAGTTGTCGTTCGTGCAGGTATCGCCGCCAAGGTCGCTCGCCTTCGACCCGTCGTGGTGATCAAGGGGTGAGTAAATAGTTAATCTCTTCGTGAAAAACAAAAGGGCTGTCCAAAATAAGCACGGGACAGCCCCTTCTCGAAATCCACTCTGTTTATTCTGGCATAAGTCTCAGGAAGCGGCGTTTCCCAACTTTCAGGATTACAGGCTGTTTTACATCGAGAGCCATGTTCGGATCGCCGATCACTTCACCATCCAGTCGGACTCCATTCTGCTTGATCAGACGTCTGGCTTCACTCTTGCTGCTCACCAACCCCGAATCCACCATCACATCAACAATGGTTCCTGAAGCTAGGATACTGTACTCCGGCATCTCCTCGGGATTCTCGTGCTCCTGGAAAATTCGGCGAAAAGCCGCTTCGGCAGGCTCAACAGCTTCGTCGCCCTGGTAGATGGCGACGATCTCGCGTGCCAGGCGCATTTTCACATCGCGCGGATGCAGCTTACTCTCGCCTAATCCCTGTTCGATTTCGGAGATCTCATCCGGACTGAAGCGTGTCACCAACCGGAAATAATTCATCATCGCCGAATCTGGAAGCGACATCACCTTTCCATACATCTCCTCGGGGGTTTCATCGATCCCGATGTAATTCCCCGTGCTCTTCGCCATCCGCATATGCCCATCAGTCCCTACGAGTACAGGCGTGGTTAATGCAACTTGAGGGCGCAGTCCCATGGCTTCCTGCAGTTTTCGGCCGGCAAGCAAATTGAAGAGCTGCTCGGTTCCCCCAAGTTGAACATCGGCCTTCAGCATTGTGGCGTCATACCCCTGAAGTACGCCGTAGAAAAACTCGTGCAGCCAGATCGGGTCGCCCTTCTCAAAACGTTTAGAGAAATTATCACGCACCAGGAATTGCTGGACCGTGAAAAGACTCGCCATTTCGATGATCTGCTCCATGGAAAGCTCTGAAAGCCATTCATGGTTATACCGGACCTCTGTTTTCTCAGAATCAAGGATTTTAAAAGCCTGATCCGTATAGGTCTTCGCGTTTTCCATGACTTGATCATGGCTCAGTCGCGGGCGCGCTTTGTCTTTGTCTGAAGGATCGCCCACCAGTGCAGTGAAGGTTCCAATGACGAATATTGCTTGATGACCGAGTTCCTGAAATTGCTTGAGTTTTCGCATGGTCACAGTATGACCCAGGTGAAGATCTGGCGACGTTGGGTCGTATCCACAATAGACGCGAATCGGCTCCCCCGTCTTTGTAGATTGGACCAGCTTCTCTTTTAGCTCTGCCTGCATCGCCTCTTTTAACTTCTCATCCCCCATTTCGACACCTTGCATCAAGATGGCAATTTGTTCTTCGATCGGTTTGCTCTGAGACATTCCGTCTGCTCCTAAGAATCTATAGGGTTATAGGTAATAAAAGATCAAGCGCGGGCTGCATGCGCCCACGCTTGGTTAGCTAGCTTGTACTCCTCAGAATTGAGGATTTCAGCCCGGGAACATACAGCCGAACGGGTAAATGGGGCGGTTAACGCCCCGGTGATAGATGTAGCTGCATCGTCCTTTTAATCCATTCTTTCGCATGACGATGCAATCATAACATATGCCGGAGTAGCTTTCACTCAGACTGTTGGAGGCCCTTCCGCCGGCAAACCCACACATCGCCTTCGAGCTCAGGCTCGAGAAGATCCGCCTGCCCGGCGATCATTGCCGCCAGCTGCTCCCCGCTTTCGATCCCCGTCTTCGCCTCTCGCCCAAAGGATCCTTTGATGCTCGTCGGAGTTTGAAAAGTGAAGACACCCTGATCGCCAACGACCATAACATACCAACCCGCTCCTCTCCTTGTTAACCTAAGAGAGTCGATCTCCCCCCACATCATCTCCAAGCTGCGCAAAGGCGTCTTATAGACAAGACCACTTTCTGATACAGTAATTTTCGTATTCCGTTCAAGCCAATTGGAGAAGGAACTGGCCAATGCGGCAAGTAGAAAGAGGGTGGTAAAGAGGAGAGCAACAAAAGAGATGGTACCTACGCGTGATAATAGAACCGCGTCCAGGATACCTAAGATGAGCACCAGGAGCCAGGCAACCCGTTCCCCGGAACGATTGAGCGTAATCAAACGGTAGGTTTTCTTTGCCTCGAATTCGGTAAATGCTTTCAAGAAGGCCGGATGTTGTTTCACCTCAATCTCCTTGTGAGCAGATTTTCATAGTTCTTCCGGTAAAACATCGGTCTTTATCTCACTCCTTGAGTTGATTGAGGATCCGTTCACAAGAGTCTCTCGCGAATCACCCGCTTGGAAATGCGTTCACCCGCAAGACCAACGAGCAACACTCCAGCCAGTGTAACCAACATACCAACCCACGCTCGCCCAGGTATCGTCTCGCCGATCAACCAGGGTGAGATGAGCGCGGTCCCAATGGGCATCAAGTTTACGGTAATGCTCATCTCAAAGGCTTTCAGCTTCTGGCGTGCATGATTCCAGATTACGAACGCAAGCATGGAGCTGGGCACAATTAGCCATAGCATTATTCCCCATGTCGACCTTGGTGGAAATGCTTGCACAGGTGAAATGAAGAGTATGGTAAAACCACCGATCCCCATCGGCAAGGCAGCAAGAATTAGAGAGTCAACCTTCTTTTCCCGAGCAATCGAACGGCCAATCAAGGCATTGATTGTGTACGCGAGAACGCCGATGAGCGTCAGCCCAATCGAGTAGAGGTCATCCAGATTAACACTCATTCCGAAAAAAACTATACCTCCGGCGAGGGCAACGACAAGCCCCAGCCATTGCAGTGAGGTCGGTCTTTCCTTAAGAAAGGCTGCTCCTAGAAGAAACGTGAGTATGGGAATACCATTGAGCAAGAATGCAGATGTAGTCGCGTCTAATTTCTCCAATCCCTTGAACATCATTATGCTTCCGATGGCAAAACCAGCGAATCCCATAATACTTAGGCGGAGCCAATCTCGGGTATTTAGGAGTCGTAGATTCTCTCGAGAAAAGTAAAACAGCAATGGCAGGAAAAGAAGAAAAGCAGCGACATATCTGAGGCTGGCGATATCAAATGGCGAGAGATCCTCAAGAAGGATTTTTATTAAGGGTGTAGATATCGCCCAGATGAGAACTACGATGAGCGCTTCCACATAAGGAAATGGCCGTCTAAGCATGGATGAACAACTCCTTAAAAGCATCCGTTACTTGAGCCAACGCCTCATCGTCAATCCAATAATGCATAACCAGCCGCATCTGGCCAGCCGGCGATGCGTTGATTCTTATCCCCTTATCGGCAAAGCGACGCACTAAATCCTCACCCGAAATCGGCGCTTCATCATCAAGTTGCAGGAAGATCATATTTGTCGCCGGCGTTTCATAATCCAAGGAAATTCCTGGGAGCTCAACAAGTGTTTTTGCAAGCCGCCGGGCTTTGATGTGATCTTCCCCCAGCCGATCCACCATACTCTCAAGAGCCACGACCCCCGCTGCTGCGAGTACGCCTGCTTGCCGCATCCCCCCACCCAACATTTTCCGTGCACGGTGAGCTTTTTGAATGAAGGCTTCCTCTCCGCAAATGACCGATCCCGCCGGAGCGCACAAACTCTTCGAGAGACAGAACGTCACCGAATCGGCGGACGCGACCAGCTCTGCAGGAGACACGTCCAGGGCAATCGCGGCGTTAAATATTCGTGCTCCATCAATATGCAACCCCAATCCATGCTTTCTGGCGATGCGCCCCACGTCCTGAATGTAATCTACGCCCAATACCGACCCCCCACAGCGATTGTGGGTGTTTTCAAGGCAGATGAGGCTGGTTATTGGAAAGTGATCGTTATCCGCACGAATGGCCGCTTCGATCTCATCGGGTGGAACCGTTCCATCATCTCTATTCGTGACAACGAAGGTATGGATACCCCCCAGCGCAGATACGCCGCCCGCCTCATAGAGATACGTATGCGAACGATCCCCAATGATGATTTCATCGCCGCGGGCGCAGTGAGCCAGAATGGCAGCCAGGTTCCCCATCGTGCCTGACGGCACGAAGAGAGCCGCTTCCTTTCCTAACATCTGCGCGGAAAGCTCCTGCAAATGGTTTACAGTCGGATCCTCGCCGTAAACATCATCCCCCAACTCGGCGTTCGCCATTGCCTCCCGCATCTCAGGGGTTGGTTCTGTTACCGTATCAGACCGTAGATCGATCCATTCCATTGCCATCATCCTTTTCGGTTACCCGTCTGCCCTGGCTCTCTAATCCAGTGATTTCGTCAAGCTTGCATCTCCAAACTCGAAAGAATCCCTGGATGTACTTACCGCTGATGCAAGATCATAAGTATGGACTCGAAATCTTCTGGAAGCGGTACCTTGAATATCGTCGGCTGCTCGTTTCCAAGCAGACGAATAGCTAATTGACCCGCGTGCAACAGTTGCCGGTCAGCAGGCAGCGTGGGTTTGCTGCGGCCATAAACCCGGTCCCCCACGATCGGACAATCAATAAACGACAGGTGAACACGAATCTGGTGGGTACGGCCAGTTTCAGGTCGGACTTCCAGGAAAGAATGCTCGAGGAATCGTTCATGAGTGTGATACGTTGTCACCGCCTCCCGCCCCCGGCTTTGTGACACAACCGCCATTTTCTGGCGGTGCTTGGCATCGCGACCAATGGGTGCGTCTATCTTCCCCGATGGGGTCGGCGGGTTTGAATCCGTAAGTGCATAATAGACTTTCTTCACTTGTCGATCCTGAAATTGTCCCTGAAGAAATTGGTGAGCTTCATCGTGTTTGGCGAAGATGATGAGACCGGAAGTATCCTTATCAAGCCGATGAACCACACCGGGGCGCCCTTCATCACCAATACCGCGAATATCTGGTGCATGGGCCAGGACTGCTTGAACTAAAGTTCCTGTTTCGTGGCCCACGGAAGGATGGACGACAATACCCGGCTCCTTGTTGATGACCAGGAGATCCTGATCTTCATAAACAACGTCTATGGGGATCGCTTCAGGCTGTAAATCTGTGCGGGTTGGCTCAGGTATCGAGATTTGAAGATCCTCGCCACCATCAAGACGGTAGCCTGTTTTCTTGACAACACTACGATCAACACTGACCGAGCCGTTGCGAATGAGCTTCTGCACTTGAGAGCGTGAGAGATCTGCCAGGTAAGCAGCGATTACGACGTCAAGCCTGCCACCTGGCTCTGGTGCGAGGAAGCGAACAGTCTGTGCACCCACTGGTTTTATTCCGAATATCCTTCGAGGTTCCGACCTACATTCTCTTCGACGGAATCAGCCTCGTCTCGTTCCTTGGCTCGTCGTTCGTCAACCCACATGGAAACTACAAGAAGCGCTGCACCAATGGATATAGAGGCGTCAGCTACATTGAAGACCGCAAAACCGCCCACAGAAACGAAGTCTGTTACCGTACCTTGATACAACCGGCTAAGCAGGTTGCCCGTTGCCCCTCCCAACATTAGCCCCAATGCGATTCGTGTTGCCAGTTGTTCGCGAGGGATCTGAGGGAAGTAGTAGAGAATGGCGCCAATTACAATAATCGCAATCACAGTGAAAATCGCACCGCCGGAGGGGAAAATCCCAAAAGCCGCTCCTGTATTGTTCCAATGGACGATGCGCGCAAATGGTCGAAGCCAGTCAAATGGAACCCAGGATTCACCAATCGCCAGATTTGTTCTCACCAAGTATTTAGTCCACTGATCCAATGCGACGACAACGCCGGCGACACCGATCAGGAATCCATAATCACACAGCAATGATCGTTTCACTCAGGTTGTAACCTCCTTCATCAGATAGTCTTGATTGTACCGTAACGCCCCATCAATTGGGATTCATGAAGCGGGTTTCCCGGAGGGTGTCCAGGGAAACCCGCTTGCTTTCCTACGCCTACGAGGAATGCTCTATTGGTGGCTCTCAACCTTCGACTTTCCGCAGGGCAATCTGCAATGATTCTCCATCGAAGTTATGCTCGGTCGTGATCTCCCCCTGCGGGTCTGCACTCGGCTGCATACGCTCAGCGATGACTTCCCCTTGAATATATCCGCGGTGCACATCGATGGCTTCAGCGAGTTTGTCGCTCGCGGCATATTGCACTTCGATGCCATCATCCACCTGAAGATCCGCCTGCCTGCGCAAGTCTTGCACGCGGCGTACGAACTCCCGCGCCAACCCTTCAAGGGCCAATTCTTCTGTCAGCTCCGTAACCAACGCCGCTACATAGGGTCCTTCCGCAACAGCGGAAAAACCCTCGTGAGCTTCGATGCGAATCTCCACTTCGTCTGCCGTCAGCTGGATAACTTGACCCTCGATTGTCACCTCGACCGGTTCCCCTGCCAGTAGAGCGGATGCGTTTTTAGGTTGGTCTAGCTTCCCAACAGCATCCCGGATCGCGGGGAAGAGTGAGCCGTATTTCTGCCCTAACTGCTTTGGCAGCGCCTTGAGTTGGTACTCGACCGCTTCTGCAGCGGCATCGAGCAAGCGTACTTTTTTGACATTTAGTTCATCACGGATCAGTGCATCGTAACGATCGACAATCATCCGTTCCTCTGAACTTGCGACAGCGAAAGCCACTTCGGACAGGGGCTGCCGCAGTTTCCTGTTCGCTTTATTCCGCGCTGCATGTCCCATGGAAACGAGCATTTGGACGAATTTCATCTCCCTCAACAAATCCTCTTCCACCTCAGCCGGATCCACCTCCGGCCAGGCGCGGTGGTGGATACTCTCGAGCGCTTCATCATCGATGCTCCGTACGAGGTTTTGGTAGATCGTTTCCACAACAAATGGCGTGAAGGGAGCTAGAACGTGGATCAAGGTCAGCAACGCTCGATAGAGCGCCGTATATGCTGCATGTTTATCCGCATCCGAGGCTTTGTTTACGCCGGTTTTCGCCCAGAAGCGGCGCCTGCTCCGACGGAGATACCAGTTGCTCAAGTCATCCAGGAAATTCCCGATCACTTTGGAAGCACGGTCTGGCTCGAAAGTTTCAAGAGCATGTGTAACCTGATCGATTGTCTGCAGCGAACGCGAGAGAATCCATCGATCCATAACACTGAACTGGACATCGCCGCTGTCGGTAGGAGTCCATCCATCGAGATTGGCATAGGTGACGAAGAAGGCATACACATTCCATAGCGGTATCAGGAACTGCCGCCGGGCTTCAGTCGCGGACTCATATCCAAAAAGCAGGTCCTTCTCGGGCTTGTGGTTGCAATAGACCCAACGCATGACATCGACGCCCATAGCATCGGCGGCTTGGTTAAACTCGATCATATTGCCCCAGGATTTGTGCATCGCTTGCCCATCTTCGGCCAGCAATGTCGCGTATGTGAACACGTTCTTGAAAGGCGATTTCCGCTCGAGAATCGTGCTCAAAGCCAGCAGGCTATAGAACCAGTTTCGGAACTGTCCCGGGAACGATTCGCTGATTAGATCGGCGGGGTACCACTCCGACCAATACTCCTTATCGGTGTTGTAGCGGAGCGTACTCATCGCCACGACACCCGCATCCAACCATGGGTTTCCAACATCCGGGATGCGATTGATAACCGCGCCACATTCGCTGCATTCAATCTTCACAGCGTCGATATAGGGTCGGTGCGGTGTGTGCCCCTCGAAAACATCCCAGCCCTCAACCGCTCTCGATTCAAGTTCCTCACGACTTCCGATTACCTCGAAATGCTTACAGGATTCGCACTCCCAGATTGGCAAAGCAAGCCCGTAATAACGTTTCTTCGAGATCATCCAGTTGTGCATATTCCGCAGCCAATCGAGCTCACGCTCCAACCCGAAGGAGGGGTGCCATGCCGTGTCTTCCTTCACGACCTCCATAATTTGGTAACGCAGGTTATCCAACTTCTCCTCTTCTGTGACCTGCTCATAAGGCTTATCTAGTTGATCGCCCATATTGATGAACCATTCATCCACAAGATGGAATACAAGCTCTTCTCCGCAACGCCAACAGACCGGGTAGCGGTGGGTATAGTCCTCGACCTTGTAGGTCAAGCCCTTTTCTGTCAGGTTTTCGAATATTGGTTGAGCGACCTTCTGGACATTCAACTCCGAAAGCCAGTCAAACCCATCGAGGAATAGACCATCGCCGTTTAGCGGTGCAATCACCGGCAGACCATGTTCCTTGCTCAATTGAAAATCCTCGGCGCCACAACCAGGGGCGATGTGGACGATTCCAGTTCCCTCGTCTTCGCCCACCTCGTCCCAAAGGATCACACGGTGTGCTTCAGGGGCACCTTGTTCTTTTTGAACGGGCAGCTCATCAAACGGACCATCATACGTCCATCCTTCCATTTCCTGGCCTTTTAGCTCCGCTTCAACTTCATAGTCGCCCTTCAAAACATGCAGTGTCCCTTTGCTCAGATAGAAGACTTCATCTCCCTGCCGAACCCTGACATAATCCAAATCGGAACCAACGGCGGCAGCGACGTTGCTCGTGAGCGTCCATGGCGTTGTCGTCCAAACAAGCAAGCTCTCACGCTCTCGATCACGGAGTGGAAAGCGTAATGTGATACTCGGGTGAGTAATTTCTTTATATCCCTCGGTCACAATCTCATGCTGGCTTAAGCCCGTGCCGCAACGCACGCACCACGGCATAACATCACGGCCTTTGAAAATCCATCCCCGGTCGTAACAGGATTTGAGCGTAGCCCAAATGGTGTAATTGTTGTCATCTGAAAAAGTGAAATAGGATCCGCCCAATTCCGGCATACCCAACCGGCCAACGATGGATTCAACGCTGCCCGTTACCGGTCCATGCGGTCCTTCTACTGTGATTTGCTCGGACGGATCATCCGCCATCTTTTCTCGCAGAGTGCGCAGCATGTCGGGATCATTCCAATCCATCCAGAACCCCAGGCGGATACTCTGTTCTGTCTGCACGGCAGAGTATTTCAGGACTTGCTGCTTGCACAAATTAACAAAGCGATCGAGGCCGAACTCTTCAATTTCACGCTTACTGTTAAAACCCATCTCCCGCTCGACGTTGACCTCGACCCACAAGCCCTGGCAATCGAAACCATTCTGGTATCGCGTTCGAAATCCTTGCATGGCTTTAAATCGATGGAAGAGATCCTTATATGTCCGCCCCCAACCATGATGAACCCCCATGGGATTGTTGGCTGTGATCGGACCATCAATGAAGGACCAGCGCGGGCTCTCTGACCTCAGTGCGACGAGGTTCTTGAAAGCCTGAATGTCATCCCAAAACGCTAAAACATCTTTTTCGAGCGCGATGAAATCAACCTGGTTGTCTACGGATTTAAACATCTAACACCTCACGGTTCAAGCTCAACGACCAAACGTTTATTGATCGCACCTTTGCTCTTGTAGTCTACGATGCGGATCTGACCTACTTCTTCAGTATTGGCGACGTGGGTCCCGCCGTCGGCTTGGAGGTCAAGCCCTTCGATTTCCACCACTCGAACTTCTTGAATCATAGGTGGTAGGAGATTTATTTTCGTTCGAATCAAGTCAGGGATCTGGAAGGCTTCTGCACGCGGCAAGATTGCCGTCTTAACCAATCGAGCTGCGCTAACCTCTATATTGATTTTCTCTTCGATCTCGGCGACGAGTTCCTTATGCATGGACTCAAATTCAAAATCCATTCGCCCACGTAAGGGTTGCATGTTTCCACCTGTTACGCTTGCTTCATAATCTCGCCATATCACCCCACACAGGATGTGCATTGCGGTGTGGACGCGCATAAGCTGGAAGCGTCGCTCCCAATCCAATTCACCATCGACCTCCGCGCCAGTTTCGGGTGGGGCGCCATCAATTTCATGCCAGATCTCACCATCGACCTTTCGAACTCGTTTCACAGCTAGGGTTTGGTTCCCCGCTTGTACTACTCCGAAATCGCAAGGCTGTCCTCCACCGCCGGGGTAAAACGCGGTTCGGTCTAGGGAAATCCCGTGCTCTGAGGCACCTGTAACTTGAGCGGTGAAGGTCTTTAAATACGAGTCACCGTAGAACAGCAATTCTGTCATCGTTTATTCCCTTCTCTCCAGATACACCAAGTGACCCTCAATAAATACTGGTCGGTACCCCATTAAAACTAAGTGCTCACGTCCCGAACAGGGACGAGAGCAAAATACTCCCGTGGTACCACCCTGATTCCCGCCAACGGCGGGCTCTCAGTCAAGTACGACCATTATTAACTCTGGTTTATACCTGCGCCCTTGATAACGGCAGGCGATCCCGGCTTCCTTACTTACGATGTGCTGCGTTCGGGTTGCAGCTCCGGAGGGATTTTCCAACTGGCATCCTGACCCGGCTCTCACCAATCCCGGGCTCGCTTACAGGCAGACTCAGGCGTACTCGTCTCCATCAAAGCTTTTTTCTTCTATTGAATTTACTTGCCCATTATGCCATACGCGCAAACATGGGTCAATGACCCAGCGCTAACATCGTCCAAAATCGATTCTGATGGACCAGATCGACGTGCTAGGCGAAAGCTAGAAGTGATTGAGCCTGATCATGAGGCTCGTTTCGTTCTGTCGATTGGATGGTTTTTTATTGGACCACCCGGTCCGGATACCAATGCTCGAAAAGCGCGTACAGGTTGCCTTGATGAAGCTGCTCAGCCAAACCACCGAGCAAAATGCGGCTCTTCCCACAAGATTCGATATCGATCTGGGAAAGGTAAGCATCATAATCTTTTCTTCGACTCGCCTGCCTGACATGACTCCGTATTTTATTCAAGTATACGATATTGTCCTGTACCTTAGATGTTATCTCACCGCGCAGGAAGGTTTCTCCATGTCCTTGGACAACATTCTCCAGCTTCATCTTCGGGAGGCGTTTCATGCTCTCGATCATTGTGTCAAAATCACCATCTACGACATACGGCAACGGCATGAGAATGTCACCCGAAAAGAGAACCCGATCCTCCACAAGGAGCACACCAATACCATCTGGGCTGTGGCCTGGGAGGTGGATCAGCCGAAGAGATCGTTTTCCAATCTGAAGACTCAAAGTTCCTTTTTCGAAAACCACATCTGGGAGAACAATCTTCAGATTCCGGAATTCCCGATTGCCTCGCTTTGCTGCTGCTAGAGTTTGTTTCCCTCTAGTATCAAGTAAAGTGCGGCAGAGATTGTGACTGAGGATTGTTGCGTTGGGAAACCAGCAATTGCCCAGGGTGTGGTCGGAGTGATAGTGCGTGTTGATGATATAGCGGACCGGTTTGGACAATCGCACTTCAAGAAAATCGCGAATTTCTCTGGTTTCTTGGGGGTAAGCCAATGTATCGATGAGGATGGACCAGTCCTGGCCAACAATGGCCCCTGCATTCACCTGCGCATAAAGCTGGCTGGTGAATACATAGACATCCTCAGCTACCCGCTCTCGAATCATGCCTGCTCCTGTGTGACTGCAAGTTGAAAGGATAGCATAGGGGGTAAATCGATGTCAAGAAAACTTAACATAAATGCTGTTTTTTACACAGATTTGGGGTTTTCCTTCAATTACTTGGGAAGGGCTCTGCATTAAACATTGCCATTTCGAGCGAGCCGTGAAACGGCGGAGAAATGGCAGTATGCAGAAATTTGTCATGCTGAACGAAGTGAAGCATCTCGTTCTTTGAACTTAATTGTGCTCCTAGCCGTGAACGAGATTCTTCGTCGCTCTGCTCCTCAGAATGCCATTGGCCAGGAATCTGTCATTTCGAGCGCAGCGAGAAATCCCTATGATGTCGCTTTTGCTAGCTCCATCTTTTGAAACGAAGGGATTCCCATCCTTAAGTTCTTGCACAAATCATTTTTGTCATCGCAGGGATTTCTCGTCACTTTGTTCCTCGAAATGACGCGGAGGAGCCAGGAGATCAATAGGCCTGGGTGAGCCTGGATGTACGGAGATTACCCGCTTGTGGGCGTTGGGATAGCAGTACTTGTGGGAATAGGTGTGGGCGTCCGCCAGCGCCACCACCAGGAAGTCGGTGTGGGTTTCGGTGTCCGCGTAGGTGTCGGGGTTGGTGTCTGGAAGGGGGTTGGCGTAATAATGGCTGAGTTGGGATAAAGTTCGAGCATCGCTTCCATCCAATTTCGACGATCTCGATACACAAATTCGTTGAACCTCGCTCCATGATAGTAGGTTCGCCAATTCGGCAATGCTGGAACGCGCTCGAAGCCGTAATCCGCTGCTAGTTGGGTGAAATCAACGTAGTATCCCGGAGTAATATTATCTTTGATTCTCCCGCCCTGGTCATAGAATTGAGGGGCACCTTCATAACGGACCTGGAAATCCCAACTGGGCGTCCGCAGCGGCTCACCTTGAGAACCGTCCTGCTCGGCAGAACGAACAAAAACTCGCCAGTAGGTCTGGCCCCCAAAATCCTCGCGCACCATCTCGACCCATCCGGCTTGGACCGCGGCCTGGCTGAAGGCGAAAGCCCTTCCGGTGAAAAGCCAATCGTCATAAGATAAACCAGGTGGAAGCGGGTCATTTATTCCCACGAAAGCATGCTCCACAGTGGACAAAAAATCCCATCCGAGGTCGGTTGCCACGCGTGCACGCAGAGCATTGAAAGCCTCATCAGCTGCATCAGAGAGAGATGGATTGGGTGCAGTCACTCCTGGAAGGGGCACAAGCGATAGACGGTCGATCGTTGCATCCGAAGAAGTTAGTTCGACCACATAAAGAGGGGGGCTCTCCGCTTCATCTTCTCCAAATTGATATGCCGCTGCTGGCAGACCCCCCGCCGTCCAAAAAAGATCCTCAATATTAAAGTGAATCGGGAGTCCCGGCGGCTGCCCTCCATCATAGGCATAGGTGACCAGCCATCGTTCATAAGCATCCTCAAGAACAGCAATCAGCGCCTTTGCATCAGGCGACCAGCGCACACCGTGGCCTTGTCCATTGGGTGAGGATGGTAGTTCGCCTTCAATTTCCTTGATCAAGATCTCCTCAAAGCCCATCCGTTCGATCGAGTAAGCCAACAGGTTACCTTGCGGATTATAAGCAGGGTCGCTCTCGGTCAACTCGATCGTGTGTGTTAGATTAACGAAGCGTTCATCCGGCTGATCCAATTTAGCGATGAACACATCTGGCGAGCCATCACGATCCGAAATGAAAGCGATCCGCCGGCCGCCCGCGTCCCAATCGGGAGAATTATCGTTCGCAGGATGATTTGTTAACTGGATCACATCTTCATCATCCATAACTGGCAGGATGTATATATCAAAATCACCATCGTAATTCGCTTCATAGGCGATCCAACGGCCATCCGGTGACCAGGTTGGGCTACCTTCGAAACCCGGGGTTTCCGTTAACTGCCGTAATTTCCCGGAGTTTAGATCCAGCAGATAGAGATCCCAGTAGAGTCCGCGGTTTGAAGTGAAAGCAAGTAACCCCTCCTCCGCATTGAACGCCGGGTTCCGATCGTCCCATTCGCCAAATGTGATCTGAATTGGCTCGGCTTCTCCAATAACGTATGCCCATAAATGGCTGCGCGCCTGTGTTCGAGCTGTGAAAAAGACCGTGCCCTGCGATGCGTTATCCGTTGAGTTTGCAGTAGATGCAGCTGATGGGGCTCCCTGAATAGTCCCTGCGCTCTTTGTTGGCGCTGCTGCCAATGAAGTGGCCAACGCTGAAAGTGTTGGTTCCGGTGGATCAGACTGTCCGGGTGGGCGAAGTTGCAGGCTATACCATCCCAGAAATACAATGCCGACGAGAACGACCACCAAGAAAATCCGGTAAATCCAGATTCTCACCGGCTGGCGTTCTCCGTTTTTCTCTGCGGATTGTATTGGGTCGTCAGACATACCAATGCCTCATCATTGGGGCGCGATCATAACATCACGCGCATATGTTCACCAAGCATGCAAGCTCGATGCCAGAGTGTATAACAGTGAAAGTGATTATCGGCAAATGCGGGAAACGGGCTAAAAAAGATGCCTGGGAGCCGGCTTAGTGTCGGCTCCCAGTGCTTACCCCCCTCCTATCCCCCTGTTGAGAGAGGTTCAATCAGCCCAGCGAACGGCAGCAATCTGTGGTGGAATTTGGAACCTATCTGCGAAACCTCGTTTTTTACCACCGTTTACTCGATACGCGTCGAGCAAGGCTTCTGGAATAAGGAGATGGCGGGCGAAATACTCTGCTGATTCACGCAAGTTTGGCAGAAGGAGATCAGGTAGCCCTAACGCACGACCGTGTTTGCTGGTGATTAATGCACTCAGCATTTCACGTGCTAAAGCAAATCGCCTTTCGTCCTGTTCCAGATCGATCCGTACGAAGATACTGCCGCGCCTACTCGGCGGGCGAGCGAATGTCGCATCCCACATATTGGAGTACATATCCACGACGCCGAAGTCCGCATCGTAGATGGGAGGTGGCTGCTTCAGCATGTCCTCCACCTGGATAGGTGGCTCGGTCACGCTGAAATAGTCCAGCAACCCTTTTGCGAGGTTGCGCAAGAACCATTCGCGCTCTTCTCGAGAGAATGGGATCACGCTACATGCTCTCTATCGGACGTATCTTGATCGCCAAACAGGCCTTCGGCCGGAGATGGCAGCTCGATGCTGCGTACCGGTACTTCCGCGGCTGTCACCACACGGTAAGCCAGAAGCGTGAACTCAGCGAAGGAGTTCGCTTCAAGGCCGCCCAGGTGCTTTCGCACTTCGGGTGCAAATTCAAAATCGGCGATGACGTCGTCGATTTGACCTGCGGCGTGTGATTTGACGATATTCGGGTCGATGATCGATCGTGCTACTAGCTGATTTAGTGCCTGCATACTCATGTTGATCTCCTTCTGTGTGTGTCTTTCTGATTTCTGCCTATATAAATTAAAAAGCAGGAGGCCCAGAGCCTCGCTGCCTGGTTAAAAAAGTGGCAATATTAGACGTAATGAACTACGTAAGCAATTGGTGGAAGGCTAGATTACGTGCCTCCGCCACCTACCATTGGGCAACGAGCCATGATAGTGGTGACCTCCTTCTTAGATTTGTAATCCCTCAGGACTACCTTACCGTACGGCTCTCAACGGATTCTTAACGAAAAAACCCGATCTAGCAATTAGGGTCATAGGAGCTCAGGACTATTGA
>JAIWHF010000015.1:0-26305 GCA_048629905.1 Methanosarcinales archaeon
AGCGCCCGCAGACCGTAGTGAAGCCGGGACTTGGCCGTCCCGACGGGGATGTCGAGGATGTTCCGATAGCCGCGCTGCAGAACATCCGTAGGTATGATCCTGATGAACCAACACGACGCAGAGCATTCGAGGCTGAGATCAAAGCCTGGGAGAGCATGCGTGAACCTCTTGCGGCTTGTATGAATGGGGTAAAAGGCACGGTGCTCACGCTCAACCAACGGCGTGGGAGAGAAGATGCTCTCCATGAGGTGTTGGAACAAACAAGGATCGATCGAGAGACGTTGCAGGCGATGCTTGGCGTTATGAAGGAATCCTTCCCAACTTTCCGCCGTTACTTTAAAGCGAAAGCGAAACGGATGGGGAAAGATGCACTTGCATGGTGGGATCTGTTTGCTCCAGTAGGGGAATCCGCGCGGCGTTTCACCTTCGAGGAAGCGAGAAATTTCATTGTTGAAAACTTCGGCAGCTTCAGCCCGCGCATGGCAGAATTTACGCAGAAGGCTTTTGACCAGCATTGGATTGACGCTGAACCTCGAAAAGGAAAACGAGGGGGCGCATTCTGCATGGATATCCCACTTAATCAAGAATCCCGCATCTTGGCCAATTATGACGGCTCATTGGACCAACTTTCTACGCTTGCACATGAACTCGGCCATGCATTCCACAATGAGTGTCAGTGGGGTCTGACGGAACTGCAGCGCATTACCCCAATGACTCTCGCAGAAACTGCATCGATCTTCAATGAGACACTAATTAGTGAATCGGCATTAGCGCAGGCTCAAAGCTCGGAAGAAGAACTCTCAATCCTGGAGACCTCCCTCGTCGGGGCTGCCGGCGTTATCGTCGACATCTACTCCCGCTACCTTTTTGAATCCGAGGTCTTTGAGAAACGCGCAGATGCCGAACTCTCTGCGGACGATTTCTGCGAGATCATGCTCCGCTGCCAGGCGGAAACGTACGCCGACGGGTTGGATGAACAATATCGACATCCCTACATGTGGGCATGGAAGCCGCATTACTACAGCCCCTCGCGATCGTTCTATAACTTCCCCTATGCATTTGGACAGCTCTTCGGCTTGGGTTTATTCGCCCTTTACCAGGAGCGGGGGGAGGATTTCATCCCAGATTATGAGAGCCTGCTGCGCAACACTGGCATGGGGAACGCCGCAGATCTAGCGGCGCGGTTCGACATTGATCTGCGCAGCCCGGCATTCTGGAAGAGCAGCATGGAAGTTATCGAGACGAGGGTGGAGCGTTATATCGAGTTGAAGTGATGAGCCCTTCTTACCGTAAGGATCAACGCTAAAAAGTGATTGGGAAATTCTTGGAGAAACGTAGATGACAACCATCGCTCGACATGCGGGACGCGCGGCAGATGAACTGAGACCGATCTCGATTACGCCGGGCTATATCGATTACCCGGAAGGATCGGTGCTTCTTGAATTGGGGGACACGCGTGTGCTTTGCAACGTGACGATTGAAAAAAGGGTCCCCAAGTGGATGAAAGCGCGCGATGCACCGGGTGGGTGGATCACCGCTGAATATGCCATGCTCCCGCGGGCAACACAGCAGCGAACCGCGCGCGAGGTCGGCAAGCCAAGAGCTCGCAGCCAGGAGATCCGGCGTATGATCGGGCGAAGCCTGCGTGCAGGTTTCAATTTGGAAGCGCTTCCCCCCATCACCTGCATTGTCGACTGTGATGTGCTGCAGGCGGATGGCGGCACCCGAACCGCGGCGGTTACTGGAGGGTATGTCGCTCTGGTCATAGCGCTTAGCCGTCAGATTGCTGCAGGCGATCCCGGCGGAGATATCTATAAATCGCCGATCGCGGCGGTTAGCATCGGGCTGATGGATGGCGTTCCAATTGTAGACCTTGATTATGTTGAGGATTCGGCCGCTGAAGCGGATGTCAATATTGTCATGAATGAACAAGGGGAACTCATTGAAATTCAAGGTACAGCCGAGCGAGAACCCTTCACAACCGATGCTTTAAAGCAGATGCTCCATCTAGCAAACAGCTCGATTGGACAATTGATCCGGACCCAGAGACTGGCTCTAGAAGAACAGGGATTGTCTCTCTAGCAATAGAAGGTTAAAGCTACAAGGAGAACCTGGGGAGTAAGATCGCCCTGGGTTCTTTGTTTTCTCATCAGAATAACGTCAGGCAGGAATATTTATTTTGCAGGGCTTAGAGAAGACACGATCGGGAAAGATTATTGCCAGCATGTCATTTCGAGCGAAGCGAGAAATCCCTGTGATGAAACGAATACTCCGCCCATTTGGATTGGATGGTTTTCCATGATGAAAATAATCTAAAGAAGTGCTTGTTCAGCATTCAATAAAGATGTGAGGACTGATCAAGTTTTAATAAATCGACTGAGATCGGGGAAGATCAGTTTTTGTGTTTCACCACGCAGGAGTGCTGGCCGGTTGGCAGCCTCGAAGTTGCGGTGCACTTCATGAAGCGCGCGCACTTGCCATGATGGCGGATCTTGTGAGAAAACAGCCAGGCTGACTGTGAAAGAACCCGGGATGAGGAGCAATGTTTCGCCGCTGTCCGATGTCGTGGCGAAAAGCCTTCCATCAGGGGATTCGTCATCGCTTGTGCTGAAGGTTCCCAAAAGCGCCATAGCCTCCTCCGCTGATTCAGGCATATCACCATCAACGAAGATGCGTTCCTTGGATTGAATGTTATATAGGCCAACACTGTAGCAGGCAGCTTCATTCAATTGCAGCAGGAAGCGAGTTTTGCCTTCCTCCAGGACCATCTCCCAGCGGTTGCTGTCAGGATAGGTCTGGCGCATGCGCAGAGCGACTTCACGCTGCCCCATGTAGTGGCGGTAAATCGCCCGATATTGTGACGCGTTAATCCGCCCTTGTTGAAAATCCTGTTCAAGGCGAGCGATCTTGCCATCAAGTGTTTCTAACCGACGGCGGAGTTCCGGGTCGTCGATATCTTCTATGGAGGGTTCTTCCGTGATCGCTTCAGCAACACTCTCTTCAATCACGGGCGCGGGGCTCTTCGCCTCCTGTGGTGGAGAAGCCGAGTCATCGTGAACCTCCCCGACGAATGGGGAAGCTTGAATGCCTCCCATGGCGTCGATTTTGCTCTCTTGTTCCCGCAGGAGTTCTCGAACGGCGCGCAATTGACCGGCGCTGATTAACCCATCACAGAATGCAATAGCTGCCGAGAGCATGCGTTCCTGTGCACGCTCTAGGCGTTCCAATGCGGCCAGATATTCAGTATCTTGTTCCGCTACCGGCTGCGCGATTGTCTCTTCAGGAGGCACTTCAACCTCTTCTTGGCGTGAGCGAGCAGCGGCGGTTACATTTGATGTACTCGCCATATAAGAGCATCATAGCATGACGTAGGTGAAGACGTAGAGAGGAAAGATGTACCAATCGGAAAACCTCATTTTTCCATGGATTTAGATGAGATGGTTCGGAACGGCTCGTCTGCGGTATACTCATCCGGGTTAATATTATGCAACTCTTATGCCAGCTGGCTCGAAGGGGTCATCAGGAGAATCTAACGGTTATGTTGAGAAAGTGTGTCATTGGAGCGCTGTTGGTAGCTCTAGCAATGTTGGTGGGCGCGTGTGGGGCTGGAACGGAAGTGTCCTCAACACGGTCGAGCGAGGCGGTGATCGCCACAGCGTATGCGGACGCCGAGCAGACGAAGCAGGCGACTTTTCAGACTCCACCACCGACTCCCGTCACACCTTCTCCGACGTCACCCCTTGAGAGCCCGACTCCTACAATAACCGTAACCCCTACGCCCAGCCAGCCTGTGGTCATGGCGGATTACAATGCTTATGTTCGCCCTGGGCCGGATGAGAGTTACGGCAGTCTCGATTTCTTTTTGGAGGGACAGCGGGCATTCGTTGTAGGGCGTTTTGAGAGCGAGACAAATGGGACCTGGTGGTACATCCGCCGGATCGATGTGGGCAAGGATGGCTGGATTTGGAGTGGGGCCGTAACGCTCACGGGCGACGCCTCTGGCATACCTATCTTAGAAGCGCCAGAACAATGATCACGATGCTGTATATTTTGTAGGGCTTTGAAAATAATCTCTCAGAAGATGGCCCCGCGAGAGATTTAAGTGCAAACCTCTTAGCGCAGGCTGCGCCTGCGACCGGAAGCAGAGCTTCCGCACTCCACATAAAAACAAGAACCCCTCACCAGCGTGGAATCGTCTCCTACTGGCCATTTGCTACTTTGTATAAGAGGTTAGAACACTTGGGGTATGAACTTGGTCAATGCAAGCGCAAGCCAGGCTACGATTGACCAATACACGATGTACTCGAAGAAAGAGAAAATGAACACTGGACCAGGACTAAGCGCATTAAATACGGGTACTTTTTCGAGGATTCGCAGGCCATAAACCCCTATTACGTGTTCCAGGAGACCCTCGAATCCCCCAAGAAGAATGAATACCAATACAGGGAGTGTATTGAAACTATTGGCCAGGAACCACAAGATCAAGCCGAAGGCAGCGTATAGGAGGATGTTTAGCGGAGCGAGGGGACGAACCCAGCCGGGGTAGAAGTGCTGGTAGTAAAGCTCCCAGAATGCCCTGAAGGCGAATACGCTAAAAACACCCCAAAAAATTCCAGAGGCGACGATGATTGCCTGCGGTGATCGCAAGAAATCCCCATCAGGGTAAAAGAAAAGCAGGGGAAGCAGCAGCAGAATGCCGATGATGGCGAAAACTGCGGTGCTTCCCCATAGTTCTTTGTTCGTCACCGGGTTATCCGTTGGATCCATAGCTTCTTATCGTTGGATCCTTTCTATCTAACCCAAAAGCGAGTTACCGGACCGGCGTATCCACGTGCACGCAAAGAAGGCTCGCTATTTAGCGTGGAGATGTTTAGCGGCGATGAAGGAAAGTCCATTCTCCGTAAGTGCCCAGGCGGTCTTGTTTAGGGAGTCGAGCTTGTCGCTGAAATTCAAGGTCAGATGGTCCCAATCCCCAGTCTCTATGATTTCATCTTTGTCGCGGAAGTAATCCAATATATCACTTGGATGTTCTCGCTCGACGTCTATTTCGGGATCAGCCCCCTCGTGTTTAGCGGATATATTGGCGACATGATCGGCGATCTCGATCAACTCATCGCGCCGGTTGTAAGGCTGGCGGACGATGCTTTTATAGGTCTCAACGATGTGGTGTTCGTATCGAACCACATCCTCAAATCCCAGATCCTTCCTGAATTGGGCGGTGATCTCCATCGTCTCATTGTTGATGGAGTTGCTCCAATTGAAGCCGATCAAGGGGGAGGTCCCATCCTCCCGGCTAAAGAGCTTAGCGCCGATAAGAGTCCAGAACGCCGCGTACGGATTGTCATTCCCCATGTAGACCGAGATCTTGAACTCATTGTCAACCCCCAGCCGATGGAGAAGGTACCCGAGCAGGACCGTTCCGGGATTTATATTCAAGACCTGCCGGATGCCGTAATTGGTGTAATAGTAGAGGAACTCGTCCAACCATTTCAAAGCATACTCATTCGGCTGACCCACTCCACCGAAATACCCCGTGATGGTCTCGGGACCGCCTAGATGGACGTTAGATCCGTCGGTGCCCTTTGTGTCGAGGGTCTCCACATAGCTAGCGCCGACGATCTGCATGGCGGCTGCGAAAGCCGGGAGATCACCATCCTCTTCCTGCTCCTTCATTTGACGCACGCGGATGAACCGGCTGGGCATCAATAAGCCCTCCGCGATCGCCCGTTTCGCAGCTAGAATCACATAGGGGAAGTACTGGCAGGCGCTGATCTCGAGGGTGACGGCGAAATCATCATTGAATGACATCTTCTCGGCACGCTCGCCGAGAACTTTCTTGCGGTATTCGTCGATGCTGATGAAAGCGCCTTTTTCGCGCTGTTCTTGAAGCCAGTCCAGATCTTTCAAGTATTCGGGCTTGATTTTTGCGACCTTCTCGCGCAATACGGGCATCTGCCTTGCGGCTTCGGCTTTTGCATTGATTTCCTCTGGGGTGCCGTATTTTGCAACCACATCTAAGAAATCGTTGATGATCTTCATGTCGGGATCGGCAAGGATCTGGTTTATAGCATCCAGGCGAGTAGAAGGTATCTGCAAGAGAGCACGAATATCCTCGGTCATAGAATTTGCTCCTTTTCTAAGCGTACATCCGCTAGATTAGCCCTTGATCAGTTTCATCAACTCGTCGTACTCTTCGTCGGAGATCCCAAACCAATTTTCCGGCTGGGGGAAGGTTTTATTTTTGACTTCATCAACATACTCTTTCAAGCCATCGGTGATAACTTTCCCTGCATCGGCGTAAACCTTCGCCATCCGCGGCTTGAATTTCGGGTAGAGGCCAAACATATCATGATAAATGAGCAATTGCCCGTGAGCATCGGGACCCGATCCCAGGCTGATATTGAAGCAGGTCTCCATGCTCTCGGTGATTAATGTGCTCAGACGATCGGGAATCATCTCAAATAGGATGGCAAAGACGCCCGCTTCCTCAAGCGCTTTGGCGTCATCCATGATCTTCTTCGCCTGTACAGCGCCTTTCCCCTGGACACGGAAACCGCCTAGAGCACTCACGCTCTGCGGAGTCAATCCCAGGTGTCCCATCACCGGGATCCCTGCAGCCAGGATGCCATTAATCTGCGGGACGATTTCGGCTCCCCCCTCAAGTTTAATAGCATCACAACTGGCTTCTGCCATGAACCTGCCGGCGCTGCGTATGGCTGTTTCTACACTCGGTTGATAGCTCATATAGGGCATATCGCCGATCAACCAGGCATTAGGTGAACCGCGCCGGACCGCCTGCGTATGCCGCATCATGTCGTTCATAGTCACCGGCAGCGTTGAGTCATAGCCCAGCATCGTCATGCCCAGGCTATCGCCGACTAGAATCATGTCGACTCCTGCCTGCTCCTGGAAGTGGGCGGTCGGGTAGTCGTAGCACGTTAGCATTGTGATTGGCACGCCATCCTCGACCTTTTTAAACAATGTTCGCAGCGTGACCTTTTTGCGATCACTCATTCTCGACCTCCTAAGGGATTGTAAGTTTGTAAGTTATTGATCGGAGTCTAGAGCAATCGGTGATTGATATCAAGTAACGTCCTTCCCTGATGTGGACGCGTTTTCCCACCTGAATCTAAGAAACTGATTGCTCTGATGACGGATAAGATTGTTAATACGTAATCAGCGTCCCCTTCGACGAGCCGAGGAGTACCTCTCTTAAGTGGCCGGGAACCTCGCCAGAAAAGATGCGAACTTCAGCGTCCGGGAATTGTTTTGAGAATGCCAGCGCATATTTGACTTTCGTTTTCATACCGCCGGTAACATCTAGTGGCTCATCATCTGCAAAAACGAGTTCGGTAAATTCGGCCTGGGTGATTGAGGGTAGGATCTCCCCGGAACGATCGTATACACCGGGAGTGCGGCCTGTAAGTAAGATGCGGCTGGGCTTTATTGTCTCGGTTAAATAGGAGAAGATGGCTTCAGTCGAAGCGATCGTTGCTCCTCTGGTTTCATCGAACACTACGTCGCCATGGATCACGGGAATCAGACCTTTTGACAACGCTTGTTGAATTGGTTGGATTGCGAGGCTTATCAACTCACCGTCCTGTGCGAGAGCGGAAGCGGAAGGAGGGAAAGAGATGACCGGCAGACTAGCCGCAAGTAGTGAGTCCATAACGAAACGGTGCAGTTTATTCGCCGCTTTCCAGACCGCGGCGACCCCTTTCCAATCCTCAATTGTCGATGCGCCAAGATGGGTGCCGAATTTCGCGGCAGCATGGTGGCCAAAAGACCCCGAACCGTGTCCGAGAAGGATCGATAATTCTGGGTTCTCCCTGCGAACATCCTGGATTTCAATGGCCAACCTATCGATTACTTCCAGGCGAGCGGTTTCGGTCTGTGATTTCTCTGTGATCAGTGAGCCGCCAAGCTTGAGGAAAATCATCCGTCCACCTCTGTTGTGATAACCTGTTTTGCTCCGGCTTGTCTAAGAGCGGTTTCAACGATTTGCGCGGTATCTGGCTCAACTAGTGCGAGCATGATGCCGCCCATTCCTGCACCTGAAAGTTTGGCGCCTAAAGCGCCTGCCTTGCGAGCTTCTCTGATCAGACGTTGAAGTTCATGTGAACTAAGACCCATATCTTCCAGCAGCGTCTGGTTTTGATCCATCAGAGCGCCCAAAGACTCGATAGAGCCCGTTTCTAGCATTGTACGGGCTTTTATTACGATTTCACCAATCTCTTCGAACCATCCCCCGTATGTCCCCGGGTCTTTTTCCCAGCGCTCACGCAGCAGGCTCACCGGTATGGTGGTTCTCATCGCCACGCCTGTGTCCCCAACAATCAGATTGAGCGGTGTGGAAATAGGTATGAGCTCTGGTTTGTGTTCGCGAATGAAGTAGACCGGTTTTTCGTAGGCGATTACGGTGTTGTCGATCCCGGAAGGTGTGCCGTGATGGATGCACTCGACTGTGTAAGCGATCTTGGAGACCGTTTCAACTTCGAGTGGTTTCGCCAGGTGGGCGCTCAAAGCGCGGATGATGGCAACCGAGACGGCCGCGCTTGATCCGAGCCCTGAGGCAATAGGGAGCTGGGAGCGGATGGTCAAATGGACATCTACAGGCGCTTTCACACCGAGTTCATCAAGTGTGAGGTTTACCGCGGATGCTAATGGATTCTCCCCATCCGCTTCGTGTAGCCAATAGGACTGGCGGATGTCGGGTGCGTCGATGAGCACACCAGTCGACCCTGGATCGAGGTTTTCAACTTGAACTGTCACACGGATATGGGAAAGAGGGATAGCTATGGCGGGCTGGCCGTAAACGACTGCGTGTTCCCCGAAGAGTATAGCTTTGCCAGAAGCGCTGGCCAGGGTCATAGGGAGAAGTATAAGATGGCGACGGCGGTTAAACCCCAGAGTGCAACCGTAGCCATGAGCGGTTTATCGGAAAGAAGGAGGTCTTCCGGTGCGCCGCCTTCGGCTTTAACGTGGATAAGATATAGATAGCGGAAGATCCCATAGATTACAAAGGGGATCGTCAACATCATCAAGTTATTCTCAGGGAGATTCTGTGCAGAGAATGTATAGAGAGCGTACGCGAGAATCGTTGTGCTGGAGACAATCGAAAGCAGGTGGTCGATGAACGAGAGAGTGTAGCCATCCAAAACGCGTCGATGAGAATTCGCATCGTCCGCTAATAGAACCATCTCGGCGCGCCTCTTCCCCAAACCCATGAAAAGAGCTAGTAAAGTAACGCACACGTACATCCAGGGGGAAAAACGCTGAACCGTGATGAGCACTACTCCTGCCCCTACACGGAGGACAAAGCCGGCGGCGATGACAAGGACATCGATGATAGGGATATGTTTGAGGTAGAACGAATATAACAAGTTCAAAACCATATAGGTAAGAAGGATGAGACCGAACTTGATTTCGAGCCAGAATCCGAGGCCGAGGGCTGTGACCGAGAAGAGAACCGCGGCAACTGTTGCGACGTTCTTTGAGAGTTTTCCTGAGGCGAGTGGGCGCGTTCGCTTCACAGGGTGCTGCCGGTCTTGTTCGAGGTCAACAAGGTCGTTGATGAGATAGACCGCACTCGCTCCCAAACAGAATATTACGAACCCCCCAAAGGTTCTTAGGAATGACGATAGGTTAAATAATTGCTGGTCGAAAACAAGCGCTGTGAAGATAATGCCGTTCTTGACCCATTGCTTGGGCCGCATTGCTTTTAGTAGGTTTTTGAGCATGAGCCGCATGATAGCAGGAACCTCAGGGGGGGGCAAGAGAGGGGTCGCCTAGATCATGATATTCCCGTCCTGAAAATGGGTCGAACGTGTGGATTGAAGTACAATCGGGATTATGTCCAGCAAGAAACGAATCGATCTCCTTCTCGTTGACCGCGGTCTCGCCGAGAGCCGTTCCACGGCGCAAAAATTGATCATGGCCGGGCTCGTTCGAGTGGAAGGGCAGTTGATTCACAAAGCATCTCAAAAAGCAGAACCGGGAATGTTGATCGAGGTCGCTTCCGGACCACGATTTGTCTCACGCGGAGGAGAGAAATTACAAGCAGCCATGGAGACATTTGCGGTGACTGTGGAGGATCGACTGTGTGCCGATGTTGGTGCTTCCACCGGAGGGTTCACCGATTGTCTCCTGCAGCATGGGGCTGCGCGTGTGTATACGATCGACGTGGGAAAGGGGCTGCTCCATTGGAAATTGCGAAACGACGCCCGTGTTGTAGTGATTGAGAAGACGAACGCGCGTTACTTGGAAAGCCTTCCTGAGCGTGTCCATCTTGTGACGATGGATGTCTCCTTTATCTCACTCCGGAAGCTGCTTCCGGTCATCGTTGGTTGGTTGGAGCCGGGGGGAGATGTGATCGCTTTAATCAAACCGCAGTTTGAAGCTGGCCGAGATCGTGTTGGCAAAGGTGGGGTTGTTCGCGATCCCTCTGTGCATCGTGATGTAACCCAGCAAGTCCTGGATTTTGCCCTTAAACACTCGCTTGCGCCTCAGGGGCTCATTTGTTCCCCTTTGCGGGGTCCGAAGGGGAATACCGAGTTCTTAGTTTGGCTGCGCAAAGACGCACAAGCACGAAGCACAGACGATTTGCTGGAGGCCGTATTCCCATCTTGAATAGCATTCTGCCAGAGAACCAATACGAGAAATTCGTTCTCCTATCATCTAGAAGGGGTGGATGACTGAAGATGGACGAAATGACTCAAGCGTGGTTTGTGTGTGCGAAACACGGTGCCTGCATCGTCAACGGTGTATAATCCTCGCCTGATGGCAATGTCACGAAACTCGCGCAGATTTCTTGGCCTCCTACTGGGAATACTCATCAGCATTCTAGCGCTGTACCTGGTCCTCCAGTGGGCAGGCTGGGAACCGCTTCTTGCCGCGTTAAAGCGGATGGACGTGCGCTTCTTGCTTCTTGCGGTCGTTGTTTATCTGGCTTCCATGCTGGCGCGTACGGCGGCATGGAAAACAATGATGAATAACAAGTATGGATTCGGTCGTGTACTTGCTGCGCTGAATGAAGGCTATCTTCTAAACAACGTTCTCCCGTGGCGCCTGGGTGAGGTGGGACGGGCTGTTCTACTGGGCCGGCGTCCGGGAGGATCGATATTATTGGTCCTTTCCTCAATACTCGTTGAACGGCTGTTTGATCTCGCGATTGCCTTAGGTTTACTTTTCGCACTACTTCCTTATGTCGCCGGCATCCCCAACGCACCAGGCACTGGATTATCCATCGCTATTGTCCTGATAATTATCATTGCCGGTCTTTGGCTTCTTGTCCGTAAACCTGAATGGATAGAAAGCATTGTCAGCCGGCTTCCCGGGGGCGAAAAGCGTTGGATGCCCGCTTGGGAACGCGTGCGGCAAGGCTTACAGGTGCTTCAAGATCCTCGCTTATTTTTCACGAGTCTGGGCTGGATGTTGCTCACGTGGACTCTCGCCGGGGTAGAGTATTGGCTGATCATGAGAGCCCTTATTCCCGAGGCGGAATGGACCTGGGCCTTCTTCATGTTGACGACAACATTGCTTGGTGGAGCCATCCCATCAGTGCCGGGTTATTTCGGCGTGTTTGAGGTAGCAGGAGTATTGGCGCTCTCCGTGTTTGGTGTACCAACAGCGGAGGCCCTAGCCATCGCGCTAACCATTCATGGCATGGTTTATTTATTAGGATCTCTCTTTGGCTTCATAGCTTTACTCAACGAAGGAGAGACTATATCAGGGTTGTACCAGGATATTCGCAAGTGGCTCTCCATTGGCTCGAAGCAACAAGCGGGTTGATATGCGCATTCTAAACACACTTTATTACTATCGCCCTCATTTTTCCGGCCTGACGGTATACACGGAACGCCTGGCGCGAATGCTTGTTTCTCACGGGCACCAGGTGACGGTCTTAACTTCGCAGTACGAGCAATCCCTTCAACCGCTTGAAAAAATGGATGGTGTGGATGTAATACGGGTACCGGTTTTGTTTAATGTGAGCAAGGGTCCGATTATGCCAACTTTCCTCTACCGAGCTGCGCGTTTGATCCCTGAGCACGACATCCTTCACTTGCACGTTCCGCAGCTCGAAGCCGCTCCTCTCTCGCTTCTTGGACGCGCCTTCGGGGTGCCTGTAGTGATGACCTACCATTGCGATCTCCTGCTGCCCTCCTCACCATTGAACGCGGTTGCAAACTGGGTCTCAAATTTGGCAAATACGATTTCGACAAAAACCGCGAATGTGATCGTTGCTAACTCGCGGGATTATGCGGAAGAATCGTCGATTTTAAATAAATGGCTCGGTAAGGTCGAAGTCATTCCGCCTCCGATCGAAATGCCTGAACCGGATCCCCTCGTTATCCAATCCATGCGTGAGCGCTTCAATATTGTCCAGGGGCAACCTGTAATTGGAATGGCTGCACGCCTGGCGACTGAGAAAGGTGCTGAGGTGCTCGCTCAGGCGATGCCGATCGTTCTCAAAGAAATGCCGAGCGCCCGCGTTCTCTATGTCGGTCAGCATGAAAATGTATTGGGCGAGGAAGCATACCGCCTCCACCTTCTCCCACAGATCGAGGCGCTTGGTGACCATTGGACATTCCTAGGAATTCTCCAGCAGAGTGAGTTTGCGGCTTTCTTTAATATGTGCGATGTTACGGTGCTCCCTAGCTTAAACAGCACGGAGAGTTTCGGGATGGTTCAGGTAGAATCGATGCTCTCGGGAACACCGGTTGTGGCCAGCGACCTCCCCGGGGTCCGGCAGCCTACAACGGCAACAGGTATGGGTTTAACATTCCCTCCTGGGGATGCGGATGAGCTGGCCGCTGCCCTTCTCCAGGTCCTCAGGAATCCTGCGGATTACAGGCGCGACCGTGCCAGCGTCATGGCACAATACTCAAGCGAAGTTGTATCGGCAAAGTATGAAACCATCTTTGCCGAATTAATTTCGAAAGCGTGAAACCCAACAGTACATGACGAAAGATTATTTTTGGCTGCATCTGCGTGATCTACCGTACTTCCGGGCACTTCTGCGTGCGATTGAAGCCAGCTATTACGAAGGCCTGGATCTCCCGTCACCGACACTCGATGTAGGTTGTGGGGATGGGCATTTTGCAACGATCGCCTTTGACCGCCCGATTGAGATCGGCGTCGACCCTGATTTACCGATCATGCGTGAAACCCAGTCACGCCATGCGTACAATCTCCTTTTGCAAGCAGATGGCGCGTGCATGCCGCTCCTGGACAATTCAATCGCTTCGGCTTTCAGCAACTCGGTGCTTGAACACATACCGCATCTTGACGCGGTTCTGCAAGATGTGGGTCGAGTGTTAAAATCGGGAGCACCATTTGTGTTCACAGTGCCTAACCCGGGCTATCGCACGCAGCTGAGCTTCCCCCAGAAGCTCTCGGGTGTAGGTCTTTCGGCTCTGGGGAAGTCGTATGAAAGTTGGTTCATGCGCATGTCGCGAACGATTAATCTCGACGATGAGGGGGGTTGGGAACGGCGATTATCGGCAGCCGGGTTCACGATCGAGAGAACCTTCCGCTACTTTCCTCCGTCCTCCCTGCACGTTCTGGAGTGGGGGCATTACTTCGGTGGACCCTGCTTACTCCCGCACAAGCTATTCGGCAAGTGGATTCTCGCCCCGTATCGTTGGAATCTTGGTTTGACGGATCGGCTGGTGCGACGATACTATGATACGTCGCCGACCGAGGACGGAACCTATAGCTTCTATCTGGTGCGCAAACAATGACCTCATCTGAGCCGGAACCTAACCCAATTCCAGAATCCAACCCGCAAGATCTGGGGGAGCCGAGCGTCCTCGATTGGCTCAAATCGCTGGTTCGTGGGCGTCCACTCCCCATTCCAGAAGGGCCTGAAGAGAGCGCAATCGTTGACCTGCCGTTAGCGTTGGAAGAAGAGCCTCAGCGAGAGGTAACCTTATCAACCTTTCATTTCTCGGCATCTCAATTTCGATTACCGGTTGCGCTGCTGCTCGCGCTTACAGCGCAATTTGGCCTGGAACGCCGGGGTGAGTCGATCTGGATCAGTATTGCACTGTATGTCCTGGCTGCTGTTGTTATCGCCTGGGGGACCTGGGCAGAAGATTTTCGCTATAGTCCACCACCCACCTCAAACAAGAAAATCAGTCCCGTCTCCTATCGTCCCGCATACTTATCTGCGGCGCTTATTCTTTCTCTGCTGACTTTCCTCACCTCTGGGAATAACCTCTTCGATTTTCTGACCGTGGTCTTCTGGATCGCTTCTGTCATCACCGTCCTGCTGGCTTTCTGGGAGGGAGAATTTCCTCTGGTGAGCTGGTGGAGAAGGTTCAGGGGTTGGCTGGCTGACCCAAATCTACGTCTCTCGTTCTCTGGCTGGGAGCTTCTGGTTCTTGCAGGATTCGGCCTTTCGATCTTCTTCAGGTTCTACCTCCTCGACACGGTTCCACCGGAGATGGTCAGCGATCACGCTGAGAAACTGCTGGATGTCGTCGATGTGCTCAATGGAAAATACTCGATCTTTTTCTCGAGGAACACCGGGCGTGAGGCTCTGCAGTTTTACATGGCTGCAGCGACGTACAAATTATTGGGCACGGGGATTTCCCATCTCACCTTGAAAATCGGCACCGTTCTGGCGGGGATTGTGACCCTACCCTTCATTTATCTCCTTGGTAAAGAGGTCGGCGGCAAGCGAGTTGCTCTTGCAGCCATGGTCCTGGCCGGGATCGCCTACTGGCCGAATGTGATCAGCCGGGTGGGACTTCGGTTTCCACTTTACCCATTATTCGTCGCGCCAGCTTTTTATTACCTGGCCAAGGGAATCCGTACTCGCAACCGTAATGATTTCCTGCTTTGCGGGTTAGTCGTCGGCATGGGGCTCCATGGTTACAGCCCGGCGCGAGTTATCCCCATCGCCATCGCCGTTGGTGTTGGCCTGTACCTCCTGTTTAAGGATTCGCGTGAGCAGCGCCGGGAGATAATTACGCTGCTCGTCGTCACAGGTCTCGTCGCTCTGATTGTGCTCATGCCCCTGGTGAGAATTGCGGTAAATCGCCCGGATGAGGTGATCTACAGGATGGCCACGCGCTATGGGAGCACCGAGAGGGATTTAGCCGAGCCGGCACTACAGATTTTCGCCTCAAACGTCTGGAACGGCTTGAAGATGTTCAACTGGGATAATGGTGAAGTATGGGTAAACTCCATCCCGCACCGTCCAGCATTGGATTGGGTCACTGGCGCTCTGTTTTTTCTTGGAGTAGTTATCGCCCTTACCCGCTTTGCGCGCTACCGCCGCTGGATCGATTTGTTCATTCTTGTCTCGATTCCCATTCTCCAGCTTCCCTCCACGCTATCGCTTGCCTTTCCAGCGGAGAACCCTGCTACCAACCGCGCCGCGGGGGCGATTGTGCCCGTTTTCATCCTTGCTGGTTTGGCGTTTGCGGCAATTCCGGATTGGATTGAAACCCATTGGAAAGGGCGCCGGACGGCCGTCATCAGCCTTGTATTCACAGGGTTGCTCTTGGTAATCGCGAGTCGATTAAATTACTATCTCGTTTTCCAAGAATATCAAGATCTTTTTCTCCGGTCTGCATGGAACACGTCGCAAGCAGGCGCCGTGATCCAGAATTTTGCTGAATCGACCGGTGATTATGAAACCGCGCATGTTGTTGCCTTCCCCCATTGGGTTGACACACGTCTTGTCGGGATAAACGCAGGTCAACCTACCAGGGATTACGCCATTTCCGCGGAGAACTTAGCGAATACGACTTCCGAAACTCGACCACAACTCTTCCTGCTCCACCCAGATGACGTGGAATCCCTACAGAAGCTCAAGGAGCTGTACCCCTTTGCGCGGGTTACAGAGTATCCAAACGATATCGAGGGGAAGAATTTTATTATTCTGTCAGTGCCTTCCGTCCCTGACACCAATCTAGAAGCAATTCGATAAACCGGGTGATGATGACTGAAATTGAAGCGCCCATAGAGCAAGAACACGAGCCGCCTGAAAAAGAAAGATCCAGGGTTCTTTCGGATCTTGTCGTTGGGATTCTCCTGGTCGCGGTTCTCGGTCTGGCTGCGTACCTGCGCTTCACCGGCTTGAACTGGGATTCTGGTACGCATCTCCACCCGGACGAGCGCTTCCTCACGATGGTTGAGACCTCGATCCAACCTCCACAGTCTATCGGGGAATATTTCGACACCGATGCATCCCCGCTCAACCCGCATAACGCTGGGCATGGTTTCTTCGTCTATGGTACGTTCCCGATCTTCCTCGTCCGTTATCTGGCCGAATGGACCGGGATGTCAGGTTATGACCAGGTCCATCTCTTGGGGAGGGCTGTTTCAGGCATCTCAGATCTCGTATCCATCCTTTTGATATATCTGATTGGGGAGAGACTCTTCAATCGTCGGGTGGGGATCCTCGCCGCGTTGTTTACAACTCTTTCGGTTTTATTAATTCAACACGCACATTTCTTTGTCGTCGACCCGCTCGCCAATGTTTTTATCCTCGCCGGTCTGTATTTCTCGGTTCGGGTTATCGGCGAGGGGAAGCTCAGTGACTATCTGCTTTTCGGGATTATGCTGGGGTTGGCAGTGGCCTCCAAGATCAGCGCAGCCCCTCTGGCGGTTGTTGTAGCACTTGCTGGACTCACGAATATCTTGAAAGCTCCCTCTGATCAAAGGTCCGCGGTTATCTCCCGCACGCTCCTTTTCTTGTTCGCGGCAGCGCTCATGTCCCTCCTGGTCTTCCGTGTTTTCCAACCCTACGCTTTTGAAGGGCCGGGATTCCTTAACGTGAAGTTCAACCCGAAGTGGCTGGCGAATATGGCGGAAGTCCGCAGCCAGCAGGCAGGGAACACCGATGCTCCATATGCGCTTCAGTGGGCTGACCGCGCCCCGGTCTTCTTCTCACTGAATAATTTGATTCTATGGGGAATGGGCATACCGCTCGCGATCCTGGGCTGGATCGGTTTGGGGTGGGCTCTTGTTGAGATGATTCGGGGACGGTGGGAGCGGTACTTGATCCTGGTGGTCTGGACAGCCGGCATGTTCATCTGGCAGTCGATCAATTTCACCAAGGCGATGCGCTACCAATTACCGATCTATCCAACACTGGTGTTGCTAGCCGCCTGGGTGCTCTGTTTTGCATGGGAGAGCGTCCCGAAACTCAAAGACCAATGGCAAAAGGCAGCCCGAGTCGGCGTGCTGTTTGTCGGATTGGTCACCGTCCTGGGGACGGCTTTGTGGGCCTTTGCTTTCCACTCGATATACTCGGAGCCACTCACCCGGGTATCTGCATCACGTTGGATTTACAGGAATATTCCGGCTGCCGTAAATCTGGTGGGTGAGGCAGATGGGGAGACGTTTTACGAAACAATCCCCGTGCCCATACCCTTTGATTTAGACTCCGGGGACACCTATACAACAGAAATCTCCACGGATGTATCCGCGGTTATAAGCGGTGTTCTATTGCCCTACGTCTCGACGGGCGATGGTCAGGCCGGGGTTCTGGACCTTGCTGTGACGCTCGCAGATGAGCCTCATGGCGGGGATGTTTACGCGCGCGGGGAATATCAGGGCGAAGTGCGCGCGGGTGAAGAGGTCCGGGTTGAAATCCAACTCGATCGGTCCTTTAGCATTGACCCAGACACTCGTTTGTTCCTGATTCTCGAAAATACTGGTGGCCCATCCTTACATATGCGCCCGACGGTCTTGGTGCATGAGACGACCTGGGATGATGGCTTGCCGTGGGGTGTTGACGGCCGAGGGCTTGGCGGCCGATATGAGGTGCTTAATCTCGAACTTTATTGGCACGATAACCAGGACGATGATGATAACGGAATCCCTGATAAGTTAGAGAGAATCGTGGAATATTTGGAGCAGGGGGATTATCTTACGATCTCCTCCAATCGCCAGTATGGAACAATCCCCCGCGTTCCGATCCGCTACCCACTTACTTCTGCCTATTACCGCGAACTATTCGGCTGCCCTGATGGAATGGATGTCCCCACGTGTGGCGCGACCGCAGAGGTGGGATTGTACGACGGTCGACTAGGGTATTCACTCGTTGAGGTTTTTGAAAGCCACCCCTCAATCGGGGGGCTGGAGATCAACGATCAGTTCGCGGAAGAAGCTTTTACTGTTTACGATCATCCGAAGGTGTTGATTTTCAAGCGGGATGCTGATTTCAGCGCCGAAAAAGTTTTTGACGTTCTTTCCCAGGTCGATGTGAGCGGCGTCGTCCATGTGCTGCCGAAGGACGCCGGTGATACCGTAGGGAAAGAACTATTGCTCTCTACAGATCAATGGCAGCGACAGCAGGACGAGGGCACCTGGTCAGAGTTATTCAACACGGAGAGCATTGTCAACCGCTCGGGATTGTTGAGCGCCATCGTTTGGTGGGTAGCGCTGGGGGTTTTGGGTCTCCTGGTTTATCCCATAACGCGAGTCGTTTTTCGAAGATTTCATGATGGCGGCTACGCGCTCTCGCGGCTGATCGGACTGCTGCTATTCTCCTGGGGCGCCTGGATCTTCGGGAGTCTTGGGATTACAGTCAGCCGCTTGACGCTCTTCATTGTGCTGCTGTTGCTCGCTTGTGTTTCCTTCGCCCTTGCCTGGCGTGATCGCGAGGAACTTTCCACATTCTTCCGGACACAATGGCGGGATATTCTCTGGGTGGAGGTATTCGCGCTTAGCTTTTTCCTCCTGGATCTCGCGATTCGATTCGGGAACCCCGATTTATGGCACCCGGCAAAAGGTGGGGAGAAGCCAATGGACTTCTCCTATCTGAACGCAGTAATTAAAAGTTCAACCTTCCCCCCTTATGACCCCTGGTTCGCTGGCGGGTATATCAACTACTATTATTACGGGTTCGTGCTCGTCGGCATGCCGGTGAAATTGCTGGGCATCATCCCGGCAACAGCCTACAATCTCATTATCCCAACGCTCTTCTCGCTCCTGGCATTGTGCGCATACAGCGTGGGCTACCATCTGGTACGTTCTTTCTCTCAGAATGTGTCCCTTCGCGCTAGGGCGAATCCCAAATTGGCGGGCTTCATCGCCGCGCTCCTGCTTGTGGTTTTTGGAAATCTGGGCACGGCCAGGATGTTCTATGATGGGTTCAAGCAGATTGGCACCCCGGCAGGGGTTGAAGAGGGGAGCTTACTCGTTGGGGCGGGTCAAGCGGCGAAGGGATTTGTAAATTACCTGACGGTCAAGTCTCCGCTTCCCTATCCGATGGACCAATGGTATTGGAACCCAAGCCGTATGATAACCCCCGGCGAGGGAGAACCAGGGCCGATCACAGAATTCCCCTTCTTCACTTTTCTATACGCCGATCTGCACGCTCACATGATCAGCCGATCCCTCACCATCCTGAGTCTTGCCTGGGGTCTTTCGTGGATTCTTTCCGTCACCCAACGCCACCGTCGAGGGAAAATCGACATCGCCCTGACCTTGTTTGTCGGCGGTTTAACGTTTGGCGCGCTGCGACTTGTTAATACTTGGGATTTCCCAGTGTATTGGGTGTTAGGAGTGCTCGCCATCATTTGCGCTGTGTGGTGGCGCGATCGAGAATTTTATCTACCACAGATTACAGAAGCAGCACTTTATTCCATCCTACTTATAGCATTTTCACAATTTCTCTATCAGCCATTCCACCAATGGTACGGGCAGGGATACATGTCCGCGGAGATCTGGAAGGGGTCGCTGACGCCCCTGATCGATTATCTGACGGTGCATGGAGTCTTCCTTTTCCTGTTTGCAGCCTGGATGGCGTGGGAAACTCGCGAGTGGATGGCTCAAACTCCGATCTCCGAGCTGAACCGGCTGCGGCCGATTGCAATGTGGATTGGATCTGCGGTTTTTCTCATTGTGGTAGGAACCATCTGGCTGGTAAGTGTTGGATATCAGATTGCTCTGATCGTCATCCCTCTCGGCGTTTGGGCGCTAATACTGCTGCTGCGCCCCGGTCAGTCGATCGGTAAGCAGATCGTGCTTTTCTTCGTGGGAACGGGGTTGGTCCTTACGTTTGTCGTGGAGGTCGTGGTGCTCAAGGGGGATATCGGGCGCATGAACACGGTCTTCAAATTCTACCTCCAGGTGTGGGAGCTCTTCAGCCTGGCTGCAGCCGCAGCTCTCGCATGGACGTATGCCTCTCTCCCCAGATGGAATCGTGTTTGGCGGTGGATCTGGTTGACAGCAACGGTTTTGCTTCTGTTCTCTGCCGCTCTGTATCCCCTCACAGGATCCTTAGCGAAAGTCCGGGATCGCATGACGGTAACCGCGCCGAGGACGCTCGACGGCATGCTCTACATGGATAACGCATACCGCTTTGAGTTGGGCGAGAAGCTTCCATTAGGAGAGGATTATCAAGCGATTCGTTGGCTGCAGGAAAATGTAGAGGGTTCCCCGGTTATCGTTGAGGCGAATATTCCTGAGTATCGCTGGGGATCGCGTTATTCGATCTACACCGGGCTACCGGGGGTCCTGGGATGGCGCTGGCATCAAACACAGCAGCGCGTCGCCGCTGAAAACACTGAGACGGACGAACGGCTATTCCAGATAACAAAATTCTATCTCACGCAGTCGATCGCGGAGGCAAACGACTTCCTCGATGAATATAACGTTAAGTACGTCATCGTCGGCGGACTTGAAAACGCTTACTATGCTGAGGTTTATCCGTGCTGGCCGGAGGCGAGTATACCGGGCATCTCCTGTGATTTGCGAGGTTGGCCGCTGGGAATGCCGACATCGTTCCCGATCTCGCCTGATGAATGCGAACTGGAACGCCCTGACGATGAAACCTCGAGCCTGCGCTGCCCAACACACGCTTTGGACAAGTTCCAAGCCATGGAATCTGCAGGAAGGCTAAAGGCTGTTTTCCAGGTGGGGAATACTGTGATCTATGAGGTTCTAAGGTGATTCAAGACGCCTTCATCTGGTGGTTGATAAGCACGCTTCTGGGCGCTCTAGCCCTGCCAATTGCCTGGCGGATCTTCGGACGCCTCGAGGATCGCGGTTATGGTTTCGCCAGGGCTCTCGGATTGCTCATGGCCGGATATCTTTTCTGGATGGGAGCCACGCTGCGGCTATTCCAGCCGAGCCTTGGCGGAGCGGTGATGGCGGTTCTTGCGCTCCTGGGACTGAGCGCATGGATTGGGCGCAGCACATGGCGCGATGTGCTCGATTGGCTCAAAGAACACCGTTCCACAGTTCTTATCATGGAGACCCTTTTCCTGCTCGCGTTCTCAGTCTGGGTATTTGTGCGGGCGAACAATCCGGAGATCTGGGGGACAGAAAAACCGATGGAGCTCGCTTTTTTAAACGCGATTCTTCAGTCAGGCAGCTTCCCGCCCAGCGATCCATGGCTCTCGGGTTATGCGATCTCCTATTATTACTTTGGCTACATACTTATGGCCTTGCTCACCCGGCTCACGGGCGTTGCCTCCGGAGTCGCCTTCAACCTTGCGAACAGTCTCTGGTTTGCGCTGGTCGCCCTGGGCACGTACTCCCTTGCATATAATTTTCTCGCCAGACGGACGCCCGGCCGTGTTAAACGATTTTCACCGCTCCTTGCGCCGCTATTCGTCTTGATCAGCGGCAATTTAGGAGGCTTCCTCGAGGTCCTTCACTCAAAATATATCTTCTGGACGACGAACGCCGACGGATTTTGGGTGTCACCGTTCTGGACCTGGATTGGACTTCAGGACCTGGAAAAACCACCTTTCCTCGAACCGAGTTGGATGCCGCAACGATACCTGTGGTGGTGGCGCTCATCACGCGTGATCAGGGATCTCGATCTCAATGGTCTTCCACTTGGATTACAGTCGATCGATGAATTCCCATTCTTCACTTTCCTGCTTGCAGATAATCACCCGCACCTTCTGGCGATGCCCTTTGTGCTCTTAGTGATCGCCTTCGCTTTCCAGGTGTTCCTCCAAGGACAGCGGACACCTCTTCGTCTGGGTGAGCTGAAATGGACTCACAAGCTTCGTAAAAATGTGTTGATTGCCCTGGGTTTGGCCGCGGCGATTGTCGTGATCTTCCTGGGGTTGAAAGCCGGAGCGGATGGCGTTGGGACCTCCGCAGCTTTCATTTCCATCATCAAAGGGGTCGGGAGCGGTGGGCTCATTATTGGGGGTGTGCTTCTTGTCGGAGCGGTCGCAGGGGGTTTGCTACCATCTTCTCTTAGTAAGCTCGAGTTCTGGTTTGGCGCCTGGCTGTTCGGGGCGCTGGCATTCTTGAATACATGGGATTTACCGATTTATTTCAGCTTGCTCTTCTGCGTGATGATCTGGAGGAGCCGGACGCTCCCGCTCACAACTTGGGTTAAATCGGTGCTCACGACGAGCCTCGCAATCATCGTCGCTGCCATTCTGTTTTATCTTCCCTGGTATCCATCCTTCTCTTCACAGGCGGGCGGTATCCTGCCGCACTTGATGCATCCCACCCGTTTCCTCCATTTCTTCATCATGTTCGCGGTCTTGTTCATCCCATTGAGCGTCTGGCTTATCATGCGCGTGACGCAGGGAAGAAGGCGAGGGGAGGGGAAGTGGCTTTTCGGAATAGGCTTGGGGCTCCCGTTAGCGCTCTTGATCCTCTCGTGGCTTTTCGCAGCAATGATTTACCTCGTGGGCGCAAACGTCATCGGGATGGGGGCGATACTCAGCAGCATGGGGATGGAAAGCCTTCGAGATGCAGCTCGAACGACAATCATTCTGCGGTTAACACAGTCGTGGACAGCGATTGGCTTAGGAGTGATGATCGCCGCCGCAGTTGTGCTCATCAAGCGGGTGTGGAAAGACACTGCGGACGATGCAAAATCAGGTCCTTTCATCCTTATGATGCTCACCATAGGGGCGCTCTTGATACTTGGGCCCGAGTTTTTCTATCTCAAAGATCAATTCGGGCTGCGCATGAATACGATTTTCAAATTCTACTTTGCAGCCTGGATCTTATGGGCCCTCGCCGCAGCATACGTGATGGATGTGATCTGGTCTAAACGGAGTGTGAAGATGATCCCCGTGAAGATACTCACAATTCTCCCGCTGCTTGCCGGTCTCATCTATCCTACCCTTTCTGTTTGGACGAAAACAAATGGCCTGGACCCGGTCCATGGCCGAACCTTGAATGGAGCGTTGCACCCTGTCTACGCGTCCGAAGCGGATCGCGAGGCGATCCAATGGATGAGTGACAATCTGGAGGTCGGGGTTGTTGCGGAAGCCGTTGGCGGCAGCTATTCGTACTTCGCGAGGGCATCTGTGCATACGGGATTCCCCACCGTTATCGGCTGGCCTGGTCATGAAAGCCAGTGGCGCGGCGGATATCAATTCCACGGAACGCGGGAAGAGGATGTTAGGACATTGTTTAAGTCGCCGGATTGGGAACAGACTCAACAGATCATGAAGACCTATAATGTGAAGTATGTCTACGTTGGAGAACTTGAACGAATGACCTACCAACCGATCTTTGATGGAAAGTTTGATGCATTCATGGAGCTGGTTTTCCAAAATGACAGGGTTAGGATCTATGCCAGGAGAGCAGGTGACTCTCTTGAATAACAATCGGAGTATCAGGCTGGGTACGATTATCATCGCAACCTTGATCGTGTTGGTTGCGTGGATGCGGCTTGCAGACTTAGGCAGAAATCCACTCACCGATTCCGAGGCTGTTCATGCGCTAACAGCAGCAGCGACGACCCCGGATGCTTCCCCCTTCTGGGATATCGATGGCGTGGCGGCGCCGGTGAGCGCGAGCTACTACGTTTTCACTACAATGATCTTCCAGCTTTTTAGTCCATCCGACGCGACCGCGCGCGTTGTCTCGGCTCTTGCCGGAATCGTGTTGGTTTTGAGCCCGTTGATCCTGCGCAAACGAATTGGCACAGCTCATTCGCTGATTGCCGTCCTTGTGCTGGCCATCGCTACGTCTGGTTGGACCATCGCCAGAACTGCCGACGGCTCAGCTCTCGCCGCAGCTGGCCTGGCGTTATTCGTATTCCTCGCCTGGTCGGCGGACTCACCTGATGGCCGACGGGTTCGGCTCTTGCTCGCGGCTGGTGCTCTAGGCTTTGCGCTGGCGTCAGGACCCATAGCTCTGCAGGGTTTGTTCGGGCTGCTGGTTGCATTCGGCCTGTCACGCATTCTCGCATCCCGGGACCGTAAACCATTTGAAGAATTTAGACGTTTGTTTGCAATTAAATCTGGCGTATGGGTGTCGCTTGTTGTAATGCTCCTCGTTGCCTCAGGTGTGGGTTTCTATTGGAATGGGCTTGCCGGGTTGGGGGAGTCCATCACGGAATGGCTGCATGGTTGGACGGAACCTGGTATTCAGTCGGCAATTGCCTATGCAGTGATGCTCCTAGCTTATGAACCTTTGTTTGTAGTGATGGGCATCGTGGGTGCAGTTCTCGCCTGGCGGCGCAAAGAATCTCTCGGGCAGGCAGCCAGTCTATGGGCGTTAGGCAGCTTGTTCAGCGGCCTGGTTTATCCTGCGCGAAGCGCAGCGGAAATCATCTTTGTGGTCCTTCCTCTAGCGCTTTTAGTGGCCTATGCCATCTCGGTTTTGATTGAACGAATTGCGCAGCGGGGCGTCGGGCTCGAATTAGTAGGTCTCACCGGTGTGCTCCTGGTGCTTACAGCTTCTGCATGGATATCGCTTATTGGCTACGCAAACGGCTATATTTTGGAGTACACACCGAGCGACCCGGGTTTAATCCTGCTTGTATTCAGCGCATTGATCATCATGGCCGTCAGCCTGCTTTTATTCTTTGGCCTGGGTTGGTCTTGGGGCGTTGTGGCAGATACGATTGGGATCACGGCTACACTTGTACTTGCAGCGATTACGCTCTCTGCAGCCTGGCGTTTGAATTTCACGCCCCTGGCAACGAGTGCCAGAGAACTCTGGCGTCCTGAGGTAACCACGAATGGTATGCGGCTGCTCACCGACACACTCGACAATGCCTCTCTCGCCTACGCGGGTCGGACCGATGAGATCGCTGTAGAGGTGCAATCTGAGGTTAACCCCGCACTGGCGTGGGCGCTGCGTGGTTACAATCGAGCAGGTGGTGAATTCAACCCCCTAGCAGATCCCCCCCCGGCAGTTCTCGCTTTGGAGTCAAATTCTGCAATCAACCTGCTTACCGACTATATGGGCCAGGGGATGGCGTTGAAGGAACGGCGTGGTTGGGATGGCAGTCTGCCGCCGGATCTGCTGCGGTGGTTTGTGCTGCGCTCGGCGCCAACGGAGCTCGAGCGTTGGATCCTCTGGGTGCGGATGGATATCGCCACTCTCGGTGATGTGGGGCTCACAGATATTGAGTGAGGAGGGCAGCTTGGCAGAACCTGTGCCATTTTCAGGTTTACATTAAGTTGTTGATTGGCTTGGCTTCGCAAGGAAAGAGAAATATGCCTATTGATATTTATTCGAAGCGTCTGGGGATTAACCGCTGCTATGTGATCAAGGCAGATGGATGTATTATGGTTGACACTGGTCCCCCGAAGACCGACCGAGCAATCGAAAAGTGGCTCAAAACCATCCCGATCAATCCACAAGAAATACAGCTCATAATCTTGACTCATGGCCATGCCGATCATGTGGGATCAGCTATGAAAGTAAAAAATATTACGGGTGCGAGAATAGCTCTCCATGAAAACGACAAGGACATGTTTGAAAGTGGGAATATAGTATGGCCTTCAGCGGTAACGACTTGGGGACGTGTGGCGCGTGTCCTCTTCAGGCCGTTGATGCCCCTATTCCGTTTCCCCAAAGGGAAAGTTGATGTTGTCTTAAGAAATGAAGGGCTTTCCCTAGTGGATTACGGTATCCCGGGAAGAGTAATCCACACACCTGGGCATACGTTGGGATCGGTAAGTGTTTTACTAGAGACCGGTGACGCTTTTGTTGGGTGCATGACGCATAACAGTTTTCCATTTCGATTGAGTCCTGACCTGCCAATCTTTGCCGAAGATTTGCCTGAACTGAGAGATAGCTGGAGAATGCTATTGGAGCAGGGTGTGGATACGATTTATCCAGCACATGGCGATTCTTTTTCATCCGCTGATATTCTGAAAGCTCTGTCATAATTATTGGGTTGAAGAAAAATCTTTGGAATAAATACCGAAATGACTAAATTACCACATAATGATTCTCTGCAGCGGATGACAGCACTGCTATGGAAAATGATGTTGATGGTTTAGATTTAACCTGGGGTAATGCAGAAGTTTTACCGATTTTGGTTAAAAAGATCGCCTTGAGGGATGGAATTGGATCACTTCTTGCTGATGGAGTCAAACAAGCTGCCCAAAAACTG
>JAIWHF010000016.1:0-26166 GCA_048629905.1 Methanosarcinales archaeon
GGTACCCCCAATCATCAAGGGTCCCCACACCAAGAAGACGCCTGGCTCGCCCAGGCCATGGTGTTTGAGTTTGAGCGGTGGGGCTACATAGAACACGCTGATGAAGAGTCCCGCCAGGGCGAAAATCAACACCTGCCAACCCATACTGATGACGAAGTAGATAAGGATCGCCAGATCGATCAGGTTAACCGTCAGGATTGCGGTGAGTAAACCGCGTTTACTGACCATGCCGCTCAGTATTGGGTGGGGGGAGTATTGCGCTCGGGCGTACTCATCTGTGTCAACGCCGGCCTCAAGATCGAAGTAATCGTTGATCATGTTGTTGGCGGCATGTGCGAGGACCAGGCCCACCAGCGCCAACGCGAAGTGGTACCAATTCAAGTGTTCGGTAAGTGCCGCCGCAAGCAATCCCCCGATCAAGCCCGAGGTGATCGTCATCGAAAAAACCGCCGCCCGGGTGATGATCAACCACTTACTGACGACATCCATCTCCTTGTCAGGCGAAAGATTTACGGTTTCGAGCACTTCCTTCCAGTTGGAAAGTAGAGACATGAACCCTCCGAAGTTTGTGAAATCCGATACACAGTCGGGAGTGTATCAGGTCCCACATGGCTTGTACAGATTTCACCGAATTCGAAGTCAGGAAATCGCCGCTGAGCAGCTTAGAGATTGCTCCCAACGGAAGGTGCGCGCCGCGGTATTTCCTGGCGCAAGGAGGGCGGCGAATCAATTTTTTCGTAAAACAAAGTGATGGTATGCAAATGGACCATGGAATAGATGCTTATGGAAACGTTCTTCGAAACCGTTCTCCCTAAACTCGAGCCTAAGTTCATCGAATGTGTAAAGGCCATAAGATTTTATAAGTGGTCGAAACAGCCTGGTAATTACGCTTGGAAAGACCATATCTATCCATATAAAGTGACCTCCCAACCTTAATACCCTGGCAATCTCACGAACCGCCAGGGGCCAGGCTGCGATGTGATGGAACACATTCTGCGATATAACCAAATCGAAACTGGCGTTTTCAAATGTGAGTTTTGCCGCGTCCTCAACACGAAAATGGAGATGATCACTTTCGTCACACAACTCCCTGGCCATCTGGATCTGCTCAGTGTCAAAATCCGTGCCGTAGACATTCATGCCGTACTCGCTTGATAAGAACGCTGATAAAGCTCCAACACCGCAGCCAACTTCAAGCACATCATGAATGTCTTGAATGTTCAAGCCAATAAGCCGGTTGCGAACTGCTTCAATATTACGGTCGCCTTTTTTCTGACGATTAACAAACAACTTTTCGAATCTCGTCATTGCCATCTGTTTTTCCTTTGCGAAACTCTCGCCATCATCTCAAATTGCTGCGAGCATGGCGGTCCGCCAATCATCACTCCCAGCGGAAGGTGCGTGCCGCCGCCGCGCCAAATACGACGAGGATGCCCGCAAGTACCACAACCTCGAAGAGATGATCCGCAAACGGTTCTCCGAACCACAATCCCCGGAGTAAGCGAGCGACGTAGGTGAGAGGTAAAAAATCTGATACGCGTTGAAGCGAGGGAGGTAGAAATTCGATGGGCATCCCCGCCCCTGACAAGAACATCATCGGGTAGAAGATCACCATTCCGATAACTTGCGCCACACGCGCACCCGAAGCGATGCTGGCGATGAGGTAGCCCATCGAACTCATGGCTAAGCCGCTGAGTATCACCGCGAATAGCAAAAGCAGGATGTTCCCATCAAATTGAACCCGGTAGAGCAGCCATCCAACAGTGAAAAGCAAGGCCATTCCGAGAATCGTCATCGCCAGATTGGTCATCAGGTCGGAGGCAATATACGTGAGCGGGCGCATGGGAGTAGCACGAAACCGCCTGAGGACACCCTGCTCACGATATCCTGCCGTAGTTATGGGCACAGAGAGAAGGCCAATCGTACCCAGGATCAAGGCTGAATATGCCGGCATGGATACGTCCATACTCCCTAATCCACCGAAAATCGGCGATGGGTCGTTGCCATACATGGCACCGAAGATCAAGATCAGCATCGTTGGGAAAGCCAGGGTAAAGAACGTCGCAATGGGTTCGCGGATGTAAAGTTTGATCGAAGTTTTCGTCAGTTCGCTTAAGCCGCGCATCTTCCTACTCCCTCACCGCTCTCCCCGTCAGGGAGAGGAATACGTCTTCCAGGTTGGGCTGCTCTGTCCGCAGATCGTCGAAGTCGATACCGCTATCTTCCAACGCGTTGACGACCCTGCTGATGAACTGTTTCCCAGATCCGGAGACGATCACGCGATCCTGATGGCGTTCGACAAACTCGACACCGGGCAGCGCTTCAAGGCCCAGATCCTTGGAGCCATTTAAGGGATGAAAACTTACCCTTCTTTCGATTCCCAGATCGCGGATCATGGCCCGCGGGCTGTCCAACGCCACGATCTTGCCGTAATCCATAATCGCCACCCGATCACACAAACGCTCAGCTTCTTCCATATAGTGGGTTGTCAGAAAAACGGTGCTCCCCTGGTCGCGTATCTCGCGCACCAGATCCCACATTGACCTGCGTGCCTGCGGATCGAGCCCGGTCGTTAGCTCATCGAGAAAAACCACCTCCGGGCGGTTGATGAGTGCCAAAGCGATGAACAGCCGCTGTTTCTGCCCCCCAGATAACTTTGTAACCGGCGACTTCGCTTTCTCTTGAAGACCCATCCGCTCGAGCAGCATCTCGGGATCAACCGACTCAGCGTAAAAGGATGCGAACAGATTCAAAGCCTCCCTCACCCGCAAACGGGGGGGAAGGTCCGATTCCTGGAGTTGGATTCCGATTCGCTCCATTACCGCGCGGCGCTCTTCGTAGGGATCTATCCCGTATACCGACACACGTCCGCCGTCTGGTTGTCGGAGGCCTTCGAGACATTCGATGGTCGTGGTCTTTCCGGCCCCATTTGGACCGACCATGCCGAAGATTTCGCCCTCATCAACAGTGAAAGTGACTCCGTCTACCGCGCGCAAATCTCCGTAGCATTTCACTAAGTCGGTAACTTCAAGTACGGGTGCCATATCACTTTCTCCTCGATCGAAACTGCTGCCAGGCAGCAGCGCGATTCAGGGTTTGTCCTTCAAAATTTGCTCGAGAGCTTTCACGTGCTCACTGAAAGCCTTCCGGCCTTTACGGGTGAGGGCGATGAAGGTGCGCGGCTTCCTTTCAACAAAGGTTTTTTCCAGGCTCACATAACCCGCCTCTTCAAGTTTTCGCAAATGCGCTCCCAGATTGCCGTCCGTTAGCTCGTGGAGATCCCGGAGGAAAGTGAACTCCATAGATTCATCCTCTGAGAGGGTAGACAGAGAGGAAACGATGCGCAGACGGACTGGTTGGTGGATGAGATTGTCAAGATTCGCCATCGATCACACCCTGCCCCGTAAAATAAAAATACCTGAAGCGATCAACCCGCCACCGCCAACCAGAGCCAACCAGGCTCCGAGGTAGGCGGGGATTAACTGCCAGCCGACCAACGCTAGAGCGGTGATGCTCAGACCAATGTAAAGCAGCGGGGGTGAAAACCACAGCCCCATTACGACATAGCCAAAGGAGACGAGGATCGTGATGAATAGTAGGTAATTATCACCTTGAATGGGGCCCGCGATCCAAAAAATGAGAGCGCCGTAAACGAAGAGTATCAACCAGAAAACACCAATCTTTTTACCGTGCGTCGATCGCACCTGGCTCCTTGACTTCAGGATGACCACTGCCGTTCCAACGATGCCGAATACATCGAGAACCAGCCATAGATAACCCTGGGCCTCGCCCAGGAATTGGCTGCCGAGGAAGCCGACGAGCCAGACAATGCCCCAAATGATGAGCATGTAACCCGTGCCTGCGCGGGCCACAGCCTGACGGGTTAGATCCGTGGCTTGCCGAACGATCTCGAGTGACTCATGTGCCTCATTCCGATCCATATCATTCCTCCAGAGCACTCTGTATTATAGAGTACTCTATATCAATCAGGATAATTTGTCAATACCCGACATCTACCCTCTACTAGAAGGACGCGGAAAGATTTGTGAGTTTCCTGAAGCCCCGTCTTTCAGGTAAACTTGATGGTCCAACAAGAAGATGCCCAACGGAGGAAGTTCCTAAAGATGAATATCCTGGTAACCGGAGCGACCGGCTTTATCGGCTCACACCTATGCCGAGCACTGGCAGAACAAGGCCATCATGTCCGCGCTCTCCACCGGCCCACCAGTTCGCTGGCGTTGCTAGAAGGTGTCCCCGCCGAACTAGTACAGGGAGATCTCTTCGAGCCCGATTCGCTTGCTCTCGCCGCGCGTGACATCGAGGTTGTTTACCACTGCGGCGGCCGTGTCGGAAGCTGGACCGACGCCGAAGAGATGGCCGCCAGCCACGTCGAGGGCACCCATAATATCCTCACCGCCGCCCGGCAATGCGGAGTTCGGCGGTTCATTCACACCTCCTCCGTCGCCGCCCTGGGCGTTCCCGAGCGCGCCGCTGAATCCAACGAGACTCTGCCCATCATGGACGAGAGCCACGCCTGGAACTATACCGCCGAGGAATGGCCCTATGGATATGCAAAGCACCGCGCCGAGGGTGAGGTCCGGCGCTCCACCGCCGAGGGCTTCGATACCATCATCCTCAACCCCGCTTCCGTCTTCGGTGCCGGGGATAAAAATCTCGCTTCCAGCGCCATCGTCATGCATATGGCCCGCGGCCGGCGACCGCCCATCCCCCCGGGCGGACTCAATGCGATTCACATCGACGATGTGATCGCCGGTCACCTTGGCGCCCTAAAACACGGAGTATCGGGGGAACGTTACATCCTCGGCGGGGAAAACATCACCCATGAACAGCTGCTTACCACGGTTGCGGAGGTCGTCGGCGCGCCGCGCCCGCGCTGGCACATCCCCGGCTGGTCTCTTCGATACCTCTCAAGCCCCGCCGAATTACTCGGGCGGATAATGGGCATCCCGCTGCGCGGACATATGTTCCGCATGGCCGGACTGTATTTTTACTATGACAGCCGCAAGGCACAGCGCGAATTACTTGTGCCTGCGCCGCGAACACATCGATCCGGTATAGAAGATGCCTATGCCTGGTACCGGGACAATGGTTTCCTCGATTGAGCGACCTCCGCTCCCATCGATCGAAGCGCCCATGTGGTATCCATAGCCCCAACCGTGATACACTAAACCCGACCTCATTCCAACGAGTTAATTGCCTTGGCAAAAGCGAAGAAACATACTGCCCCCGAGACACTCTTGGCTTCCATGCTGCGAGCGACCACTGCTGTGGCTCGTCAGGATGCTGCGAGCGAAGATGATGTTATCCGCGCCGTAACGGACGAACTCAAGCGTCTCGACCTTCGAGGAACTGTGGTTATCTTGTCACCGGACGGTCGTGTGGTGTTTAAAGCCCATTCAATTGCATCTGCGCGAGCAAAATCACTCAAGAAGATTACCGGCATAGGCATCACCGATCACGAAATTGACCCCGCCAACGTTGATCTTTTCCGGGAGATATTTTCAACGAAACAAGCTGCCTTTTCCGATGATAGACCTAAGGTGCTCTCCCAAGTAATACCGTCCGCATTAGGCCCCTTAGTCCCCGCTATCCTAAAAACCCTCGGACCCGGCAATGTCATCTTCGCACCGCTCCTATTAAGCGACGAACCGATCGGCGCCATCACCGTAACTGCGGAATGGCTCACAGCCGAAGATCTCCCCTTGATCTCTGCGCTTGCCGATCATGTCTCCATCGCCCTCGACCGCGTCCGAAACCGGAAAGCGGTCGAATCATCGTTAGCGATTCAGCGACTGCGGACTCAGGTTGCCGAGATGCTCACCAGCGATCTCGATCTCCCCTCTGTAATGGAGCGCATCCTCCAGTTCGGTAAAGAAGTCACGGGCGCCGATTCGGGAGCTATCGCCCTCCTCGAACCGGATGGGAATACCCTGACCTTCCCCTACAGTTTTGGCGTCCCCAAGGGAATGAAGAAAATACCCCCGCGGGGAGATGGTCTAATTTGGATCACTTTAAAAGAGCGCAAAGCGATGCTGCTGGAGGATTACGGCGAGCATCAAGATGCCCTGCAGCCTGCAGTTGAAGCCGGAGTTCGTGCGCTGTTAGGTGTCCCGCTCATCGTGGGGGATGATGTCATCGGCGGGATGGCGTTCTTCGGGCGATCCAAGGATAGCAAGTTCACGCGCGAACACCTTGCCCAGATGGAATCTATAGCCGAGATAGCCGCAGTTGCTGTAAATAACGCTCGCCTTTTCAGCGAGGCGCATCGCCGCGCAGAGGAATCGCAGGCATTAATCCGCACCGCCCACTCGATCTCCGCCTCCCTCGACACAGAAACCGTGCTCAACGAGATCGCGACGCAGGCGAAGCAATTGCTGGACTGCGACGGCAGCCGCATCCACCTGGTGGATTACGATACGGGTACGGTTCATTGCGTTGTAGCCCGAGAGCCGAATGCGGAGGAGCTCCTGGCGTTCGAGTTTAAGGTTGGCGAGGGCATCACCGGCGGCGTAATCGAGCGCGGTCAACCTGTCGTGATCAACGACCCAACGGCAGATTCCAACAGCATTCAAGTGCCTGGAACCCCGGAAGATGAGCCCGAATGCCTGGCGATCGTACCCCTTTCCATTCGCCAACGGACGCTGGGCTCAATGACCGTCCGCAGGCTCGGTTTGGACCGCCCATTCACAGATAAGGATCTTGACCTGCTTTCCGCATTCGCGGCCCAGGCAGCGGTTTCTATTGAAAACGCAAACCTCTTCGGACAGATCGAAGCGCAGGCACAACTGCTGGAACTACAGGTCGAAGAACGCACGCGTGATCTGTCTCTGTCGGAGGCTCGTTACCGATCCTTGGTGGAAAGCGCTCAATCCGGGATTTTTCAGCTCGATCTCGAAGGGCGCTTTCTCTATGGCAATCAAGCCCTTGCCTCCATGTTTGAAACGGAAATTGAGACCCTCATTGGTAAACGCTTTGATACGCTAAGTTTTTATCAGCCTAAACAGCTTGGACAGCTTCTCGAGACTTTTGATCAGCGAATACGCGGAAAGCGTGAACCGACAGAAGTATACGAGATGGAGTTTCAAACCCCCAGCGGGCGCACATTACCAACCCTTATCGGAGTCAGCCTGATTGCCGACGAAGAGGGGAAACCCCAGGGGCTCACTGGTCTTATCACCGACATCTCTGAACGAATAGAGCTTGAAGAAGCACTTAAAGCCGAACGTGATCGACTTGATGCCATCCTCGGGCACGTCGGTGATGCGGTCATGGTAACAGACGCCGAGGCGTCGATACAATTCGTCAACCCCGCCTGGGAACGACTGAACAATTACTCTTTTAAGGAAGCTCTCGGAAAGAACCCCGATATCATCCAAAGTGACCAACACGATGATGAGTTTTATTCCGAGATGCAGCAGACCATCGCGCAGGGAAATACCTGGCAGGGCGAAATCACCAATCAGCGCAAAGACGGGTCCACATATGAAGCCGCACTCACGATCACTCCCGTCCTGAGCCCAACAGGGACAGTCATTAACTACGTGAGCGTCTACCATGACATCAGCGCCCTGAAGGAAGTTGATCGCTTAAAATCGCGTTTCGTTTCTGATGTATCGCACGAGCTGCGAACGCCGCTGACAAACATCAGGTTGTATCTCGATCTTATCGCCCGCGTTAAGGACCGGGGTAAAACAGAGCGCTATCTAAAAACCCTTTCAAGAGAGAGCGATCGTCTGGCGAATCTCATCGATGATTTACTCTCGCTTTCGCGCATCGACGTTGGCACCACCCAGCTCCAGCGAAGACCCATGAATGTGAACGATCTGCTTCGCTCCCTTGCTGAGGATCGAAGATCTCTCGCCGCGAAGCAAGGATTGCAGCTTGAAACAAAGATCTCCTCTGACTTGCCCGAAATCCTGGGCGATGAACGCTTGCTCAGTCAGGTATTCACGAATCTCCTGACCAATGCGATGAACTACACTCAGGAAGGCGGTGAGATCACCCTTCGTACTCGGTCTGATTCTGAGGCATCTATTGAATGGGTCGTTGTGGATGTCGAAGACTCGGGGCTGGGCATCCCGCTTGATGAACAATCTGAAATCTTTACACGCTTTTTCCGGGGCTCTGCAAGCAAGTCGACGGGTGCGCCGGGGACGGGTTTGGGTTTAGCGATATGTGACGAGATCATCCACCGTCACGGTGGCCACATCACCTTATCCAGCGAAGGAAAACCTGGGAAAGGTTCTTGTTTCTCTGTCTGGCTCCCCGTTGATGACGAAGCAATCCAGGACTGATCTCGAGATCACAGCGGGAATCCAATTCTTTAAACTCCGCCGCCCAATTCTTTCCAAAGAGCCACTCAGATAAATTAATACTAGATCGAATTGCTGACACTCTAGGCGCGACTACGCGATCTGATAAACCGATCCCTCAGATGTCTTTGTCACTTCGATCCGCACCGGGAACGCCTCTTTAAGTTCGGCGATGTGGGTGATTACCAAGATCAGATCGAAATCATCCTGGATGCTGTTGATCGCTGCAACTAGATGCTCCCGACCACGGGCGTCCTGGGTCCCAAATCCCTCATCGATAAATAGGCTGCGCAGTTGTGCGCCGGCGCGGCGGGCAAGCAGCCGGGAAAGCGCGATGCGCAGAGCGAAGTCAATGCGAAAAGCCTCCCCTCCCGAATATAGTTCGTAGGGCCGGCTCCCAAGTTCGTCTGAGATGATGATGTCGAGGGCTTCACGCAGCTCTCCGGTCTTGATCTCCCGCTGTGTCTCGATGCGCAAGTGCATTCGGCCATCCGTCATGCGCGAGAGCAGCTCTGTCGCCGTTCTCTCAAGCTCGGGGACAGCCGTCTCAATGATCATCGCGGGAACACCGCGTTTGCTGAAAGCCAACCTTAAATCCTCGAACAGGCTCAAATCCTCTGCCTTCTGCTCCCGCTCTTGCAAACGTTCCTTTTGTTGCCCCTCAAATGAAACTAGCGCGGCAAGTTTTTGACGGGCACCGCCTACGCGCTCATCGGCCAACCGTTTCACCTGCCTTAACTCATCGATTTCCTTCTGTGTGATGGATGCAGCCCGCAATCGCTTCTCACAAACCTGCGCCTGCTCCTCAAGGGCCGATCTTTGCTTCTGGTCTTGATCGAGTTCGCCGGACCAGCGTTTGAGGCGCTCGCGCAACCCATCAGCTCTGCGCTTGGCTTCGCCGGCGTGTGAGAGCATCGTCTCAAGCTCCCCCGCTCTTTTTTGCAGCGCCGCTTGTTCAGTAAGTTGGCTGTTTAAGGATTTTCGCTCGCCAGATAGACTCTCTAGCTTTGTTTCAAGCTCCGTGATCTGACTGCGATTCTCGACGTACTGCTTTCGCCGATCTGCCACATCAATATCTAATTCGCCGATGAGCTCCTGGCGATGCTCATCCGTAAGGGGTTGCCCGCATGTCGGACAAACAGGCTCAGTTGCGCCCTGCAATGCTTCGATGCGTTTCTTAATCGGCTCTGTCTGTGGGGCGAGCGCATCATTGGCGCCGCGCAGATTCGCGGCTTCCTTCGTGAGTTTCTCTCGCTCAGCGTCCAATTCTTTCAACCGAACCTGCAGTGGTTCGAGCTGCGCGAGCGCTTTCCGGACCTCATCCAGCGCGCCCGTAACTGCAGCTTGATCGGCTTGGGCGTCAGCCTCTTTAAGTTCGTTCTGCGCTTCAGAGAGTTCGCGCTCTCGGGAGGTAATTCGCCGCGTGAGGTCGTCGATCTGACGCTGGAGAGCCACCAGTTCAGAGCGGGTCCCCTCCAGGCTTGCCCATTCTTTCTCCGCCGCATCCAGCTCTGCAGCTTTCTCGTTCGCCATGAGTTCGGAGGACTTCATCTCCAGTTCGTAGTCTTCACGTTGGGCTAGTTCTCGTCCGATCTCCTCTAAACGCCCGTCGAGACGCTCGACCTCCGCACGCGTCGTGGAGATCCGCTGCTTGGCTCTTTCCTCATACTTATCCCACACAGACAAGCCCAGGATGTTCGCTAAGACCTGTTTGCGCTGCGCCGGAGTTTTTGTGGTGAACTCATCAGCCCGCCCCTGAAGGAGAAAAGCCGAATTCACGAAGGTTTCGTAGTCAAGCCGGATCAGGCCGTCGATCTTCGCTTGAGTTTCACGGATCGTTGCTTCTGCTATCCCTTGCCAACCGTCAACTTCCGAATTCCACACCTGGAATTCAAGCAGAGAACTGCCGCGCTTTCCGGTCTTCCGCTGCCGGATGACGCGAAAACGATCCTCACCCTGCGTAAAGGTCAACGCCACGCGCATTTCTGTCTGGCCTTGATGAATTAGATCATCCGGGCTGTTGCTGCGTGCCTTACCCCATAACGCCCAGGTGATGGCATCAAGCAGAGATGATTTCCCTGCGCCGTTTTCGCCGGCCAAACAGGCAACATGGATCCCTTGAAAATTCAAGGGTGCTGGATCGCGATAAGCGAGGAAGTTGCGGAGCTCTAATTCAACAGGGATCATTGGCTAGACAAATCATTCCAACAGCTCTCCGGCCTTCGCCAGAAGCGCTTTCAATCTTTCAGGGTCAACGTCACGGCTCTCAAAATAACGCTCGACCAACTCGAGAGGGGCGAGTGTTTCCGGCGATAGTTCTCCGAGCCGCGCTCGTGCCTCGTCTTCGATTTCGCGCGCCACTATGAAACTCGCCGTATCTGCCAGCGCTCCTTCGATCTCTCGTTCCCGCAGGCCCGGGATCTGATCGGCGCGCAATTGAACTTGCAGACGAATAACAGCGCCTTCGGTTTCCGCCCTTTCCAGGGCATCAACAACCACTGCGGTCGGGTCCTCCTCGGAGCGAACGTCGATGCTAACGGTGCGAAACGGTCTGGCGTTCACGGGAATAAAAGACCAGGTGGTCTCACTGCGCTGCAGCTCAACCCAGCAAAACCCTTTCTCTTCGCCCTCCTCACCAAAATCGATCCGCTCGAGCGACCCGCTATATACGACAGGTGGGTAGCCTTGAGGGTTAAGATCCTGATGCTTATGGATATGCCCAAGCGCTACATAGTCCCATACCGGGTCAGCCACCATGGATTTTAGAATGGGAAGGTCGCCCCCCAACATGACCGACCGCTCCGAACCGAACTTCGCCGCTTCAATCGTGAAGTGGCCGACGAAAACGCGCGGCATATCCTGGACAGCCGCTTCTTCCGCCAGCACCGCCAAACGGTTCGCCACTTCCGCCCGCAATCCTTGGTTCAGCTCCTCTATGGATTTGCCCTGGTATTTCCGCCAGGACATCAAGCGATTGCGCATTGGGTAAGGCATCCAGGCCAGGAAGATGGGGCCGTGCGCTGTCTGCACAACCTGGGCGTCGTCTTTGTAACCGACGATCACCCCGGGGACATCAAGGGCGCGAAAAATATCGAGGCTGTTGGCCTTCACAACCATGCCCGGCATGTCGTGGTTTCCCACGAGCAACAGCGTCGGCATCTCATCTGCCAGGCGCTTTATTCGCTGCGCAAATTCCCGCTGTTGGGTGGGGTCCGGGCTGCGATCTTTGAACGCATCCCCGGCGAACACCGCGAGATCAGCCCCGTGTTCGATGGCGTAATCAACAACTTCATCCAGCCGGTCCAGAAAATCTCGCACACGGCTCGATGTTCCTGTATCGGGGTCGATCTTCCCGTAGTTCTCCATGCCGATGTGAGTATCGGCGAAATGGAGCATGCGAATGGGTTCTGCCATCACCAAGAATCCTTATTCCGATCTACGAAATATTGTGGGGTTATCTCGCCTGACCCCTTTTAGTGCTCTTTATGGCGCTGCACCCACCTCTCAAGATTTTGAGGGCGTTCAAACGCTTCCATGCGGGTTAATAGAGCCTGCGAATCCGATTCGGTTATCAGCAGCTCGATGTGCTCATTGTAGATGAAACCCTCTTGCCGGGCATGTTCGATAACGGCCAAAAGCGGGGTGAAGTATTCCAGCGTATTCAGTATTCCGACGGGACTTCTGTGCAAGCCGATCTGTGACCAGGTGAGTATCTCAAACAACTCATCGAAGGTTCCGAACCCGCCAGGAAGGGCGACGAAGGCGTCTGCCTTCTCAGCCATGCGCGTCTTACGCGTATTAATATCATCAACCACGATCAACTCTGTTAATCCGGTGTGGAGAAGCTCTGGTGTTTCAAACATCGTTGGAATTATGCCGATAACTTCGCCCCCGTTCTCGAGCACTGCGTCTGCGAGCGCCCCCATCATGCCCGTACCGCCTCCCCCGTAAATGAGCCTTAAGCCCCGCTCGACAAGCGCGGCGCCCATATCGCCCGCCGCCTGGAGATACTCAGCGTTTATTTGATCGCTGGAGCCGCAGTAGATGCAGATATTTTGAATACTTCCCATAGGTTCTCCTATTATCGACGCGTCATGTCGAGATTCTCAAGCCTTAGGCCCCCTCATCTGCCGAATCAAGTGAGTTGCGTATCGCCTCCGCATGTGCATCCAATTCCTGGCGAGAGGCCGCGGCTGAAAAATCCGCATTCATGCGAACACTTCCAGGATTACCCTGGAAGCGGGGAATGACATGCAGGTGACTGTGAAAGACATCCTGCCCGGCGGCTGCGCCATCGGCGAGAAGTAGATTAACGCCTTCGCAGCGCAAGCCGGATCGCCGCAATGCTCTGGCCATCCGCCGGCCGACGATGAACATCCGCGCGCAAGCGTCTTCGGGGACATCATCGATGCTCGATGCGTGTTTGTTGGAGATGACGAGTAAGTGACCAGGATTAACGGGGTGAATATCCATAAAGACCGTCACCAGGTCATCCCTAAACACGATACTGGCCTCTGACTGCCCAGAAATAATTTCACAGAAAATGCAGTCGGTTTTGCCGGTCAAACTCGCCTCACTCTCATCTAAAATTCTATCTTCGAGTCGGAGTTTCCAATCTTCGGCGGTGATGAATGGACTAATTTTGGCGTAATAGGGCATTCTATCATGACGACGCTACGGCTCATAATCCCAACGCACCCTTGACGCAATCGAGGATTGTCGTGAAAATCCCCCTAGCATATTAAGGAGCTTAACCACTATGTCAGAGACCTTCTTCCCAGTATTAATTCTCAACGCAAGGCCGGCTGCCGGGAAAAGCGAGATCATCCACGCGCTCAAAACGACGCCTGTCGAGGAACGAATCGCCCGCTTCCACATCGGTCCACTCCACATCCTGGATGATTTCCCTATGATCTGGGCGTGGTTCGAGGAGGACCATCTCTTAGAGACAGTCTTTCATCAGCCTCGACTACACACGACAGCGGACGAATATTTCCTGACCAACGATTTATGGCATTTGCTTATCGAGCGGCTTTCCCTCGAGCATGAAAAATGGCGGAGGGATGCGCCTGAAGACCACACCGTAATCCTTGAATTCTCACGCGGCGCCGAGCATGGCGGGTATGAAGCGGCATACAAACACCTTAGCCGTGAGATATTAAGCCTGGCGGCTTGTTTGTATGTCGATGTCACCTACGAAGAATCGCTGCGAAAAAACCGCGCCCGCTTCAACCCCGAACGACCGGACAGCATCCTCGAGCATGGGCTGCCAGATGAAAAACTGGTGCGCCTCTATCGGGAGGACGATTGGCCGAGTTTCTCGAGTGGGAATCCACACTATCTATCCATCCAGGATCTCCAGGTGCCTTACGCAAACTTCGAAAACGCTGACGATGTAACCTCGAACGGTGGAGAGGCGCTTCACCAGAGGTTAGAGGAGAGCTTGGGCACGCTTTGGTCGCTCTGGCAGCGCAGACCGGCGGTATAATGTTGCTCATCTTGCTCAAAGATCAGGAGTTGTAATGAACCGTCTGATACGCATACTCATCATTCTTGCCATCATCGTGCCCATAACAACACCTGCATCGGCTGATGAAGGACCCGTCGTTCAAGCGGTTCTGTTTTATTCCCCATCTTGCGGACATTGCCATAAGATAATCCAGGAAGATCTCCCCCTGCTCTACGAGAAGCACAACAGCCATGAAGAATGGTTTATTCTCGGAGAGCCGCCAGGTGAAGAGACCAGCGAGCTTCCTCCCATCGTAGGGCTGATGGGCGACACCCTCCAAATTCTGTACATTAACGTCGCAACACCAATTGGGGGCGAATTGTTTGGAAACGCGCTTCTCGCATTCGAGGTTCCGGAGAATCGTTATGGCGTCCCGAACTTATTCATCGGGGAAACGAGCCTCGTCGGTTCGATTGAAATCCCCGAGTTGTTCCCGGGATTGATCGATGAAGCGCTCGAGCAAGGCGGTAGCCCATGGCCGGACATCCCCGGGTTGGAAGAGGCCATCGAAGCGATGGTCCCTCTCGAGGAGCTTGAGCCAACCGCTGAGGCGGACGGCGACGGTACACCGACAGCCGCCGGAAACCAGACCGAAGTTGCCCCTACCGGGGAACCCTCGCCGACGCAAGGAGTCGACTTCACCGCCGATAACCTAACGGTACGCCAGAAATTCCAACTCGACCCCGTAGGGAATTCACTCTCTGTTGTCGTCTTGATCGGGATGATCGTCAGCCTCGTGATTATGGGCTTCCGCTGGCGAGACCAAAAGAAGACTAAAAAACGGCGGAAGCTGCACTGGGTCGTGCCGCTGCTCGCGTTGGTGGGGCTTGTCGTAGCTGGTTATCTGGCCTTCATCGAGTCAACCGGCGGTGAGGCCGTGTGCGGCCCGGTCGGTGACTGCAACACCGTTCAGCAGAGCGAATACGCATTCCTGTTCGGGGTCGTGTCCGTTGGTCTGCTGGGCATGCTCTCCTATATCGCCATCCTCAGCGCCTGGCTGATCGACCGTTGGGGCTCGGAGCCATTGGCCGACCTCGCCCAAATCTCAATCTTCCTCATGGCCTTCGTTGGAACGCTCTTCTCAATCTACCTCACGTTCCTCGAGCCCTTTGTGATCGGAGCCACGTGTGCCTGGTGCCTGACCTCAGCGGTGGTGATCACCGCTCTTATGCTGATCAGCGCCAATCCCGCCAGGGACGCTTTGCGTCGCCTGCGTTCGAACTGATTCAAGACCGCCCAGATGGATTTTCCCGATCGAATTCCCATTTCGCCGGATTTTGGGCAATGTATGCACGAATCCGGTTCAATTCGTTTTCGTTGCGGATGATGTGTTCGTAATAATTGCGCTGCCATAATTTCGCGCCGGGCGTGTTAAAAATTACATTGACCCGTTTTGTTGAAACCGTTTTAAACGCGCCGATCAAACGCCCCAATGGTTTGCGTTTCGGTTGATCCGATCCCGTAGGGGCGGTTTGCATACGGACGGTACGGGTAGGGGCGGTTCGCGTAAGGGCGGTTCGCGAACCGCCCCTACATGAATCATCTCCAAAATCCATGATTACTATAATCCCATGCAAATGATTGGGCATGACCACCCATTCATCCATTTCAACATGTTCATATTGCCGTTCTAACCACTGCCATGATTCGGCAACGATTTCCCCCAATTCATTCAACGCCATTTTTCCACCCCTCACATCCCCAAACAGGCATTTCCGGTCCAGGGCGCAAATGGTGACATAATAGGCGCCGGGTTGTGAATAATCGTAATCCTGCAATCGTATAGAACGGCGGCCCTTTTTCAATCTATCACCCCCTCCAGCTTACCCTACAGGCCCCAAGCTGCCTATACAAGCCGAACGCTATTTTGAGCCATCTATATTACTTCTGAGCAACACGTAATAAAATACCCTTCGACAACGTCAAATAGGAAACGTAACTACAGAATTTGAGGGTCATGTCGATTTCAGGACCATTTTTAACCTTCATCGCCGTCGCTGTGTACGGCGCGCTGCACAGTCTGCTCGCCAGTAACTCGGTGAAGCAGCTTTCCCGGCGCGCCTTTGGCCAAACAAGCGACCGCTTCTACCGATTATTCTTTAATGTCGTTGGGGGACTCACCTTCTTGCCGGTTCTCGCCGTTGCCGCGCTCGATCCAGGGCAGACGCTCTACCAACTGACCCAGCCCTGGGTCTTGCTCACCTCAGCTGGTCAGGCGCTAGCCGTCATCGTGCTGCTCCTTGGCCTTTTACAGACCGATTCGCTGCACTTTCTCGGACTGCGCCAGATATCCCATCCGGAGGCGTCAGAACCGAGCAAGTTGGTTATCAACGGGCTCTACTGCCATGTCCGCCACCCACTCTACACCGCTGGACTGCTCTTCATTTGGCTCACGCCAGTGATGACAACGAGCGTTCTGGCTCTGAATCTCGGTTTAACGCTATACATAATCATCGGCAGTATCTTTGAAGAGCGGCGGCTGGTCGGCGAATTCGGGCAAGCCTATATCGATTACCAGAGCCGCGTCCCGCGGCTGCTCCCGGTTCCCGGAAGATGTTACCCGCCCGATCAGGTCATCAGCAAGGCGCGGCCATAACTAGGCAACGGCCCACCAGTCAATTCCCTCGCGGAACCCTCTGCTGCACAAGTCCTCGCGGATCAAGGCGCGTGCATTCCTCGACCCCACCGCGGCCAGGACAACAGGATTCGCAAATCGACTCCACCATTCTTTCAACTCCTCCGGCGGAATGATCGGCGCTCCCCTGCGGGTCCGGCCTACCTTCTTCGGATCGATATCCACAAACGCAGCGAGCGGCGCTTCTTCGCGCACTAAATGCTTCGAGAGCCGCCGGCCCATCTGACCGGCGCCCCACACGATCACGGCATCCCGACCTCGCAGCGGACCCTGTATCAGGTACCTGGCCTTTGCGCGCAGGAAATTCTCCACAGAGTAGCGCGAATCGGTGCGCGTCAGGCGCTTTGGATGTTCTCGCCAGTAGAGCAAAATCTCCGGTATCTTTTCAAACCGCGCCCCATCAAGGTACAAGCGCAGCCAGAGATCATAGTCCTCCGGCCAGCCAAACTCCTGATAACCTCCAAGCGCCTCCACCCGCCTCCTTCGAAACGCGACCGAGGGGTGAGCTAGCGGGCTCTCGACGAAAATATCACGCGTAATCGCATCGTGATCTACCAGTTTGTTTAGCCATTCGATATAGATTTGAAAACCTTCTCGAACCCCGTCACGCGGGAAGCCCTCAACCAGGCTGCCCACCACCGTCACCTCCGGGTTCGCTTCAAGATACGCTGCCTGGCGCTCCAACCGCTCGGGGTGGGCGACATCATCAGCGTCCATCCTGGCAACGAGATGTGAGCGGCACGCCTCCATGCCAGTATTTAGGGCAGGGATGATGCCTGCATGGGCGATGGTAATGACGCGAACGCGCGCGTCTTTCCTGGACCATGCGGCCAGTTTCTCAGAAGTTGAGTCTTCTGAGCCATCATCGACAGCTACAATTTCAAACTCGATCAGCGTTTGATCTATAAGTGACTGCATAGTCTCGTCGAGAGTCTCGCCCGCGTTGTAGCAAGGCATGAGCACCGAGATCATCGGTTCCGCTGTGATATCATCAGGCATTGAAATCTCTTTTGACGCGAGGCTCATCATGCTGCCACTAAATTTTTCATGGGACACGATTCTGGAAGCCATACTAAACTTCCTGCCCAGACTCGGCGCTGCCGCTCTGATCCTCCTGGCAACCTACTTGCTCTCGAGATGGCTCACAAAGCTCCTGCGCAATAGTATGGAGCGTGGAAAGCGGGATCCGGAACTGATTGTACTCCTCGAGATGCTCACGCGCCTGGGAATACTCGCCGTGGGAATCATCGTTGCACTCGAGCAAATCGCACCCGGGCGCTTCAACAGTTTGATCGCCGGCTTGGGCATCGGGGGAATCGCAATTGGCTTTGGTCTTCAGGACATCATAAATAATTTCGTCTCCGGCATCCTCATCCTGCTTCAGCAGCCGTTTGAGATCGGCGACAGAATTGAAGTCTCAGATTTCGGCGGCACCGTACTCAATATCACCGTTCGGGAAACTGAGTTAAAGACTTGGGACGGCCGCATCGTGATCATCCCGAATGGCGATGTCTACACAAGTTCGGTTGTCAATTTCAGCAAGTCCGTGCACCGCCGGGTCAGTCTCACCGTCGGCGTAGGTAACGATTCCGACCTGGATAGGGTTGCCAGAATTACACATCAGGTAATCGCTGGGCTCCCTGGTGTTTTGAAAGACCCGCCGCCGTCGGTTACGTTCCGAAACTTCGGTGATTCCTCGATCGACTTCACGCTGCTGTTTTGGACCGACACAATGGAAGTGGGCATTAATAATGCTCAGGATGCGGCGATAAAAGCCCTGAAAGAGGTTTTCGATCGCGAAGGTATCGACCTCCCCTACCCAACGCTCTCAATAATATCGGTAACGGGTTAGTTTTTTTACTAAGAAGAAAAGAGTGCGGCTTTCCAGCCGCACTCTTTTGATTCTTGATGAACGAGCCGTACCTTATCCCAACGACGTAATCGCCGGGCTCACACCCGATTAGTTTCCCTCCGGCTTTACGAGGTGGCATGCCGCCCAATGCCCAGCTTTTACCTCCAAGTATTCAGGCTCTTCTTTAAAACAGATGTCCTCAGCGACCGGGCAGCGGGTATTGAAATTACAGCCAACAGGGGGATCCGATGGATTGGGAATGTCCCCCTCCAAGATAATTCGCTGCCTCGTTTCGACGATATCTGGATCAGGTATGGGCACAGCCGACATCAGCGCCTGAGTGTAGGGATGTAGAGGATTTAAATAAATCTCATCACGATCAGTTATTTCCACGATCTTGCCCAGATACATCACCGCCATGCGATCGCTGATATGACGGACCATGCTCAGGTCGTGAGCGATGAATAAATAGGTCAATCCGAGCTGTTCCTGCAATTCTTCCAACAAATTGACCACCTGTGCCTGGATGGAGACGTCCAGAGAGGAGATCGGCTCGTCACAGATGATCAGATCGGGGTTCAAAGCCAGGGCGCGGGCGATGCCAATGCGCTGCCGCTGTCCGCCGGAAAATTCGTGTGGGTAGCGGTTGACGAAGTAAGGGTTGAGTCCCACCATCTGCAGAAGCTCTTGCACGCGTTCGTGCTTTTCTTTCCCGCTAACGACTTTGTGAACTTCCAGCGGAGCGGCAATGATAGAACCCACGGTCATGCGCGGGTTCAACGAAGCGTAAGGGTCCTGAAAGATCATTTGCATCTTTCGCCGCATTCGCCGCAAATCCCCGCCGGTCATCTCCGTCAAATTAGTGCCACCGAAGATGATCTCGCCATCGGTCGGTTCGTATAATCTAAGGATGGTCCGCCCTACTGTAGTCTTCCCGCAACCGGTTTCCCCGACCAAACCGAGCGTCTCCCCCTTGAGAATGTCAAAACTGACGTCATCCACAGCCTTGCAATCACCAACGTGACGTTGAATGATGGTTCCCCGTACAATGGGGAAGTATTTCTTCAGGTTGCGGACTGAAACCAAAGAACCATTCCCGCCGCTCATCAAGTATTCCTTCCCGCGACGTGCTCCCATCGCCAGCAAGCTACGATATGTCCTTCATCATCCGTCGGCTCCAACGGCGGTTTCTCCTCCAGGCATTGATCTATTCTAAAGGTGCATCGTGCATAAAACGGGCATCCTTTCGGCAAGTCGATTAGATCCGGCGGTAGGCCCGGGATAGACACCAACTTTGTGCCCGGCACCTCATCCAAACGAGGTAGCGATCCAAGCAAACCAATTGTATATGGATGGCGGGTGCGTTTGTAGATGCTGCGCACATCGCCTCTCTCAATGATATATCCGGCGTACATCACATTGATCTTCTTAGCCAATTCCGCTACGACACCCAGGTCGTGGGTGATCCACATCACCGCCATCCCCAACTGCGTCTGCAATCGCCGTACTAAATCCACGATCTGGGCTTGAATGGTGACATCCAGAGCAGTGGTGGGCTCATCGGCAATGAGTAATTTTGGATCACAGGAGAGTGCCATGGCGATCATCGCCCGCTGTCGCATACCCCCGGAGAATTGGTGGGGGTAATCGTCCAGTCGCTGCATTGCAGCCGGGATACCAACCATCGCCAGTAATTCCCCCGCCCGTTCTCTCGCCTCCTTATCTGTCATCCCAAAATGAATCTCCAAGGCCTCAACAATCTGGGACCCCACTGTAAAGACAGGGTTGAGTGATGTCATCGGATCCTGAAAAACCATGGCAATCTCTGCGCCTCGGACCAGCCGCATGTCACCGGAACTGAGCTTCAGGAGGTCCCGACCATCATCGAAGACTACTTCACCGGCGTCGATTTTCCCTGGAGGACTGGGGATCAAGCGCATGATGGAAAGAGCATGAACGGTCTTCCCGCATCCGCTCTCACCCACGACACCCAAAGTCTCACCCGCCTCCATGGCGTACGATATCCCATTCACGGCATGGACGACGCCTTCGTCTGTGTAGAAACGGGTTGTTAGGTTTTTTACATCTAGTAATACTTCCATCGATTCCCTTATAAGAGAACTGAGTTGGCAGAGAACCACATATTCCCGCGACGCTTATAGAGCCTATGCTTGAAGTTTTGGATCCAGGGCGTCGCGCAGGCCATCTCCCAGTAGATTGAAACCTAAAACACTCAGCATGATTGCAAGGCCCGGGAAGGTAACCGCCCACCAGGCGCCGCTTGCGAGGTAGCGGTAGCTGGCGCCCAACATCGACCCCCATTCCGGTTCCGGTGGAATGGCCCCCAAGCCCAAGAACCCGAGCGCCGCCGCCGACAGGATCGCGCTTGCCAAACCCATCGTCGTTTGAACGATTACCGGTGACAGCGTGTTTGGGAAGATATGGCGAAAGATGATGCGCATGTGCCCTTCCCCTGTAGCTTGTGCAGCTAAGACGTACTCCTTCTGGATCACCGATAGCACCGTCGATCGCACCAATCGGGCGTAGATGGGAATACCCACAATGCCGATGGCGATCATCCCTTTCTCCAGGCCCGGTCCAAGAAAAGCTACGATTGCAATGGCGAGTAGATAGGTCGGGAACGCCAGGAGAATATCCATCGCCCGCATGATGATCGTAGTAAGCGCCTTGCCGCCCAACGGCAGGCTCAAGACCCAGCCGATGAGTAATCCCAAAACTCCGCATACGATGCCGACATAGGGGTTTGTCAGGAACCCAAGTATGCCGCCAACTAGAGCGCCTAACAGAGCGAAGAGCAGCATGCGCAATTTTTTACCCTTAAGTAGTTCATCCCAGTAGGCCGCGCTCATTCCAAGTAAGGCAAAGAGAATCATCTGTATAGGCTGCTCCGCGATCCAGGCTGAGAGACTTCCCAACGCAAGACCGATTCCACCCACAAGGAATATCCGTTCTGTTCTTTCAATGGGCATACTATCGTAAAAACCTGCTATCAAACCGAGAAAACCGCCAATCGATAAGGATATCCCAACAGCAACCAATCCAACTCTCAGGGAGTTCCAGCCTCCATGGACCACGCGGCGAAAGATGTCCCTCCCCAATTTATCTGTTCCGAAGGGATGAATGGAATCATACTCCTCTGTTGGAAACAGATTGGGAGGTTTAAGTTTGAGCGAATAATCGATATCTGTCCTGGGGTCATACTCCCAGAAGAAGTGTGCTAGTACGGCTGATAAGATGAAAATCGCTGCGATTGCCATCCCAATCCGCGCGGTATTGCTGGATATCATGCGACGCCACGCGTCCACCCACAACGAGCGGTGTTCGCGTACAGCAAAGTCAATTGTATTAAGATCTTCGGGGTTTGCGTCAGTCATGCAATCCCTCACTCATGTTGGATGCGCGGGTCTAGAAAAGCGTATGAAATATCGACTAATAAATTAGCGAAGATAAAAACAAAGGCGATGAGCATCGTGCCGCCTTGAACAATGGGATAATCGCGCGCCAGGATAGCGTCGTAGATCCACCTTCCGATGCCCGGCCAGGCGAAGATCGTCTCTGTAAGAACAGCGCCTGCCAATAGAGTTCCGATCTGGATTCCGATGATCGTGATCACCGGCAGGAAGGCATTTTTAAGCGCATGCTTGAAGAGAACCATCCGCTCTAGAGCGCCTTTGGCATGGGCTGTTCGGATGTAATCTTCCTGAAGCACGTCCAGCATACTCGACCGCGTCATGCGGGTGATGATGGCCATAGGAATCGTCGCCAAAGCAACAACCGGCATAAACAAATGCCTTAGGGCATCTACCAGAGCCTCCATACTGCCGGCGAGGATGCTGTCAATGATGTAAAAATTCGTAATCGTCTCAATCTCGATACCGGGGCTCGCCCGACCTCCACTCGGAAGCCATTGCAGGTAGACCGCAAAGAACATGATCATCATCAACCCTAACCAAAAAATAGGCATAGAGACCCCTATGAGAGACCCGATCATGCTCACACTGTCGAGAGCAGAGTTGCGTCGAGCAGCGGAAATGATGCCCGCGGGGATACCCACGAGAACGGCGATAAACATCGAGAGCATAGCAAGCTCGATCGTCGCTGGAAATCTCAACGCCAGCGTCTCAGCAACCGGGATGCGGCGGTGGATTGATTTGCCAAGGTCAGCGTGAAGGAGGCGATCCAAATAACGGATAAATTGACTGTCAAAGAAACCTGCGAAATCGCCATCTCGCAAAGCGTCTAAGTCCAAGAATGCCGGCCGATTTAACCCCAGCTGTTCGCGGATCCGCTCTACGTTCTCCTGCGCGGCATGTTCCCCCAACATCGCCACAGCGGGATCGCCAGGGATGAGCCGTTGGAACATAAAAATAACGAAGACAACGCCGAGCAGCGTTGGGATTAATGCAATAAGCCGGCGGATGATGTATCTAGTCAAGGGCCCCCTCCATTGTAGGGCTTAAGGGGGCGGATGTTATCCGCCCCCTTAGTTGACTATTCACATTCGATGTGGATGGTCGTCGAGTTACGCGTTGTACCAAGCGCTACTCAATAACCACGCCTTCGAAGTAGTCAGCCCCTACAGGTTGCGTTATGTAGCCGCTCACTGTCGAGGAGAAAACAAGCGGTGTGTTGTTATGCGCGATCCAGATGCGAGCAACATCGTCGTAGAGCAGCTGCTCGACCTGTTCATAGAGCGCGGTTCGTTCTGCCTGATCGGGGTTAATCGCCGCTTTATAGAGCAAGGTGGCGACTTCCTGGTTTGCGTACCAACCCTCGCGCGCATCGGGTTCCTTGACCTCGTCGGCGGAGCTTAAGCCGCCGAAGAAGTAGTTGTGGAAGTTATCGGGGTCACCGTTGTCACCGCCCCAACCCAGCATATACAGTCCCACGAGATGGCCATTGCGGCGCAGGCCGAGATACGTCGACCAGTCACCAGCCAATTCGAGGTTGGCAATGATACCGGCATTCGCCAGGTCCGCAGCCATCGCCGTACCGATTTCCTCTGGGCTTGGATAGTAGAAACGTGTAACGGGCATGTAGAACAGCGTCAACGGGATCTTATCACCAGCGGTGTAAAGTACGGTCCCTTCAGCGTCTACAATATCTTCGGCGATGGTCACCTCGGATAACCCATCCGGGAAACCTGCGTCCGCCAGGTATTGTTTCGCAACGTCAGGATCATACTCATAAGCTGTGATGTCCTTGTTCTTGCCCCAGATCAACGGCGGCAGGAATGTCTCCGCTGCTTCACCATAATCGCCGTAGAAGTTCTCGATCAGGCCTGGGCGGTTGATGGCGTGGTAGATCGCCAAGCGGACGTTCTTGTCGTTGAACTCTTTGATCTTATAGTTGAACGCCAGGTAGCCTGTGTTCAGGGCAGGTCGAGTGAGGACGTACAGATCGGAATCAGCTTCTGCCGACGCCAAATCCTCTACAACAGCCTGCTCAAAAGCGTGGATATCTCCGGCCTTCAGCGCCAGGAAACGAGCCGAGTCGTCGGGGATCACACGGAAGATGATCTCGCTGGTACCCGGTGCGCCGCCCCAGTAATCTGCATTGGCTTCTACTGTGATGCTGTCGCCTTCGATCCATTCGACAAACTTGAAGGGTCCGGTGCCAACTGCGCCAACGGCAGGCAAGCCATAGTCCTCGCCGGCAGCTTCGATCGCCGCCGGGCTGGAGATGGCGAACATGTCCATGGCCAGGTTAGCCAGGAACGGGGCCAGCGGAGCGCCGAGGACAAACTTCACCGTGAAGTCGTCGACCTTCTCAACGGCCGTGATTACGCTATCGTCATCAAAGCCAAACCACATGTACTCGTAGTACTCGAATGTCTGGCTTTCGAAGTGATAGGGGTTGTCGGTGAACTTCCAGCGGTCAAAGTTGAAGATAACCGCATCGGCGTTGAAATCCGTGCCGTCGTGGAACTTGACGCCCTCACGCAGCGCGCAGGTCCATTCGGAGCTGTCCGCGTTGGCGGTGCACCCCGTCGCTAGCGCCGGGATAGCTGTCGTTGTTCCGTGTTCGTATTGATAGAGAGGCTCGAGGACCTGTCCCGTCACGCGGAAGCTCTCGCCATCGGTTACGATGGACGGGTCCAACTGAACCGAATCTCCCCCGCGACCGAAGATGAAAGTCTTCGGCTCAGCGGGAGCTGCAGGCTCAGCGGGCTCAGCGGGAGCTGCAGGCTCAGCGGGTTCTGCTGGCTCGCTAGTTCCGCAAGCGCCCAGCAGCATGCTCGAAACGATGAGCAATGCTAGTAACACATACAAAGATCGGCGTATCACGATATTCTCCTCCTATTAAGAGTTAGGTTCCATATGGATAAACACGGTTCTGGACGAGTTCAATCCCCGGCACACCTCCCTGCTAGTAGATAAGCGTACTGCGCGCCGTCCCACTATGTACTTAAAGACGCTGGGCGGTGCGCAGCGGGCACCCAAGGCGGGTGCAACCCCAAAAGCATTGTATATCTCATACACTCTCAGGTCAATAAGGGTTCACATTTGGTTTGCATGTTCGCCAATACCCAATAAAATCAGGATTCATAACAATCTGGAGGTCCAATCATGCAGCGTTTCCCTTATGGTCGCACATTCATTCTGGGGTTCGGCTTCTTCGGCATCAGCATTATCTGGCCACTGTTCAACAGCCTTATCCCGCCAATGTTGGAAGACCTTGGTCTTTCGGCCGTTGTCGTCGGTTTCATCCTCACCTGGGACAATATCATCAATATGTTCGTCCAGCCCTGGGTGGGGAGCTTATCTGACCGAACGCGCACGCGCATCGGACGCAGAAAGCCCTTCCTCATCCTCGGTGCCCCAATGGCCGCTCTGTTTTTCATTCTGGTCCCCTTCGTCCGCGAAAACTTTATCTTGATCGGTACAGCCATCCTCTGCACCAATATTGGTATGGCGATTTTCCGCACACCGACCGTCGCCTACCTGGGAGATCTCTTCCGTCCGGAAGAACGCAGCAAAGCCAACGGCGTTATCAATCTAATGGGTGGTCTTGGCGCTGCGGCGGCGCTCTTCGGAGGCGGTGCGTTGTATAAGATTGGCGTCCCGCTGCCCTTCATCGTTGGTTCGGGGGTAATGTTGCTCGCCATAGGTGTCGTGCTGATCTTTGTCCACGAGCCAGAGCTTGAGGAAGAGGGTCCCGACCAAGAAAGCACACCCGGCTTGTGGGATAACATACGCCAGGTAGCATCCGGCCCGGACAAAAACGGCATCTACCTTCTCGCCGCGATCTTTTTCTGGTTCGTAGGTTGGAACGCGATGGAAGCGTTCTTCACCATCTATGCCCGCAGTGTCCTTGGAATCGAGGTAGGGACCGGCACGCAGATGCTCACAGCCTTCGCCGCCATGCTGGTCCTCTTCGCCATCCCCAGCGGGTTACTGGCTACACGGATCGGTCGTAAACCAACAATCTTGATCGGTCTCTGTGGAATGATCTTCGGGCTGTGGGTTGGTTTCTTCGTCCGCGACTCAACCGTGCTCCTGATCCTGTTGGCGCTTATGGGCGCCTTCTGGGCACTCGTTAACATCAACTCATTGCCAATGGTGTATGACCTCGGCGGCGAGGAGAGCATCGGCGCCTATACCGGCCTTTACTATTTCTCATCCTCCGCCGCGGCAATCACCGGACCCATCCTGGGTGGATGGCTTATTGATCTAACCAGCCATAGCTGGCTCTGGATCTTCAGCGGGATCTTCCTTGGGCTGGCAGCTTTCTCCATGACCCGCATTCGTGTGAAAGAAACCGCTTAGTAGGTTTGACCAGAAATCATCAATATATGCAGTCAGGAAGCTCTGCT
>JAIWHF010000017.1:0-26043 GCA_048629905.1 Methanosarcinales archaeon
TGGCGATTACGGAGGAAGTCGTTTTATCCACCCATAACTTCCGGCATGACCAATCTCCAGGTTAAGCTCTGCTTCCGCACTCCACATATTCGGATTTGGATAGTTGGTTTGAGCTGAGAGCTTGATGTTTGATCCGGGGGGTGTGCTCCACGCTGCGCTCTGAGTGCTTCGCGAGGGGAGTGGTCCCTCGACAAGCTCGGGATGATAAGTCCCCCACAGTCCCCTCGCGTGCATCCCCGAAGCAGAGCGGAGGGGGCATTGGGGGATTTAGGGGGAAGAAAAGAAAATCATCACATTCTTCGGTATATCCATTCCGTAATAAGCGCAAAGCTCAAGGTGCAACCTGCAACCGGAAGCAGAGCTTCCGCACTCCATATAATGAGGTGACCGATTTAACTAGCTTGCGAGGGTTGTCCACTTACGAGGAATATAAACTAAGATTTAGGGAGCGCTATTCGTATCGCTTCTTCCAGCTCCTCGAGCGTTACGGGTTTAAAAACAAAGGCGTTCGCTCCAATCCGCATGGCTTCGTCGACCTGGATGTCGGTTGTCTCAGACGAGAGCATCACCACCGGAATCTTTTTAAAATCATCGCGCATACGCAGGAACTCCAAAAAATCGATTCCGCTGACTTCCGGCATGTTGATGTCCAGCACTATTAACTCCGGCCGATCGCCCGCAAGAAGCCGTTTGGCTGCGCTGCGAGCATCGCGGAAAATCTCAACTGTAGAATCGAGAAGCTGCAACATCAGCTTTACGGCATGGCTCATCTCATCGTCGTCGTCCACTATCCAGACTTCCCGCATTCTTTCCTCCATTATCCAGTAAGCGCTTCTTGAATCTGCTCCGCTGTCTTTGATGTGATCCCGGAGATGCTAGCTAACTCTTCAAGGCTCGCTTGCCGAATCCCTTCGAGGTCACCAAAGGTCTTAATTAATGCCTTCCGGCGTGCCGGACCGACACCATTGATACTGTCGAGTTTGGAAGCCAGCCCTCCACGCCTGCGTTGAGTCCGGTGCTGCCGTAGTGCGAAACGATGGGCTTCATCTCTAATCCGCTGAACAAGGTACAGACCTTGCGATCGTCGCGGCAAAATAACGGGGTCGGCTCGATCGGGAAGGTAGAGCTCCTCGTGTCCTTTTGCCAACCCGACAACCGGCACGCGCTCTTTCAGGTTGTGTTCGTCCAGGATTTTGCAAGCCCTGCTGAGCTGCCCCTTGCCACCATCGACGATGAGAAGATCCGGCAGCAAACCAAAACTCTTATCCAGTTTACCCCCCGGTTTCCCAGCCTCCTCGTTCGCAATCTGCCAACGTCGGAAACGTCGCCCTAAGATTTCCTCCATACTGGCGAAATCATCCTGACCCTGGACATTCTTAATCGTGAACTTACGGTAGAGTTTCTTAGTAGGCGCTCCCTGCTCGAATACAACCATCGAACCCGCGGCGGCTGTCCCTTGTAGGTTGGATATATCGTAGCACTCAATGCGATTTGGTGGGGCTTGGAGAGCCAGCGCCTCCTGAAGCTCACTCAGCGCCTGAACGTGTTTACTGCGATCCGCCTCCCATTTTGCCTTTAGAGAGGCCAGGGTCTCCGCCGCGTTTTCCGCCACCAATGCCACCAAATCTCTCTTCGCACCACGACGCGGCACTTTCAAGTAGACCTTCGCCCCACCGCGCCGATCGTTGAGCCAGGTTTCTATGATCCGTGCTTCTTCTATCTCAATCGGCAGGAGAATTCGCGGCGGGATATGAGTCGCCTCAGTATAGAACTGTTTTACAAAAGCTTCTACTAATTCTTGGTCATGAGCCTCACGTGTTCCGTCAAGCACGAAATACTCTGTCCCGATAAGTTTTCCCCTGCGAACAAAAAATATCTGAATGCATGCATCACGCTCGTCTCGGGCGAAGGCAATGACATCTGTGTCAAGCTTATCCTGGGTGACAACTTTCTGCCCCTCGACGACCTTCTCGATGGCGATCAGCTGATCGCGTATGGTCCCAGCTTTCTCGTATTCCAGCGCTGCCGACGCTCTCTCCATCTCCTGCTCAAGCCGGCTCACGATCGGATCCGTGCGCCCTTGCAGGAATCGCCCGAGGTCATTGATCATCGCTCGATAACCCACAGTGTCAATTTTCCCAATACAAGGCGCCAGGCAGAGCTTAATGTCCTTATAAAGGCATGCACGTTGGTCTTCGCCTGTGATCACGCGATCGCAGGTGAGATAGGGGAAGATCTTGCGTAACACATCAAGAGTCTGATGGACGGCCCAGACGCTTGTATATGGGCCATAATAGCGTGCCCCATCGTTTAATACGCGACGTGTAACCGTGACTTTCGGGAAAGGGTCTTGCCAAAGGATTTTGATGTACGGGTATCTTTTATCATCCTTGAGGCGGATGTTGTACTTTGGTCGATAACGCTTAATGAGGTTCATTTCCAGAATAAGCGCCTCGAGCTCTGAGCTGACAACGATCCATTCAATATCCTCGATCTTCAAGACCATCTCGGCAGTTTTGCGGCTGTGGTTGGCGGCTTCGTGAAAATAGGATCGAACCCGGCTGCGCAGGTTGACTGCTTTACCAACATAAATAACCCGGCTCTCCTTGTCCTTCATCAGGTAGCAACCGGGTTTGTTGGGGATTCCCTGTAAGATGGGTTTGAGACGATCAGATGCAGCCATGCTGAGTCGATTTTAGCATATCTGGCTCACGCACAACTTACGGGAAGCCTTCATAATCATGGAGATTTTCAGGAAATAAGCTTTCCAACCCTTCCGCTTTGAATATTCCCATTGCGTCCTGGGAGACAGTATAATCGCGGGACTATGCTAAGAACCATAAACCGCCTACCAGTCTATCTGATTCTAACCGTCGCACTTTCTGGGTGCTTAACTACTAACCCCACGACGACTCCCGGTCCGCCGACGACGGTTCCAAGTTCCCCGGTGCCTACAGCATCGGCAACAGAGGTGCCACAACCAGCGCCTCGCAGTCTGACGCTCTGGGTCGCTCCGCCGTTCGCCCCGGATTCAGAAACTCCCGCCGGCGCATTGCTCACGGAGCGTTTGCGAGCTTTTGAGCAGCTTCATCCCGGGTTAAGTATCCAGGTGCGGGTTAAAAGCATTGATGGCCCCTCGGGGTTATTAGAGACACTCGTCGCTGCGAATGCCGCCGCGCCGGCACTCCTTCCGGATGCGATTACATTCAACCCTTCGAACCTGGAGGATGCAGTTTCCAAGGACCTGATTATCGGGTTAGATGAGGTTCTCCCGGTTCCCGAAGCCCCAGATTGGTATGAGTTTAGTCTACCCGCCGCACGCGTATCAGGGAATTTCGTTGGACTTCCAATCGCCAGTGAGGTAGATATCCTCTCATACCGTAGCGATCTCTACACCTCGCCTCCCAGAAGTTGGGATGATCTACTCGGTGAACCGCGCAGTTTCCTCTTTCCTGCCGGTGATCCGCTGGCAACCTTCACAATGGCACAGTATCTCTCCTTGGATGGGTATCTCCTCAATTCCGACGAAGATCCCGCCTTAAACCCCGCTGTGTTATCCGAAGTTTTAACATTCTATAACACAGCCGTTTCCGCTCAAATTCTCCCTTATTCCGTAAGGCAAATCACCACTGCGGAACAATCCTGGTCTGTGCTGCAAGACAATGGTGCGGCCAGCGCGGTGGCCCCTTTAAGCTCTTATATGTTAGAGCATGATCCGGAGAAGTTGTCCGCAGTACCTCTTCCAACACAGGATGGCAACGGTGTAGGTCTCGCCTCAACATGGTCCTGGGCAATCGTCACCCAGGATACCGAACGGATCCCGATCGTTGCCGAGTTGCTTGCCTGGCTTAGCGCACCTGACTTCCTCGGGCTGTGGACTCACTCACTGGGGATGCTCCCACCTACAAGCGCCTCGTTAGCAGCCTGGCCGGAAGGGGACGACGCCGCCTTGGCCAGCAGCCTCGTCACCGTAACACAACCGATGCCGCCTTCATCGCTTCGCCTCACGATAGGGCCCGTTCTTTTCGATGCTGTCGAAGCCGTCATCGGCGGAGGAGAAGCGCCAACGACCGCAGCCCAAGCCGCGGCGGAAGCGCTCGCCAACCCGTAATTTCACAGCCGTTGATGGAGATCTCGTTCAGGCTATGATAGAGCTCCCTCGATTTGATGAGCACAAGAAACACCTACAACTTATCTCTCTTCAAGCACTCGAGGCTGCCGACGCCCATCGAGCTGTTCGAGAACACCTGCACCTTTCCAGTGAGGGTATCGAGGCAGGGACACACACCCTGGGGTTGAAGCCCGGGGCGCGGATATACCTGGTCGCGTTTGGAAAAGCGGCTCCGGCGATGACCAGAGCCGCAGTGGAAATTCTTCGGAATCAAATCGTTGCCGGCGTCATCGCTGCGCCACGTCAAGTCGATGATCTACCACCTTCACTTCGAGTTTTCCGTGCCGGTCACCCCCTGCCGGATGCTGGCAGCCTCGCCGCGGGGCGCGCTGCCGAGCAGCTCCTTGAAAATACCAGCGCTGATGATCTTCTGCTTGCGCTCATCTCCGGTGGGGGGTCGGCAATGCTCGAATTGCCGCTCGCGGGCATCGAACTCGAGGACCTCCGTCTCCTAAACACACTTCTCATCCAATCCGGGCTTCCAATTGACAAGATTAACACAGTACGCAGAGCACTTTCTCGCATAAAAAATGGCGGCCTAGCGCGGCTAGCCGCTCCTGCCCGCGTAGTATCCCTCATCCTTTCAGATGTCGTCGGCGACCGTCTTTCTGCCATAGCATCGGGGCCCACAGTCCTGAAACGTGCCTCACGAGCTGAGGCGCGCAACATACTTCAGGAGAGCGGGCTCTGGTCAGAAACCTGTGCCTCGATTCGTCACGCGCTTGAACGTCCCGACCCTCCGTTGGAGAGGGCACGACATCCAAGAAATATATTGATCGGAAACAACGCTCACGTCCTTCACGCTGCCGGACAACAGGCGCATGCCCTCGGCTTTTCTGTCAAGACGGTCACAACAAAAATGCAGGGCGAGGCCCGCGAAGTCGGCGAACGTTTCGGTATGCAGATAAAAAACCTTCGCCTGCGCGGGTCTATCGTAAAACCAACCTGTCTATTAATGGGCGGCGAAACAACGGTTACGGTACGGGGCCAAGGTCTGGGTGGACGCAATCAAGAGTTGGCGCTCGCCGCGGCCATCACCCTTGCAGACACACAACGTGTAGCCGTCATGAGCTTCGCTACGGATGGCATTGATGGTCCCACGGATGCAGCAGGCGCAATCATCACCGGGGATACAGCGGCCAGAGCAAAATCCCTTGGGTTCGTGCCACAAGAAGCCCTCCAAGAGAATGACGCTTACCCTCTTCTAAAAGCTGCGGGGACTCTCCTTCACACCGGTCTGACCGGCACAAACCTCAACGACCTGGTTGTCGGCCTTATCTATTGAGCTTTCCTCACATCTCCGAAATTTAGCTCGTTTGACCCCTCCATAAGCGCCTGATACAATCCCGCCGCTACTTACATCTACCCCAGGAGGATACATGCCCATCCACTTTGGAACAGACGGATGGCGGGGAGTGATCTCCGACACGTTTACTTTTCACAACTTACGCCGTATCTCTCAAGCGATCGCTGATGCCGTCGCTTCGGAGGAATGGCTCAACGGAGTAACGAGCGGACCGAAACCAGATTCGAAACGCATGGTGGTCGGCTTCGACACTCGTTTCCTCTCCGACCGCTACGCGGCTGAAGCGGCGCGGGTACTCGCAGCTAATGGATACAAGGTGTATCTCACCACGGCAGATGTGCCCACTCCGTCGGTCTCCTACACCGTGAGACACCTGGGGGCGATCGCGGGAATAATGATCACCGCTTCGCACAACGCCCCTCGCTACAATGGGGTTAAGCTCAAGGCCGCACAGGGCTACTCAGCCGCCCGAGAGCAATGCCGGAGAGTGGAGGTTTACCTTAGCGACAACGAGTCTCGAGGTCGAGGACCGAATTTAATGGACTTCGAGCAAGCTCGCACCGAAGGTCTGATCGAACGTATAAACCCCACCCCAGCCTATTATGACCACCTGAGACAACTCATCGACTTCGACAAAATCGCAGATAATCCACAACACATCGTCGTTGATTCGATGTTCGGATCCGGCAGAGGGCAAATACGCGGCATACTGCAGGGCACCGGTTGTGAGGTGTTCGAGGTTCGCGGAGAGATGAACCCCGGTTTCGGCGGCATTCATCCTGAACCTATTGGGCACTACCTCGGCGCGCTTGCCGGCGCGATCGCCGCTGGCCATGGCCAACTCGGCCTGGCTACGGACGGCGATGCCGACCGTCTCGGCGCCATGGATGGTCGTGGACAGTTCGTCGATCCACATCGCATCATGGCTCTTTCACTTAAATACCTTTTTGAGAAACGTGGTTTCCGCGGGAAAGTTGTAAAAACCGTGTCAACCACTCAAATGATGAACCGCCTGGCCGAAAAATATGGGCTTGAGGTAATAGAGACACCGGTCGGATTCAATTACATTGCCGAGTGGATGCTGCAAGATGATGTTCTCATCGGCGGCGAAGAGTCAGGTGGGATCTCTTTTAAAGGACACATTCCAGAGGGAGACGGCATCCTCATGGGGCTTTTGCTCACGGAAATGGTCGCGGAAAGCGGCGTCCCGTTGGATGAGATGGTCGCCGATCTGCTCGCCGAAGTTGGGCCAGCCCACTATAAACGCGTTGATCTGCGCCTTGCCCGTCCGATTGTGAAGGAGCAAATGGTTAAACAACTCGCCGAAGACGCGCCGTCATCCATCGGTGGTGTTGAAATCTCCTCTGTAAACACGATGGATGGTGTGAAGTACCTCTTGGCTGACGATTCATGGCTCCTGATCCGACCGTCCGGAACCGAGCCGGTTTTGCGGGTGTACGCCGAAGCTCGCGAGCCCGAACAGGTCAGTCGGCTTCTCGAGTTTGGTCAATCTGTGGCTAAAGGGGCTTAATAATTGAGATTCAAATCCCTGGCAACGACACCAGGGGACGTCCTAACCATCACGCATTCTCTGTAGCTTCGCCTTGAGAATCCTGGGGCTCGAAAGGCAGCGAGATCCAAAAAGTGCTCCCTTTCCCAAGTTCACTTTCAACACCAACTTCGCCACCATGGACTCCGATGATTCCCTTACAGATTGCAAGGCCAGATCCAGACCCCTGCTGCTCACGCTTCGCACGGTCGATCTGGTAGAACACATCGAACAAGCCGCCCAGGTCTTCTTCCTTTATCCCTTGCCCTTGATCCTGGACTCGCAGCATCAAACGGTCTCCCTCCGCTTCCGCTGAAAACCGGACCCATTCACTTTCATCCGTTGAGAACTTAATTGCATTATCGAGCAAACGCCCAATCGCATCCGAGAGATATGCCTCATCTGCTACAAGCGGTGGGAGATTCTCCGGGACATCCGTAATCAGAGTTAACCCTCGTTCTTCCGCAGTTGGCTGGAAGGGTTTTACGATCACACGCAACCAAAGACCCGTCTCTTCAATCCGACGCCTCCGGTAACGATAAGCATCCTCCGCCTCGCCAGTTTCGATCTCCACTAAGATGAGGAAATCATCCACGAGGCTGTTCAATCGCAGGGCTCCTCGGCGAATGCCTTGCATAAAATCCTGGAAATCTTCTCCTTCGACTTTCTGACCTTCGAGCTCGAGCAAATCGGAATAATTAATAATGTACGTCAGCGGTGTTCGGAATTCATGGCTCAGTGTAAGTAGAATCTTACTCTTTAGGTCGGAAACTTCCTCATCTCGCTGCTTACGGAGACCTTCCCACCGACTAAGCTTCGCCCTTACGCCGACCAATAAATCCTCATCATCAAACGGTTTGGTGATGTAATCATCGACGCCAATTTCTTTGCCGCGGCGAATGTCTGCTTTTTCTCCACGCGCGGTGAGAAAGATAAATGGAATAGCGCTAAGCTCCGGCTGTTCGCTCACCTTTTCGTGAAATTCATACCCGTCCATCTCCGGCATCATGATGTCTGAAACGATCAGGTCTGGGCGTTGGTTTTCCAGAACCTCAAGCGCTTCCCGTCCGTTCATGGCGGTTAGAACCTTGTACTCGGTTAGTTCCAGAAGTTCTCGAATCCCTTCAAGCAGCGCCAGATCATCTTCGACGACCAGGATTAATGGTTTGGTCATGGATATCCTTGTTCCTTTTTTAACAGAGGTAGCCAAACAGTAAATACGCTTCCAAGTCCAACCTCGCTCTCAACCTTAACGAGGCCGCCGTGCCGAATCGCGATCTCCCGCACAATCGCAAGACCCAAGCCGCTTCCAGGTATCTTGTGTTCCCGTGCCATAGTACCACGATAAAAACGATCAAATAGAAATGGCAGGTCTTCCTCAGAGATCCCGACTCCATTATCGCGGACTTCTATGGGCGTGTAAACAATGCCATCGATTTCATCTTCGCCGCTGATACGCAGGGAGATTGTCCCTCCAGCATCGGTGTATGTTGCTGCATTCGCGACTAAATTGGTGAAAAGGCGAATCAACTGGTGGGGGTTCCCCAAAACCATCAGCGCACTCTCCGGCTCATGAGCGATGTATATGCCCTTCTCCTCACAAATCGGGCGGTGCCGCTCGACAACCTGGTCAAGGATAGCTGTGATCTCTACGTTCTCTATCTCGATTTCTTTCTGAGATTCCAAACGGGCGAGGTCCAACAATTCCTCGATCATGCTCGTGAGACGGTCCGTCTCCTGATTAAGCACACCCAGATACCTCTCTTGATTATCCTCTTTAGATCTCTGGAGCAGTGAAAGGTATACCTTGATATTCGCAAGAGGGGTTCGTAATTCATGCGAGACTGTTGCCACAAATTTGCTTTTTAACCTATCTAATTCCTGCAAACGTGTGATATCCCGCAGGACAATCACCGTGCCGATTGAGCCTCCATCCAGTTCGACCGGTGAGGCGAGAGCTTGAAATGATGCCTCGCCGATATCGAATGATTCTTGGACCCTGCTCTCTGCTCCATGTAGACGAGAGATCTGCGTTAGCACCCCCTCACTCAACTCACCCGCCATCAGGAGCTGCGCCTGCGGGTTTGCCAAAACCAGACTCCCATCAAGATCGAAGACGAGCACAGCGTCGGCAACGGAACTCAGGATCGCCTCGGTTTGTTCCTTCTGTGATTGCAGCTCGGAGGTGCGGTCCGCGACTCGCTCTTCTAATACAGCGGCATGGTCATGGATTTCGCCGAAGAGACGGGCGTTGATTATCGAAATCGTAATCAGGGAGGTCAGAACTTGAAGCATCTCCAAATCCTCCTCCCCAAGTTGTCCAACTTCTTCCTTATCAACAATCATTACACCGAGGACCTCCCCGGCAATTGAGAGAGGCAAAATCATTTCGCAGCCTGTATTGGGAAGTTCGGTGTGGTGTTGAAACCGCGGCTCTTTGCTTACATCAGAAATCAAAAGCGGCTTATCGTTTTTTACAACCTCTTGAGCAAATCCCGCCGCGTTCAAGTCTAGCGGCTCAACCTGACTCACGGGAACTCCTTCGAGGCCGCGTAAGTATGCACACGGGACCAATCTGCCCCCTTCGTTCAGCAGAATCCCTACGGCATAGTAATTAAAAACTCTCAGAGTACCCGCCGCCACTTCGTGAGCCAGTTGTTTAATATCGAGAATCGCAACCGCACTGCGACCGATCTCATACACTAGGCGCATTTTCTCAGCACGAGCAGAGGAACTGCGCAAAAGGCGAGCGTTCTGTAATGCCACCCCCAGTTGCCGGGCAAAACCAAGCACAATTCTTAGGTGGTACTCCTGAAAGAATCCCTGCACCCTGCTGCCTAAAGACATGCCTCCGATAATTTCGGATCTCCACAGAATCGGCACACCTAACCAAGATCTGATGTCGGCAGGGAAACGTTCAAAGCCGATTCGCAGCGGATCTTCAACTGCGCGCAGAAGTATAGGCCGGGCGTCGTAAACCACCTGCCCCAAAGCCGAGCGATCAGGAGGGATGACACGCTCACCCACCTGAAGCGCTCCATCCGCAGGGAGGAAACCTCTTACCTGGCGCACAATCATTTCCCCTTCTTCCCTGAGTATTACACATGCGGAATCGAAGGGAACTACCGTCTTCAGTAGATCAAGAACTTGGTCCTGGATGGTCTCAAAATCGAGTGTCGAGCTGAGCGCATAAACGACTTGCTGCAAAACCCTCATAACGTGCGCATCGCGTCGTAAGCGATCCAATGATTCCACTCGCATGAGCAGCGTACTTAACACATTTGCGAAGATCTGAAGCGCGTTTTGGGCCTGGAGGGAAAGGGTCGCAGCGACCATCAATATCCCCCGTGGCTGCTCTTCATCCAGTATCGGCAGCATAAACAACGCATTCAGGCGCAGCCCATCGACCAAACCATCGATCTCTGCTGATGTCGCCCAAGGAAAAATCGAGCGGATAATCTCCTCGGGGTGGTCTGAATAGTGTGAGGACTGGCCGAGGAGTACCTCGCGTAAGGAGTGCGCGACACGCGCAGGGTCCGGTGCAAGTCTTCCGGCTTTTTCCACAAGTGCATCAATTTCTTGGTGAATGTCTTTCGAGTAACTTGAACCGTGTAAAACCCAATGTCCATCCACAGAATCGATGCTTATATACATCGAGTTTACACCGATCCCACTTAGAAGCTCGATCGCATATTCTGTAATCGTTCGCCGAGCATCTCCTCCGTATTGGTCAAAATTAACCCGCTCAAGCTCCTCCGTTAAACGAGAGATCAAGCCCGGGCGCAAATAGCCCGGAAGATCATCGAGAAAGCGGACAATGCCCGGCGTTGATTTTATAAAGTGCCGAGAAGAAAGCGTATCGCCTTCGGGAGGCTGCTCCGCGAACAGGAATAATTCAGGCCGCCCTGGGATTTCCTGGTATGCAAGCAGTACCTGTAGGAGCGTGGGAATATCAATGGGTAAACCGAGGATTAAGGTATCGAAGGGGCGTTCGCGCAGGGCTTGCACACAACTATCGGCGCTCGCCCGTATCACAGCCACACACCCTTCGCAAGATTCTTGAAATGCCTTGCGGAAAAGGCGCCGGCCTTCCGGATCTGGGTCGTAAACCAGCAGCCGGACTTTCATCTGAGATCTCCATCCCTAACTAGGCGGCAACTGTGATCGGAATGTTAAGTTGACCTCGGGGTTGTAAGCAGCTTATAACCGCGGCCCCGTCGCGTGATTAAATAAATTGGATTGGTGGGATTGGGCTCGATCTTCCCTCGCAGGCGGCTGATCAGTTTCTCAACGCGAGCATCATCGACGCTCCCGAGGTATTCCTCCCCCCAAACCGCGGTCACGATCTGGAATTTATCTGTCAGCTTATCCCGCCTCTCATATAGTAGTTCCAATAATCGATACTCCAAATCCGTGAGAACTGGGATGCGAACGCCATCAACCCATACATCGCCGGAATCGGTGTCGAGATATACCCCCCGCACTTCAACATCATGCCCTCGGCTCTTTCTGGCGATAAAATCAGCGAAGATCGGCGAGAATGGCTGATTGGCGACGAGCATGCCCAAGGAGGTCAAATGGCGTATTTGCTGCTGGGGCAAACCAGCGTTCGGCTCGAGCACAAGTGAGGATAAACCAGCTCGTTCGTCTCCATTGAGCTGATACCACAGTTTCATGCATTCGGCTCGTGGTTGGGGCTCTAGCCGAACATAAGCCGCGAGATCCCCTTCCCAATCCTTAGGGAGATGAGCTAAAGCTTGAGACACCGCCACCAACATCCCCGGGTGCCCACCCGCCAGTTCAAATGCCTTATCCTGGACTTCTTTCTTCAGATCGGGGAGATTTAGACTGGCTAATAGTGCACGAGATTCGGCAATACTAAGCAGCGGCATATTATATGTAAACCGAGAAAAGAGTTCAGCGAATTCATCCTCAATCGCGTCACCACGCAACCCTGATAACCGGCGCCTAGTGGCCGTCGCAAAAACAAGACGATCGCGGAAGCGATCACGGAGTGCTCGCAAGTTCAGGAGCGCACGATTATCTAAAGCGGTGTAAATCTCGTCAAACTCATCAAAAAGCAGGCATAAATTTTGACCCAGCTCCTTGCCCAATTCCGAAAGCGCCAGGTTGAAAGAGAGGGATGCTGTGAAAGTTGAATCCGCCTCTGTAATTGTCTGATGGTAACCCTGCAGATTTGTTAATAAGGAATTTGGAACCTCATCAGAAAGGCGCTCCAGCGTTGACCGCAGCACAACTTCGTAAAATGCCTGCCCCGAAATCGCTACTGCCCGGTTGCAGTCGATATAAATAAGGAAGCCGGGCCGACCGGCTTTCGCCTTATAGAACTTCTTTGCATTCTGATCCGCCAGCGAGCGCATCAAGTTGGATTTTCCGCTGTTGCTCAGACCGGTAATCGAGACGCAGTGGCCCGCAGCAAGTTCAGTTAGCACAGTTTCGGTGAGGGATGAAAAAGGAGTAACTTTCTTCGCCATCAAATCTCCACACAAGAAGGCAGGGTCAACATCAGGCTGACCCTGCCACCAGCAGTTCAGTTGTCGAGCAGGTGATTAACAAACTAGCTATTAAGTAGTGACCCGAGTCCGCAAACTGCGTACGATGAATATTAAAGCCAGAAGCAATCCACCTGCCAGCGCCAACGCTGGAATTCCGACTTCATCTGCAAAACCGGTTGCAGGAAGAGCCGTTGGTGTTGGCGTTTCTCCACCGCCTCCCTGCCCTGCAGCCAGAGTCAGTTGAGCCGCAGCTGTAGCCGTTTCCGGCGCTAAGGTAGGCAAGGTCAAGAACGGCGTCGGTGTGAACGTTGGAACGACAACCACCAGTGTTGGTGTCACCGTCGCTGTTGCGTCCGGCAGCTCAGTCACGATCGGTGTGCGTGACGGCGTCCGTTCAACGACGACAGCGGTTTGAGTCAACGCTTCCTCGGTGTTCTGTTGGTTGACAACCACCACGTCTGTGGCGCGAGCCTCTTGCTGCCGCGGCGCCAGCACCAAAGCATAAACCAACAGACAGATCATGCTTAGAACCAGCAAACCGCCCAGCGAGACAGCTGCGATTACGAATGTCCGATTAGATGATTCCTCGGGCAATGGAGCCCCTACATCAAATTCTTCTGCCATGGTCTCTACTCCTCAGCTTTTATGGGCCTGCACGCAGTCATTTTCTCCGCGGTTTGGCCACCACCTGCTCGAATCACTGCAGTATCTCGATATTCGCGAGTGGAACTGTTTTGGTTCCAACTCCATCAATTTCGATCGTTGCGCTTTTAGCCCGAATTCCGCTCGGGTACGTCTCGACGCGTTTAAGTATTTCTTTAACCACGGCGACTTCACCCTGATAAGGCGGCTTCAGAACACGCACTCTCACCCCCGGTTTCAACGATACCACCCGATCAGGATGAGACACTTGACGACTGGATGGTTGCGGGATGATCGCCTCCGGACGTTGCCCGGGTTGCGGCCAGGCACAGCCGGCATCAACCGCGACCTCGCGCCCCACATTACTTACAAAAAGATTGAACGCGGCCGCATTAATGGGATGCTCTCCGAATCCCTCGGTGAGCAAAACCGGATAAGGCAGTCTGCGTGCAACCGGGATCAATTCAGATGGCATCCCACCCAGGATCACTCCGCGAACTGAGAGTTCAGTCGCCTGATGAAACGGCGCCGGATGGTCACATATCCCCGCGACCAGGACTGCCCCGCGCAGATTGACATCCAACTGATCCGTCTGCAGCCGCGAGGATGGGCCATCACCCACCAGGCGCATGACGCCGTAATTCTGCAGCCCATTACCCCAGACGCCTTGGATCAAGGTACCTATCGCTTCAATCGTTACAGCCTGCGCCCCATCCGATGAGATTACCTTTCCAGGGAAGCCAGCCTTTATCTGCAACACTTTGCCAAAGGACTCCATGAGAATTCGGCCCCTGTTTATTCCAACAATGCGACCTGATGCAGGAGCACGCACCGTTCTGCGTGGTACTCCTGCTGGTCCCGCGAGCACATCACCCGTTTCCACTCGGTCACCCTTCTGGCAGGTAATATAGCGCCCTGCATCTTTTACCGAGATACCCAATCCACGGGCAACATCCAGATAATAATGTTTTGGGTCGATTTCAGCTTCGGCGACAACGTCGGCAGCCTGAATACGCTCGTTTACACGCACTAAAACCGCCCCCGGAACCGGAAGAACACGCTCGCGGCGGATAACTGTAATAGGGATGACATGCGTCATCGAAGACAAAAATATTTCGCTCATGCTATGAACCACTGAGCCTGAAGATGCAAGAATGGTGCCAATGCCTCATGCCACGGCTCCGATGTCAAACAACCACTTCTTATTCAACTCTCTGCGACGACCAGGATCTTTGGCAAGTACAAGCGGTCGCCCGCGGGCGTCGATGATCAAGCCAACGGCCCCACCGGCAATACGCAGCGCACCGGCTTTACCAGGCCCTCCGAAGCCAACATCGATTCCTCGTTCAGGTCTGAGGGTAAGGTGAGCGTGTTCTCCTTGCCGGATCGGTACGACTGCAAGTTGACCCATTCGAACCTCGCCGACTACATCCTCGCTGCTTTTCTCAAGTTCGAGGTGCAGACTGAGAACCTTGCGTCCCATCCGTGCATTCCCTACCGGCGACACAACCGTCCCCAGGCTCACGAAACTCCCAGATTCTAATACATGCACAGTCAGCATTGGAACCGAGCCTGACGCTGCGCCAAGCGAGGGGGAGAGACCATGCGGGTCGAGCACAAACGTTGTTATCCCCGTTGGTTGTAAGGCGTCCAGCAATGCCAATGCGGCATACCCTGGTCGAGGAGCTCTAGCCAGGACACTTCCACTGGCGATAATCGGTTCAACTGAAGGCAACAACCAGGTTGATTTGAGATCTCTACCCTTGGGCCAGCGCTTGCGAGCGCGTTTCAGTGAGAACCGAAGGATCTCACGTGCTAACGCTAATTCTAGAAGAAGATCCTCCTCTTCCGCTGGAACGGTTGCCGGGTTAATCGATTTATTATAGATGTAATCTAAGATCGTCCGTTCCGATGTTTCGGATGGCAGCCAACGGGCAATGTTGCTAAGACTGCTATGCCGGAGCAGAGTCGGCAAGGGTTCCCCCAACCCCAGGTCGGTCTCAACACTCAAGCGCAGATCTCCTTCGAATGCTGCGGCGATCATCGTATTGGTTGCGCCTACATCCACACCGAGAACACCCTTCGCCGGGTCATATATACGGCTTAAATAACGGATCACCCGTCCATACGCATCGGCGGTAAGCATCATATTGCCGCCGGACCACTGTTCCAATTCATCAAAACCGTGCACACGTTTATTGCGCGCTTCGGCAATCGCCTCACCGAGCGCCAACCGGGCATGCCCAAGGTCCTCCACCCGGAGACTGGGTCTAACATTCGGTGCAAGAGCGATATCGAGGCGCTCTCCCACACGGTCAGCGATCGCAGCGCCCAGCTCGCGGTTGCCCGCGTATACGATCCGTGGTCTTTGATTCGGAGAGAAAAGCTCACTGGCGACGGCGACGAGTTCGATTAATTGCAGGACGGAATCCTGCGCGCCGCCATCCGTTCCGCCGACAACAAGGATCAAATCCGGGCGGGCAGATAGGATGAGATCAATTTTCTCCGATTCACGTCGGCTGTCGAGCAGGTCAATGACACCCACAAGATCCAAATATGTCGATTCGGCGAGCCGCAATGCGCTATCTGTGGAGACACCGGGCATCAGCCCCACAAGTACCGTTCGAACCTTCGGTCCCGCGGAAGCCGTCGCCACAAAAGTGTCTACTCCCGATCCTCCGCTGGTGACGGGCATGATCAACAAGTCCGTTTCGTCCAGCAATTTCCTTCCTGTAACAGCCTTCACCTGATCGAGAGCCATACGCACACCCTCGCTAATATCGGACAAAGGTGCTTTTACAGTTGATGGTGCACGACCAGAAGCGATCAGGCGAAAATGGCCATCGACGACATCGAAGAGGCTGGCTCGGGTGCTCACGCTGCCCACATCGACAGCCAATATGGTATCGGTATCTAGTATCGAGCTCATCGGCTTCTCATGCCCCGCCCACTATTCGGGTGACCACATCATGAAGGAATTGAAATCGCTGCGCCAAGATGACGATCGTTGCCATTAACGCGCCAGCATACATCACGCCAAATGTTACCGCGATAAAAATCTGACCAAGATATGCAAATACTTCGGCGATCTTTGATCGCCGCGCCCCCCCTGTCAGGTCCCGTTGGGCGCTAAAGCGGAAATATATCAATACGCTGATGGTCGCCACGATCGTTAACAATGCACTAATGAGCCCTTCCAACCATATGGACAAGGGCTCGCCTGCGATAGGAAGAGCAGTAGCCGGTGATAGCATGCCTGCTGCAGCCATGCTCTGCGGCACCAACGTCCCCGTGATGCTTCCACCGACAACGACCGCTGCCCCCACACCAACGAGAAGCGCAACCGGGAAACCCCCGAATCGCGACAGCCGGGGTGAGAGTTTAAATAGCATAAACAGCGCGAGCATCCACGGAATCAGGAACGTGAGGGCTCCCTCGGGCGAAAATATTTTGGCAAGTCCACCTTCAATGAGCGGCTGAACAAGTGTGGGTTTTACAATATTTTCCCAGGCGATGGCGCCGGCGAAGCCAGAAGCGATCCCAATGAATAGATAGGTCGCAATTCTGAAGAGGACATTGTCGCCTATCACGTAACTCAAGATCATCACTGTTATGAATGCAGCGACGATCATTTCGATGAAATCGAGCGGTACCTCGGGCATTTACTTATCGCCTCTCATCAACGCTCTCGCAAACGCATGAGCCACAAACCAACTCCATAGGCTCCACCAGCGATTAAGATTAATACAACAGCCAACATCCCTAGCCCAAAAGCATCCCATTGCACACTTGCATCAAGCGGCAACCCGCTGTACTGCCGGTACGATACTGCTGCCGGTAATCCGGTAAGGATTCCATCCACCTGTGGCTCGGAGGCTTCAAAATAAGGGCGCACCAGCGGTTCCGCTCCAGTGCTTAACACCATCACCAGAGGAGTACTTCCTATCCATGGGTGGGTCTGTTCCACCCATGTACGTGCTGTATCTGTTCCTGCCGTTATGACGATGACCAGATTGAAATCCGATAACCTGTGTACTCCCTGAAGCAAGGGCGACTCCCAAACCGATCCTCCAGATAGTGATTCGGGAAGGTGATACCCGGATAAAACTACGCTGCGCGGGGCAATCGCAAATAATTGAACCGCAGTTGGTCCTCCGGAGAGATAACCCAGATGCAGGTAGCTTTCTCCATTTACAGCACCGTAACCGGCGCCGATTTTGTTTAGCATCCCCTCCGCCAGTGGTGGTCCCGTTGGGCGGGTCGAAATGGTTACGATTGGGAGTGAACGCATTACAGCATGCTCAACCAAAGCGCCAGCGACGGTATCAAGCTCACCGCTATAACCGGGCGTGTAATCGAATACGACCAGCGCTGGGCGATCCGTAGGGATGCTGCCCATCAGATCGATCAAGGGTGCGAGGTCCCTGGATACCACACTCGGAAGAGCATAACCTTCAACACCTAGCTGGCTGAAACCGAAAGGCAAAATCACAGCGAGAATCAGGATGAGCGCTATCGCCCAACGCATGAGAGGCAACCTGCGTCTCTCTGCCTTTACGGGCGGGATCTCCCTCTCTTCTTCTTCAACAAGGCGCTGCAGCAGTTCGGCTTGCGCGTACTGACGTTCGGTGACCTCTAATCGAGCCGCTGCAGTGCTCGCTGTTCGCGGCATGGCGACTACCGGCTCAGCCATTAATACTCCGCGCAATCCAGCAAGCGGTCCCGCTGATTCAACCGGCTGCACTTCGTCTGATTCAATCGCTATCTCTGAGCGGAAAGTATCAACTGGCCGCATAGCTTCAAGCCAGGATGGGAGCGTTGCTGGTGCCAGGTCAAGCTTCTCTTCTTCCTCTCCAGCCGCGGATGGAGTCTCTGGTTTCGACTCTCCCAGCCAATCCGGGAGTTCTATTGAATCCAGGTTCAAATCACTCATTTCGCTGAAGGGCATCTCCCCAGCTTCTTCGTCGAGCAACGCGGGGACATGTGAGGGCCCTTTCGCTTCTAACAATTCACCCTCATCCGGGGCGGGGAACCATTCCATCTCCTCCTCAGGAGGTGTGGGTTCGCCCGAGACGGGCTGGAGATCTTCATCAATACTGTCCGCTGTTGGTGCGCTGTCACCTGCTTCGCGTGAGGGTATCGCTTGTTCCGGCAATATCTCGCCTTGAGGTACCGGATCAGGCACCTCTAGTGGCGGGCTGGGATCCAATGCTTGCGGCGCTGGTTGCTCGGTTGATTCCTCTGCATCTGGAGAAGGCTTGAGTCCTTCTACCCCGGCTGGCTGCTCGCTCGGCGTGTCCTCCCGTAAACGTGTGATCCAATCTTCACCCTCGCCTGACTCGGGCTGGTCATCCGTTTGAGCTTCCCTTCGCTCGCGAACCCTTGAAAGCCACTCCGGAACTTCCTCATCAGATTCTTCATCACCAGCGGCTAAGAAATCATCCATCCAGTCGGGAATTTCTTCGGAAGGCGGTCCTTCCTCGATACCCGAATCAGCTTCCCGCAACCTTCCCAGCCAATCTGGTGCAGCCTCATCCGGTATATCCGTCTTCGCTGCAGGATCTTCTTCTGCACCCGAACCCATTAGTGCATCGGAGCGGATGTTCGCCAGCCAATCATCCCCATCACCGGGCGCTTCTGAGTCCGGAGGTGAAATCCCGTCCGCAGCAGATGCCTGTTGGTCTGAAGGGGGCATACCAGCGACAAGCGGCGTCAGGCGCGCTGCACAATTGCTGCAGACTTCCGCAGCTTCCTGATTCATCGTGCTGCACATGGGACAGCGAATTTCAGCCATGCATTATTCCCCGTATGGCCGGTCAACGGCCAGTAAAACTCGGAGACCCGTCACGATAGATCCCAGGGCTACTCCGAGGAGGATGCCGCGCGCGCCTCCAGCGGCAGCCACCTGCACCAGCCAATTTCGTAGGCCAGCGAAGAAACTGAAGAACAGACCCTCCGTAGATAATATGCCGGGGCCGGAACCGATCAACACGAGCAGCGCGGTTCCAACGAAGACAAGGCTTATGAGATCTTTTCTCAGCGCCACCAAGCGAAAACCAGCAAGCGTTAATGTGATTGCCAGCAAGGCCATCAAGCTTGTCTCAACTGGTAACTGAATGGAATTGAAGAGAAACAGGACCACTCGACTATCGGGTCCTAAGATCAACCCCAGAAGGAGCGTGAGCACAAAAGCAACGATTAATATCGCACTGTACTTCCATCCAGGTTCCTGCCCACTGACCTTCGTCCAGTGAACCAAGAACAAATTGAAAAGACCAATGCCTAACGCGACTGCCGCCAGCAAGACTGCCCAACCCATGATCAACAAACGTAATTCGAAGATCCTCCCAAGGAGACTGTCCGCGGGAATTTGATCGATCTGAACAAAGTAACCCAACAGGACGATGATCCCTGTTCCGACGGCCATAGCCGCCCATAATAAATAGGTTCCGATCTTCAACGGATCACTCCCAGAAGGCTAAGAACGGCGCCGATAACGATCCCCGCAATAATGAGCATCCGCACAGCATCTTGTACTCTCAAACTTGCCCTGTGAACCCGCCCCACATTCAGGTACGCTCCACCCGCAAAGATTTCCTCACCGATCAAGGGATGCTCAGCGGTTGCATAAAGCAAGGCTTGTGACTGTGCATCATCCGTCCCTGCTAAGACAAAAGCCCCCTGTCTCTCACCGAAATCGGCTGCCAATGCTCCCTCTGCGCCAAAGGAACCAGCCAGTACGTGAACTGTGATATCTTCACTGGCCAGCAGTATCGGTAAATTGGCAACATAAGAAAAGGGGGTGGGTCCTAGCATTCGCCCGGAGATGGGACTATAGCGGGGCAAAGCCCTAGCGTCGGAATACACCTTGCGCAAGGTATCCTGCGCCAAGATTGCCATCGCTCCATCCCCGGTTGTGGCCACAACCGGTTTGTCACTCATCGTCGTCTTCTCGGCAATGCTTGTCAGGATCGCCAGCCCAGCCAACGCAGGCGCGCAATCGGTCCCGATGACCGACCCTGTTCCGAGTGACAAGTGAACTCGTTCCCCTGCCTCGACAGCGCGCTCGATCGCTCCCTTCAGAGCTTCATAGCCTCTGATAGGCCGGAAAGTCGCAGGCCGCCGTTGATCGATGGTCATGAAGAAAACCAGAAGACCAACGAACAGCAGCAGAATAAAGAGACCGGGAAGATCTACGCCGCTCATTGGGGTTCTTCCTTCTTCCTGAGCATCACAATCAGCTCCGTGACAGCGTCTGGATCTTCCATGATTTTGCCGAATTCATTCCATGTTCCTGAAGGACCGCTCATGAAGGGGTTGAGTAGATACGCCGCTTGAGCGCCCAATGGCAAAATTGGTCCGCCAGCGTCGAGAAAGGCAGCGGCTAAGCCGCCCAGCCCAGATCGACGAAGTATTCGAGCAAGTCTTCGCTGCACCTTTATCCTTCCCTCCATCGCCGCGCAGTATAGCATATACCGCGCGCGCCGGAAACAACCTTGCTCCACCACACAGATAGTGGAGCGCAGTCGCACCGCTCGATTGTAGACTGCGGTACTATGCGGGTCAAGCGGACGAGATTGCCTTCACTTGGTCTTAGGCTATAATTGCGAACAGTTGTTCGAAAGACAAACACTATGGGAATCCATCTGCCTTCCTTACTTCCCCAGATGCAAGAGCTCGGCCAAGCCCTCTATGAGCGGAGTCTGCAGGTGTCCGCGATGATCCCAAAAGCCGTTAAAGCACTGCACTTCACGGCCGGACTCGATCATTCCGACCTTCAATCCAGGATTAAGAAGGCAGGGAATCGCTGGACAGGCGCAATTCCTACCGAAGAAACGCTCAATTTGACATTCCCGCCGCCTACAATCCCGCAGAGTCTCCACGTGATCGGCGCCGATGGCTCACAGATTTATCCGGATCGCCACGCAGCCGCGTTTTATTACCTCATTAATATAGGCAGCATCGTCGTTTCACACGGCAGCGGCAAAGCACCCACGATCCAACAGGAATCCCGGCTCTTTTTTGAACTTGAGGACCTTTACGACGAAGCAGATCATCCTGTCCAGAATGCTTTTGTAAACCTGCGCCGGGATGTCGCCGAGATGAAAACTCTCGCAGAAATGGCTGAAAGCCTGGCTGGTGAACAGACTCTCGCAATTCTAGACAACAGCCTTCTACTGTGGATGGCGCTGCAAACCGGCGGATCGACATCTCGGGAGACGGATCTTTACCTCCAGCAGTACCTGAAACTACTCGGTCGTTTGCGCTCCTCAAAGACTGGCCTGGCCGGTTTCATCGACCGCCCCCGGAGCGTAAGTGTGCTCGCTTTAATCCACCTTGCCGGGCTGCCAGATGATCAGATTACCCAGGAAACGCTACGCCTGACTCCTTTCCGCGGTTTGACCGACCGGGCGATTTTCACCAAATTGCTGCCGCCCGGTCATCGCAGCGCGCTCTTCATTTCTGCATCACCCTTAAATCGCGATTTCCGCACGGCCGGTCATGAAGTCCATTTCTTCTATCTGAACACTGGTGCCGACGGCACGGTTGTGCGCGTCGAAATCCCAATCTGGGTCGCGCAAGACCCCAAACTGCTCAATCGCGTTCATGCCGGTATTTTGAAGGATTGCCAGACGACAGGAGGGTTCCCCTATACACTGGTGCGAGCCCATGAGCTGGCAGTTATCCCTGCGCAAGAGCGAACTGCCTTCGAAGATATGCTGCAACGGACACTCCTCGGGCACGGTATGCGCCCTACACAATCTCAAAAAGCGCTTACAAAACAGCTCACCGGACAGCGGAAACAACACAGGTTATAACAGGAGGATTGATGCCGGAATCGCCAATGATGATCGGGCGCGTGACACGCTGCAGTACACGTGGATTCGTGGGCGCCATGCAGATATCCGAGAACACGCTCCCTGTGTTCGGCTCTCTTTGTCAGGCGGAAGCGCAAGGCGGGCGCAGTTACGTTGTCGGGCTGGTGTACGACATCAGCATCACAGATGACCAGTTCGCCCGGCAGTTAGCTGCGCTTGATGAAGTTCCGCAAGAACAAATCGCGGATGGACAAATCAACCGCCAGGTCCCCGTTGAATTCAGCGCGTTGGCCGTCGGCTTCCACGATGATGATGGATTTCATCAATCCCTGCCCCCACAACCACCGCTAACATTGGCTTCGGTCTTCAGCATGGTGCCCAGAGACGGGGTTGATTTCACCTCGGAGCTTCATTTCCTGCAGATGATTCTGAACGCGCCTCAACTCCCTGTCGACGAACTTCTAGCAACCACTTTGCGATTATCTGCGCAGGCGAGGCCTGAAGAGGAACGCGAGCGGTTTCTGCTTCAAGCCGGGCGTGAAGTTGCCCGTTTGCTCGCACAGGACCTCACTCGCCTGGAGAACATCCTGCGCGGTCTGCGCGTCAAGGAGTAAGACTATCCTTGACCGCTTACCCCGCATCCAGTGATATTGAACGCAAGAGGACGATAAATGTCAGACTCATCTGAACTCGACGCCTATTTCGGTCCCAAACGAGATGAACGCCCTCTCGGAATTGTCCTGGACGGATCGCTTTCCGCCGGTCTGCAGGTGAAATTAGATCCGCGATATGCTATCGAGAAACTCGCCGTAGGCCGATATGTCGTCGTCCAGAGCCGAAAAACCGGCAGCACCTTCTTTGGAATCATCACCGATATCGCTCTCGGAGCAACAACGCCTGATCTGCTGCATCATCCGCCTGATGCCGCGGACACTTTCCTTCTCGATGTGTACTCCGGCGGTGTGGCCTACGCGACGCTGCACGTCAGCCCGATGTTAATGCTCGATGAGGAGGACGATCAGCCCCGCCCCATTAAAACGATCCCCTCTCATTTCTCAGCCATCTATGAGGCAACGGCGCAGGATGTCGCCCGCGTATTCGGGGAGGAGGACGATGAGCACTTCTACATCGGTACGCCGCTGGACATGGAATCGGTCCAGGTCAATCTCGATCTAGGCAGGTTCGTCGAGCGCTCATCCGGAGTATTTGGCAAGACAGGCACTGGAAAATCGTTCATCACCCGCACGATTCTCGCCGGCATCATCCGCTCAGGTCTGGCGTCGACGCTGATCTTCGACATGCATAACGATTACGGTTGGTCGGTTAAGGACGAGAGCGGTCGTGAATACAAAGGATTGAGGCAGCTCTTTCCAGATGGGCGCGTTAGCGTGATCACACTTGACGAGGCTACCTCGCGTGCCCGCGGCAGCAAGTTCGATGGCATCCTTACGATCGGCTATGAGGAGATCGAACCTGAAGACATAGAATTGTTGGCGTCCTTACTCGGGTTGAGTGACATTCAAACCGGCGCGCTTTATTTCCTTTACCGACGCTTAGGCAAGAAATGGATCTCGAAATTACTGGATGAACAGTACGAGGAAGAGATTCAGAATATTCTCGAGAGCGGTCGCATTGTGGGAGGAACGCTGGGCGCGATACAGCGCAAGCTCGAATCCTTCATCCCGCGCATGGGCTTCCTCGTCCCCGGTGAAGGATCGAAGGTGGTCGATGATATCTTCCAACGACTCAACATCGGAACGAGCGTTGTCCTTGAATTTGGAAATTATGGAAACACTCTGGCCGCCTATGTTTTGGTCGCCAACTATCTCACCCGGCGCATCCACGCAAGCTACGTCCATCGGAAAAATTTGGCCGCCGGGAAGAAGGGCGAAGAGCCCCGCCCACTCGTAATCGTGATCGAGGAGGCCCATAAATTCCTCGACCCAAGCGTCGCCGGGCATACGATCTTCGGCAACATCGCCCGGGAGCTGCGTAAATACAACGTTACTTTGCTTATTGTCGATCAACGGCCGAGCGGCATCGAAGATGAGGTGATGAGTCAGATCGGGACCCGGGTGACCTGCTTGCTCGACAACGAAGCCGACATTCGGGCGGTCTTCTCGGGTGTGAGCGGAGCAAGCGCTCTGCGCGAGGTACTTGCCCGCCTTGATACCCGCCAGCAGGCACTCATTTTAGGGCACGCTGTTCCCATGCCCGTCGTCGTGCGCACGCGCGATTACGATCAGCATTTCTACGCTGCGATTGGCATGGACGAGTCCAACGATTCCGCAGGGTCAAACCAGTCGGGGGAGGACAAACTTTTCCCTGATTGATCTCTTTGGTTGTTTTTCACCGCAAGGTTCCTCACAAGCAGCCTCCCAGGGATTTCTCGCTTCGCTCGAAATGACAAATCGATGGTAGGGGCGAGCCGGCGGCTCGCCCTTACAGGTCTTGAATTCGGGTAAAGAACGGGCCGACACACAGGTCGGCCCCTACACGTTATGGTGGTTGTAGGGGAGCACCCATGTGTGCTCCCGAACAGTTGGTTGAGATTACCTACAGCTTTGGGAATCTCCTCAACACGGTTGCCGCGGTGGGGATGAAGATCCGATCCCCGGGTTTCAAATCTGGCCTGGTTTCACCATCGGCCTTCATCGGCGTACCCTGGAAAATGAAGAAGGGCGTCCCTTCATCTGCATACTTCTTGTAGATGTAGGCCTGCCCGGTTAGATAATTCATCCGATCGGCAGCACAGCTCGTCACTACACCGATGGTAAGACCTCGCTTATCCAGCACAGGATCACCAAGGTGAACCATGGGAATCCCCTTCACATCACAGCGGAAGCGGACCACAACACTGTCGCGCTCAGCTTCTCGCTCCAGGAAACGCTCTCGTCCAATGAACCAAGGCTTATACGTCTTCACATAGCTGCGGAATCCTGCTTCTCCCACGCCCAGTGTTAACTCGCCGCCCATCTCGTGCCCGTATAAGGGAAGCCCAGCTTCGATGCGCAAGGAATCTCTCGCCCCTAATCCGATCGGTTTGAGCCCCATCGGTCCCCCAATATCCAGCAAAGCTTTCCATAAGACGGTCGCTTGGTAGGGGTGCACAAACAATTCGAAGGCCATTTTCTCACCGGTATAACCCGTTCGGGAGACAACCAGGTCGACGCCTCCGAGCGTGGCTTCACATAGCTCGGCGCGATCCAGTTTCTGGATGCGTTTGCATGTGGCATCATCACATTTCAGGGCTAGAAGGATGTCGCGCGACAAAGGTCCTTGTAAGGCGATATCCACCAACATGTCCTTCCCCTCCGCCGGATCGCGCAGGTTGCGGAGCACAACATTGCGCCCAAACGCTCTCGCCCAAGGACGTTTATTGTCCACGAGCACTTCACCATCGCGGACCGCACAGAGATGCGCCCAATCCTTATCGTCGTTCGACGCGTTCACCACTAGAAGGTATTCTTCCTCTCCACGCCGATAAACAATCAGATCGTCGATTACATTTGCGTCCGGGTCCAGGAAATGTGTATATACCGATTGGCCGATCTTGAGATAGCCGATGTCGTTTCCACAGACGCTGTCCAAGAACACCGCAGCATCTGGTCCTTCTGCCTGGTAGATTCCCATGTGAGATACATCGAACAAGCCGGCGGCGGTGCGGACAGCTTGATGTTCTTCTCTAACGCTTGTGTACCAAAGGGGCATTTCCCATCCAGCGAACGGCGCCATCTTCGCGCCCAATTCCAGATGGATCGCGTGGAGTGTCGTCCGTTTTAATTCGGCCGGTTCGGTGGGTTCCTCCCAGTTGAAACCTGGTAAAGGTTCACCTGATCCCTCAGAAATACCGATATAGAATGGTTTATCGTTAGCCGCTGGATCTCCCTTGACGGATTTCGCAGGCGGCTCTTTTGATTCCCGAACCCATGCCGGCCCCGGGGGCTTCGCCAGGGGATCATCATCTTTGATGCTGACAAATCCATCCGATAGAGCTCGAAGCCAGGCGGCGGCAAGATTAGCTTCGCTTGACTTCACAC
>JAIWHF010000018.1:0-25261 GCA_048629905.1 Methanosarcinales archaeon
GGGAGATGCGCATTACAGGCACGCGGCAGCCAGTTGATGGTTTAATCATCCACTTCGGTGAAGTCAGCACAGGTAAGCTCAAACTCGGAGCTTCCGCTAGAGCACACCTCGACAAACAACGGCGCCTGGATATCATGCGCAACCATACTGCGACGCACTTACTGCATGCCGCTCTTCGTCAAGTTCTCGGTGAACACGTAAGGCAAGCAGGTTCTCTCGTCGCTCCCGATCGACTGCGTTTTGATTTCACCCATCCACAAGCGATGACGCCCGAGGAAATCGAAAAAGTCGAAGAGTGGGTTAACGAGGCAATCCTCGAAAATCACGCACTCACAATCACCCACCAACCCCGAGATGAGGCCATCGAGGAAGGTGCGATGGCGCTCTTCGGTGAAACGTACGGCGATACTGTCCGCTCGGTGAGTATCGGCATGGATAAGCGCATCTCATTTGAGCTCTGCGCCGGCACTCATGTGGCCGAAACAGGAATCATCGGACCCTTCCTTCTTATCAGCGAGGGGAGCGTTGCTGCGGGAATTCGGCGAATAGAAGCCTTCACAGGTCGGGAAGCGTTGCGAATGATTCGCACACAGCGTGCAAGCCTGCAGCGCCTGGCTGGTGAACTCGGCGGAACACCCGATGCGGTCGAACAACGAGTCGAGCAATTAATTGAAGAACGAGACCTCTTATTCAGCAAAATCATCACCGTTCGTAAACAGTCTGCGTTCGCGGCATTAGATCAGCTCACCCCGGAAGATGTGAGCGGAATCTCGCTTCTGACAGGTCAAATTCCCGAAGCAGATCCAGAGATCTTGCGCGATCTTGCGGACCGTTTCCGTGCGAATCATCCCAACTGTGTGGTGGTTCTCGCGTCGGTCAGCGATGAAAAACCCTTAGTCGTCGCTGCAATCAGCCCAGATCTCGTTGAGCGCGATTTCCATGCAGGCGAGTTAATAAAAAACATCGCTAAAATTATCGGTGGAGGAGGAGGCGGTAAGCCGTCGCTCGCGCAAGCCGGTGGCAAGGATCCTGCTCGTGTGGAAGAGGCGTTGGGGGCAGCAAAAACTTGGCTTCAAGAACGCCTGAGTTCTCGCTGACCATCTATCCCCCTCTCAAAAACTGTGAAAACACAAATTGTCTATCTAGAACCTGGCGATGATTACAACTCCGTCCGCGATAAATTAAGCTGGACTCAGGCGCCGCGCGTCCTCATCGTCTGGCCGGGACGCGGGAGAGTGCTCTCTCGACGCTTCGATCTGGTAATGCTCCAACGCTACGCACGTAAACTTGGAACCCAGATTGGACTTGTCACGCTCGATCCTGATGTGCTGCATCATGCCGAAGCTCTTCATATACCCACGTTCGAATCCCTCGAGTTCCAATCTGAAAAGGCCTGGCGAGTTCGAGGTGCACGAAAAATTCCCAAACCCATATCTACGTCAGATTCTTCTTCTCCAAAACCAGCGCCAAAACATGCATTAATAAATCCTCATCTAACGAATCTCGCCTTCCGAGTCACTTTTTTTTCTGTTGGTTTCCTGGCTATTTTAGTCCTAGCTATCCTGCTCGTCCCACAGGCGGTGATCACAATTGAGCCGGAGACAATGGATATTCTCAAAACCTATTCCATTGAATTAGATTTGGAACAGTCTGGAATTGTCGCCAATACGCATCAACTTCCTGCTCGACAAGTCCAATCGGTACTGGAAGGCCAGCTCCGACTACCGACAACCGGAAGAGCCGCTCAACCAGATCAGCCTGCTCGTGGCGAGGTCATGTTCACGAACTTAACGGACCAGAGCCTCGCAATCCCGGCAGGTACTACAGTTCGAACGCTCGACCCAGCTACGCCCCACTTCGTAACGCAAGCGCGCGTTAACCTCGATCCAGAGGAAGGATCGCAGGTCACTGTTGAAGTTGTCGCCTCTTTGCCAGGGCCTGAAGGCAATGTTTCCGCAGAAGCGATCCAGGCAGTCGATGGGCCTCTTGGATTATCTGCTTCTGTTTCTAATCCAAACCAACTCACAGGTGGCTCGCTCCAGGTTCGAAGTGCCGTATCGCCGGCAGACATGGTTCGCGTTCGCTCGGAATTGGAAGACAACTTATTCGCTGAGGCAAATCAGGCTTTGCTAGGCTTGGCACAGGAGGATGAGAACATCATCCCAGGCAGCATTCGAGTTGTCGAAACCATTGAGGAGCGATTTAGCAGCGAAATCGGAGACGCTGCCGATTCACTTGAATTAATCTTGATTTTAGAATTCGAAGGGCTGGTATATTCCCCAGATCAACTCCACTCTGCTTTGAATTTCGTTGTAGCAGAGGATTTCTCCAGAGATGAGGATGTACAGCCGGGTACACTGAAGATTCTAGAAATCGCTGATATTGAATACGATAATGTTGGTGAGGAAGCCAACATTGATGTAACGATATCTGCCCGGATATTTACAGTGTTCGACCCCTTATTTGTCCAACAAATCGTCAGGGGAAAGAAAGTCTCGGATGCACTTGTAGACTTGAATGGAACTGTTCCCTATGAGGAAGTCTTAAGCGTGGACATCAGCCCATCCTGGCTTCGCCGTTTTCCTCTTCTCGACTTGCAAATTCAAGTTCGCTATCCCTGGGAGGCAGGCACATGAGCAGGATCCTCGCTGTTGACCCGGGTGACAAACGCCACGGTCTGGCCATTAGCGATCCAACAGGGCTGATCGCTCGTCCACTGTTGGTGCTTGAGCATACTTCCCGCGCTGCCGATGCGCGTGAGATCATCCTTGCGGCAGAAAATCATGAGGCAGGCATGATATTGGTTGGCATTCCCTATGATTCAGAAGGAATGCCAGGACCTCAGGCCAGGAAAGCGCTGCGCCTCGTTGAAGCTCTGTGCGAAACCGCAACCATCCCCATCCTGACGTGGGATGAGAGCGGTTCAACCCAGGCTGCCCTTCAAATTCATAAGGCGGATCAACTTCTTGATGCACGCGCTGCAGCCGTGATTCTTCAGGAATATCTCAATGCCCAAATTGATTAAGTCCTGTTTATTGGTGTTCTTTTTCGTTGTTTTTGGTGTTGCCATCTGCCTAGGCGTTTGGGCTGTCGGCGCAGTAGTCTTCGGGCTTCCAATGGTTCCGGAGAGCGTTGGCGAGCCAGACCCGTCGCTCCCCCAGCTCCAGGAGACAACTCTGGGGCTGTATCTACTTCTAAATCAAGGTGCGCTCGATGCGCCAGCAGGACCGCCTGGCACAACAATCGATCTCACGGTAATTGAAGGCGAAACAGCAAGCGCCGTCATTCAACGCCTGAGCCAGGCTGGCATCCTGGGCCAACCCAATGTTCTTCGATTTTATCTGCGCTATCGCGGTTTAGACCGGGGAATTGATGCCGGCCTTTACACACTGCGCGGCGAGATGACAATTCGGGAGATCGCTGAGGCGCTCCAATCTTCACAACCCCTCCAGAATACAATCACGATCCCTGAAGGATGGAGACGCGAGCAAATTGCACAATTGTTTTCGGATCTCAATTCTGGATTTGGGGAGAGCGAATTCCTTGAAGAGACTTCAACCCCTCCCCTTTTTTTTACTCATAGTTTTGATATGCCCGCTTCATCCACTTTGGAGGGCTTCCTCTTCCCAGATACATACTTAATCGATCCGGAGTCAAGCGCTCAAGATTTCGTTTTCGCGATGCTCACAAATTTCGAGAAACGCCTCGACCAGGATATCCGCCAGGCATTTACCAATCAGGGTCTGACAATTTTCGAAGGTGTGACCCTCGCTTCAATAGTTGAACGCGAGGCCGTCCTGCCCGAGGAACGCGCTCGCATTGCCGCAGTGTTTCACAATCGCCTCAAACTTGGCATGCTGCTTGAAACCGACCCAACCGTTCAATTCGCACTCGGCGTTCAAGCGGATGGCAGCTGGTGGAAATTGGCGCTGACATATGATGATCTAGAGATTGATTCGCCTTATAACACATACCGCTATGCGGGCCTTCCAGTCGGCCCGATTGCAAACCCTGGCCTCGAGTCACTCAAGGCCGTGGCCTTCCCTGACCAAACGAATGAGTTGTACTTCCGCACACTATGCGACGGATCCGGAGGGCACGCCTTCGCCGTCACTTTTGAAGAGCATTTAAACAACGCTTGCCCGTAGACCTTAACCGTCAATTTTATTTGCTTGTTACATCTAGTTTGCGCTCTGCCTATACCACATCCAACTTGGAGAAATCATGGGAACATCGAAAATAATTGCACCTTATGGAACCTGGGAATCGCCCATTTCAGCACCATTCGTTGCCCAGTCAGGAATGGGGCACAGCGCATTGCCTCGTGAGGTTCTTATTGATGGCAATGACATCTACTGGGTCGTCGGTAGACCCCAGGAAGGTGGCCGCTATGTCATCCTTCGACACGCTGAGGATAAAAACATCGAGTGCATCACACCTCCGGATTTCAATGTTAGGACTCGTGTTCATGAATATGGCGGAGGCTCTTATTTCGTCGCCGAAGGAGTAATCTATTTCTGTAATTACACCGACCAACGCATCTACCGGCAGCAGGAGGGCAAATCTCCACAACCGATCACACCGGAACCTGAGATCACCGCCGGCTTGAGATATGCTGCGATCCGCCTCTCAAATGATAAAGAATCACTCGTGTGCATACGTGAACGTCATGAAACAGACGGTCAAGTGGCGAATGAATTGGTGATACTTCCAACAGATGGATCAATCGAGCCAGCAATTCTCGCTTCAGGCCACGACTTCTACGGTTCCCCTCGTTTCAGCCCGGATGGAAAGAAACTCGCATTCCTGACATGGGACCATCCGAATATGCCCTGGGATGGAACCGAACTATGGGTTGGGGATTTTAGAGATGGAAAGTTGGAGGACATCCACAAAGTAGCAGGCGGGATGAACGAATCCATATTTCAACCCGAGTGGAATCACCAGGGAGTTCTACATTTTATTTCCGACAGGACCGGTTGGTGGAATCTGTACGCACTCGATGAAAGCAAGATTGTAGCCCTTCACGAACGCGAAGCTGACTTCGGATTTCCCCAATGGATGCTCGAGTACTCCACCTATACCTTCCTCCCCGATGGTCGAATCGTTTGTTTATTTCTCGATATGGGGATATCCCGTATCGGTGTTCTCACACCTCATGATGGGAAGCTTGAAGAGTTCTCTACAACCTTCTCCGCTTTCGAGTTGCCGACAATCCAATCTGATGCTCTTGGGCAGGTCTGGTTCCTCGCCGGCACGCATACGACAGAGCCGGGTTTAGCGTTCCTCAACCCGGAGACAGGTGAGTGCCATGTCGTTCATGTTTCAATGGAACATGAGATTGATCCGGGTTTCATTTCTGTTCCCGAGCACATCGCCTTTCCTTCTGAAGGTGGCCGTACGTCCTACACCTACTTCTACCCGCCCGCGAATGCCTCCTTCGAGGCGTCCGCGAATGAGAAACCACCTCTAATCGTTCTCAGCCATGGTGGGCCGACATCGGCTGCTCGGTCTCATTTTCAGTCCGATATCCAATTCTGGACCAGCCGGGGTTTCGCCATCGCCGACGTTAATTACGGCGGGAGCACAGGTTATGGGAGGGCCTATCGCGATCAATTGAAAGGTGAATGGGGGATCGTCGACGTCGAGGATTGTGTGAACGCGGCTCTTTTCTTAGCCAAGGGTGGCAAAGTCGATGGTGAACGCTTGTTGATCTGCGGGGGCAGCGCCGGAGGGTATGTAACCTTGTGTGCTTTAACTTTCCATGAGGTTTTCGCCGCAGGTGCGAGTTACTACGGCGTAGCAGATGCCGCCATCCTCGCCCAACACACACACAAATTCGAAGAACGTTACCTTGACTCACTCATCGGGCCCTACCCCGAGAAGGAAGATCTATATCGGGATAGATCGCCAATTTACCATACAGATCGGCTTTCATCTCCTGTCATCCTTTTTCAAGGGCTCGAGGACAAAGTTGTCAATCCAGAACAATCTGAAATTCTCGCGAAAGCACTTAGCGAGAAAGGTCTCCCCTATGCTTATCTCACTTTCGAGGGCGAACAGCATGGCTTCCGTCGCTCGGAGACAATCGAAAGTTGCCTCGAAGCAGAGCTATATTTCTATTCAAGAATCCTTGGGTTCGAATTACCCGCAGGGATCACGCCCGTTGAAATCCACAATCTGGACTAAGAGTCTACCGGGAAGGCGCTGGATCCTTCCATCGAAGAAGCTCCCGGTGCAGTGTGTTCCACATTAGACACCCGGTCACAAGCCCCAAGAGCCTTAACTATTGATCAGGATGCTTCTTCTCCTAGATCCATCATGATCAACAGCATCTTGAACTGCTTTTCCGCTTTTACGGCGTGGGGTTGATTGGCCGGGAGCGTGATCACATCCCCCGTTGTTAGACCATGCATATCACCTCGGATCGAGACCAGTGTCTCCCCCTCGATCACAATCAGCAGCGCTTCATTCGGCGTAGTATGTTCGCTGAGTTCTTGGCCCGCATCGAACGCGAATAACGTGGTCGATCCATTGACCGCCTTCAACAGCGTTCGGCTTACAATCGCTCCGCTCTGAAACTCAATCATCTCGCTCAACTGTTCCACAGATGGAGCTCCATTCGATTGTGTTGATTCCATTGTCACGGCAATACCTCCGATTTAAGTCTTTCTGCCGCTATCACCTGCTCAGAATACCAAATATTCCTGGCGATGGGTACGGCTCGATCGCAGATTGATTATGCGTTTGAATCCGACGAACCAATTGTCTCGTAAAAGAGGGGAAGCGCATCGACCGGCTTATCTCTAATCTCGTGAGCGGCGAGCAATCGCTCTGACGCCGCCTGCGCCTGTTCTGCGCTTTGTGCGTAGACCGTGAAGAGCAGTTTTCCCTCTTCAACACGATCGCCCACATTATGCATGATTTCTATGCCAACCGAATGATCGACAGTATCACCTTTCTGCGCCCGGCCAGCACCCAACTCCATGGCTGTCAGGCCAACCTCGCCAGCATGAATTTGTGAGATATAACCCGTCTTTGGCGCGCCAACGTCGAGTCGTTCCGGGGCAAGAGCCAATTTACTCGGGTCTTCAACATAGGAAATATCGCCACCCTGCGCGAGCACAAGATCTTCGAATTTCGCTAAAGCCGAACCATTATTGATTACCTTCTGACAAAGAGCGTACGCTCCCTCGAAGCTATCCGCCTTCTCGGCCAGGAGAAGCATGTGACTGGCTAAAACCAGACAATGTTCATGTAAATCCTGAGGGCCACCGCCTTGTAGAGTCTCGATCGCTTCCCGAACCTCGATCGCGTTGCCAATTGCCTCGCCGAGCGGCTGGTTCATATCTGAAATTAATGCAACCACTTTTCGATCAGAATGTGAGCCAATTTGCACCATGAGCTCGGCCAACTCAACGGCTTGATCGACGGTTTCCATGAAAGCCCCTAATCCCACCTTTACATCGAGCACAACGGCGTTTGCTCCTCCTGCTATCTTCTTGCTCATCACCGACGAGGCAATAAGAGGTACAGAAGGTACGGTGCCCGTGACGTCACGAAGTGAGTACAACTTTCCATCTGCTGGAGCCAGATCCGCCGTCTGGCCGGTGAGGACAAGCCCCTGTTCCAGGAGCTGCTTCCGGAATTCGTCTGTCGTTAAATCTACTCGAAAACCAGGAATCGACTCCATCTTATCCAGCGTTCCCCCTGTAAATCCCAGTCCACGTCCAGACATTTTTCCTACGGCAATATCGTTCGCCGAAACAATGGGCACAACCACAAGCGTTGTCTTATCCCCGACCCCGCCGGTAGAGTGTTTGTCAAGAACACAAGGGACGATATCTGAGAAATCCAGCTGATCTCCCGAACGCGCAAGTGAAAGTGTCAAGTCGGCAGTCTCTCTCGGCGTCATTCCTTTTAATAGAACAGCCATTGCCCAGGATGAAGCCTGGTAATCGGGAATCTCACCACGCGTAAAACCCTCGATGAAATAATCGATCTCTTCAGCCGTCAGTTCCGCGCCATCGCGTTTCTGTGTGATGATGTCAACCGCTCGCATGAATATTCCTCCTACGGCATTATACATCCTGATCACAACACAAGCAGTGCATTCCGTTGCCTGCTATAATCCCCCAATTCTTTCGATCATAAGGTGAAGAATGGATAAAGTTGATCTCATCCTGACCGCCGAAACAATCGTGACGATGGATTCCGAATATAGGATCTTCGACCATGGAGCGATTGCTATTAAGGACGACACGATTATCGCTGTTGGACCACAAGCTGATATCCAACAGCATCACTCCGCGGGTGAGGTCATCGATCTCGGTACACGCGTGATCATTCCCGGGCTAATCAACGCTCACTCACACGTACCCATGACATTGCTGCGCGGATTAGCAGACGACCTGCGCCTCGACGTCTGGCTAATGGGGTATATGATGCCCGTTGAGCGCGAGTTTGTTTCTCCCGAATTTTGTCGTCTCGGCACGCAGATCGCCTGCGCAGAGATGATCCGTGGCGGCGTCACTTGCTTCGCCGACATGTACTATTTTGAAGATACCGTCGCCCAGGCTGCAAAAGATGCCGGTATGCGCGCCATCTGCGGACAATCGATCTTAAAATTCCCCACGCCAGATGCCGAATCCTTTGAGGATTCGCTCGCGGCTTCTCGCAGTTTCATTGAAAAATGGAAGGATGACCCGCTAATCATTCCAGCAGTTGCGCCTCATGCGCCCTACACCTGCACGGAGGAAATACTCGAGGCTTGCAGAGATCTTGCCATGGAATTTGACGTTCCCCTGCATATACACATCGCCGAAACCAAGGGAGAAGTCGATGACTGGCGAGAGACTTATGACATGCCGGTGGTCCCCTGGGTGAAGAAATTAGATTTGTTTGATGCGAAAGTCATCGCCGCGCACTGCGTCCATATCGATGATGGCGAGATCCATACGCTGGAGCATGCCGGAGTAGGTGTGGCCCATAACCCCTCAAGCAATCTCAAACTAGCTTCCGGGTTCGCCCCCATCATCGAGATGCTGGAAACTGGGCTGCAGATTGGTATCGGCACCGATGGCACCGCGTCGAACAATGACCTGGATATGTTCGAAGAAATTCGCCTGGCATCCTTTATCGCCAAGACCGTTACGAGCGACCCCACCGCCCTGCCCGCCAGAAAAGCCCTTGAAATGGCTACACGCATGGGTGCAAAGGCGCTGCACATTGATCACCTAACCGGTTCTCTTGAGCCAGGAAAACGCGCCGACCTGATCGCCATAGATCAAGACCGGACACATAACGTTCCCCATTTTAAACGCGAACCCCAGGCAGTTTACTCACGCCTGATTTACGCGACCAAGGCTTCGGATGTCCAGGATGTCATGGTGAACGGCCAATGGCTCATGCGCGATTGCTCATTGTTGACGATACAAGAAGAGGACTTACTTCCCCAGGCCGCTCAATATGCCGCCAAGATTGACGCCTTCCTCGCCGAACGCGAAGGATCGGTTCTCTCGAAACTTATCGCTATCGGTGACGCCGAACAAGAGGAGAGTTACGAGGTTCAGATCAAGGTCAAGCTGGACGACCCGCAAGCGGTAATTGCGAGATTAGAAAAAGATATCTTCGAAATCCGGAGGCGTGCACACTACCTTGAATATGATACGTATTTCCGGTTCACCAAGCCTGAGGATGCACGCCTGCGCCACCGGGAAGATGAGTTTGTGAATGATGAGGGGGAGGTCTTTAACGTTCGATCTCGCCTCACGCTTACCGGTCCAGCCGCAGAGCGTGAGTATCACAACTCAGTTCTCCTCTCCCGCTCCCGCTTTATCGCTCCAGCCAAGTATTCCCCCCGCTTCTATCGTGAATACTTTAAGCCTTCCGGTGAGATTAGCATTCACAAGGATCGCCTTCGCTGGCTCATTTGCTTCGAGGACCTCGAATTCTTCATCAATATCGACCACCTTCTTGATCCGAAAGTAGATGGCTGTTTCCTTGAAATTAAAAGCCGCACCTGGTCCCGCCGGGACGCTGAAATGAAAGTGGAATTAATTACTACGATTCTGCAGCATCTTGAGATCCAGGATGCAGAACCAGTGCTTCAGGAGTACCCGGACCTTGTCAGCGAGGACAATTAGAGAGCGCTTGCCCGTATTTTCTCCGCTTGTTTGCTTAAATATTGAAAGGTAAAGCAAGAATACTTATTCGCTGTTTTCTTGACCGAAGCGCTGCTGCCATTCGTATAAACGGTTGAGTGCTTCAAGAGGTGAGAGGCTGTTTAAATCAAGGGCGCGAATTTCTTCGATGAGAGGATCCGCTTCGGAAAAAAGATTAAGCTGCTTTGTCGCCACCTGCGGGTCGTCTGAAGACTGATCAGACGCGGCTTCGAATTGAGCCAGTATCTCCTGCGCCCGGTTTATAACCGGCCGCGGCATACCCGCCAGCTCGGCGACGTGAATCCCGTAGGATTTATCCGCACCGCCAGGTGTGATCTTGTGCAGAAAGACAACCTTTCCGCCTTCCTCTGAAACTGCGACATTGTAATTGCGGACGCCAGGGAGGAACTCCGATAAACGCGTAAGTTCATGATAATGGGTTGCGAAGAGCGTTCGCGCGCGCAGCTTCGGATGGTTGTGAAGATACTCCACGACAGCCCAGGCAATTGCAACCCCATCATAAGTGCTCGTACCTCGTCCTACCTCATCCAGGATCACCAGGCTGCGATTAGACGCGTTGTGCAGAATATTCGCCATCTCAACCATCTCGACCATGAAGGTAGATTGGCCGGCGTGAATTTCGTCCTGTGCACCGATCCTTGTAAAAATCCGGTCAACTATACCCAGGTGAGCATGTTGAGCAGGCACGAAACTTCCCATCTGGGCCATTAACACGATCAGCGCAACCTGTCTCAAATACGTCGATTTGCCGCTCATATTCGGTCCGGTTATCACCCGGATGCGTTCTCCATCTTCGAACTGGATGTCGTTTGGAATGAAACGCTTCCCTGGGATGAGTTCCTCAACCACCGGGTGCCGTCCATCCTGGATGTCGAGAGCGTCACCAACGGATAAATCTGGGCGGACAAAACCGCGGTGAGCAGCCACTTCCGCAAGAGCACTCACTACATCCAACCTGCCTATGGATCGAGCGGTCTTTAATAATCGTGCCGCTTGGCCTGCAATTTGTGAGCAGATCTCATGGAAAATCTCTCTTTCGACTTCCCTGATCTGCTCCTCTGCCGTAAACACTTGAGATTCGTATTCTTTCATCTCCGGAGTTATGTAGCGTTCGGCGTTAACAAGCGTCTGCTTGCGAATGTAATCCTCCGGGACTCGTTCGCTGTTTGTTTTCGTAACTTCTATGTAGTAACCGAAGACCTTGTTGTAGCCCACCTTAAGGTTCTTGATCCCCGATCGTTCCCTCTCAACCAACTCTAGATTTGCGATCCAGTCGCGTGCGCCGCGTGAGGATTCGACCAGATCATCCAGCTTCTCCGAGAACCCGGGCCGTATCACACCAGTCTTTCCAAGCGTTGCAGGAGGGTCTTCGCTAATGCTGCGTTGCAGAAGATCAAAGATATCCTCGCAGGCGTCGATGCCTGCTGTGATTCCCTTGATGGCTTTTAGTTCAGAATGTCGCAATATCCCTTCAATCTGAGGGATCTTTTCAAGGAGTGTTTGCATGCCCACCAGATCACCTGGCTTGGCGACACCAGCGCTAATGCGATTTGTAAGCCGCTCCAGGTCTCCGTATGCCTTCAAAGCAGATCGGATTTCGGCTCTCCAGACACCGTCCTCATGGAAAGCTTCAACCTGATCCAATCTCCCTTCAATCCTCTCCAAATCCAATAGGGGATTTCCGAGCCATTGATGAAGGAGTCGTCGCCCCATCGGGGTTTGTGTTTGATCGAGTATCCCGAGCAGCGAACCGCGCACATCACCCGTTCGTATCGTTTCCGTCAATTCGAGGTTGCGCCTTGTCGCGGCATCAAGGGTCATGAAATCATCGAGGGAATAGATTGAAAGACCCGTTAAGAGTGATAGTGCGCCTTCTTGTGAGCTGCGTAGATACTCAACGATCGCCCCCGCCGCACGGACAGCAGCAGGCTTCTCGTCAAGACCAAAACCAGCGAGGGTAGCCGTTCCGAAGTGTTCCTTCAGCATTTCCACCGTGCGGTCAAGGTCAAATCGCCACTCTGGAAGTTCAGTCGTGTTTCCATCCCAAATTCCTTCAAGCGACAGCGTTTCGGGGATCAACAATTCCGCTGGGGAAAGGCGGAAGAGTTCCTGACGCAATGCGGCGAGTCGGTCCTCCGCTTCGAATTGACCGACGGAGAACTCGCCTGTACTGATATCAGCAATGGCGATGCCTAAATCGTTGCCGTCGAGAATGGCGGAAACGAGATAATTATTCCTGTCACCCGGGAGCAATCCTGCCTCAACAACCGTTCCCGGTGTGATCACGCGCACGACCTCGCGCGGGAATAAACCCTTCACCGGGCTGTCACCAATCTGGTCGCAGATCGCTACGTGATAGCCCCGCTCAATCAGGCGAGCGATATACCCCTCAGCTGCATGATGCGGAATTCCCGCCATTGGGATAGGCGAGCCTTTGGCGATGTTCCTCGAGGTTAGAACGATATCCAGTTCACGCGCGGTGATCTCAGCATCTTCGTCGAAGGTTTCATAGAAATCACCTAATCGGAAGAAGAGCAGCGCATCAGGGTAATTGTGCTTGATCTCTAGGTACTGCTTTCGAATGGGTGTAACTTTTGGAGTCATTTCTATGCATTCTAAAGCTACGGAACAGAAACATCAAGCAAATTGGTACAAAATATCGCTCAATAACACAGCGCTCATCTTTGTGGAGCCAATGCTGTAGAACACTGCTCGATATGATTTCGCACAAGATTCTCGTCAAAAAGGGACATTATGTTATACTCGCTCCATGCTTGGAATCATCGCCGTAGACTTCGGTGGGACGAATATCCGCGCGGCATATTTCCCCTCCTCCCAACCTCCCCCAGCTTCACAGAACAAGACGGCTACTCTCGCTTCCGAGGGACCCGATTCGGTTATCGCCCGCTTGATACAGGCGATTGATTCACAGATCCCTACTAACAGCGACAAATTTAATATTGGCATCGCCGCACCAGGCCCACTCGACCCTCGTAATGGGATTATTATCAACTCCCCTAACCTCGCGGGCTGGACAAACATACCCCTGCGCGATCAGCTAAGTGAGCATTTTGGCGTGCCTGTATTCTTAGGTAACGATGCAAATCTAGCCGCCCTGGGTGAGTGGCGCTTTGGCGCCGGCCGGGGCACAGATAATATGATTTACCTAACCATCAGCACGGGCATCGGAGGAGGCGTGATCGCCGACGGCCAGTTGCTGCTCGGCGCGCGCGGCCTGGCAGGTGAACTCGGCCATCTAACGATAGTGTCAAATGGTCCAACCTGCGGCTGCGGCATAAAGGGGCATATCGAAGCCGTCGCCGCTGGGCCAGCCATTGCCCGCAATGCATTATCTCAGTTGGAAGCCGGTCAGTTATCTACGTTGAAAGAAACGCTCAGCACTCAAGGGGAAATAACCAGTGTTGATATTGGGAAAGCAGCCCAAGCAGGCGATGAACTTGCCATCTCAGTTATTCAAGAAGCAGGGTTCCATATAGGCCACCACCTGGCCAACCTCGCCCACGCGTTCAACCCTGAAGTTTTTATCCTCGGGGGTGGCGTTTCTCTCCTGGGCGACCTTTTATTCGATCCCATTAGAAGCTCTCTACGCGAACACATTATGGATCCAGCCTATCTCGATGGGGTACGCGTTTTACCAGCCGCGCTCGGTGACGATGCCGGATTGGTTGGAGCAATGGTTCTTGCTAGTCAATCATGAAAACACATAAAAACAAAACCCTACTACTCTTCCTCATACTCACTGTTTCCATTTTGGCGAGCGCTTGTCAACCATCATCCGACACGATGTCAACGCTCAATTACGGTCTAACGCTGGCTCCATCGGGAATAGACCCTCACTTAAACGCATCCGCGGAGCTCGGTATTCCTCTTAATTCAGTGTATGACACGCTTGTCTTCCTCGACCCGGAAAGCAGCGAGTTTGTTCCCGGTCTAGCGGAGCGCTGGGAGATTTCCAGCGATGGTCTGCGATATACCTTTTATCTGCGTAAAGATGTCCGCTTCCATGATGGAACTCCCTTCAATGCTCAGGCTGTCCAAGACAACCTCGATTACATCCTCGACCCAGACAACCATTCGCAGAAGGCAGCAACGATGCTCGGGCCATTCAATCAGACGGAAATTCTGGACGAGCATACAATTGCGTTTGTGCTCGACGAACCGTTCGCTCCATTATTGGATTCCCTCTCTCAGGTCTATCTTGGCATGGCCTCACCGGCAGCTTTGAATCAATGGGGGGCCTCCGAATATCAATTCCATCAGGTAGGGACAGGACCGTATCGCTTCATCGAATACATCCCTAACGATCACATCACCCTAGAACGTAATCCAGATTACGCCTGGGGTCCTTCAATCTATGACAACACAAAAGCTTCGGTGGAACGAATCAACTTCTATTTTTACGAGGACGCTGCCTCCCGAGCCCTCGCTTTGGAAAGACGCGAAGTAGATATCTTGGGCGAGATTCCACCGCATGAAGCCGACCGTCTAGCTTCCAGCGTAGATTTTTCACTATCGCCTGTTGCCATCCCTGGCCAACCTTTACAATTTTTCTTCAACACCGCCGCGTCGCCCACGGATGATCTTCGGGTTCGACAAGCATTGCTTCTAGCTGTCGATAAGAAATCAATAGTCCTCACCGTCTTTGGAAGTCACTCGCCAATAAGCAACAACCCTCTCTCGCAGGCTGGATTCGAATGGATATCGGAGCCTCCACCTTCCGCACACAACCCCGATGGTGCTCGTACACTTCTCGAGAAGGCAGGATGGATATTAGAGAGTTCAGAATCATACCGAAAGCGTGATGGCGAACCGCTTGTCATCAAGCTTATCGCCCCATCCTGGGGATCGAATTCTGAGGTCGCGCAATTGTTGAAAGCCTGCTGGGAGAATATTGGCATTGATGTTGATTTGACCATCGCACCCGGGTTTGGAATGCTCAAAGAGGTCCAATCCAGCGGTGACTACCACGCTATCGGGATTAACTTCTTCGGAACAGATCCTGATTTATTGCGTTCCTTCTACGCTAGCGATGGGTTCTATAATTGGACAGGGTTCTCTGACCCTGAAATCGACCGGATGCTGAATGAAGCCGCTCGCGCCTCACTGGCCCCTGATCACCGAGAGGAACTGTATAATCAGATCGTCCGAGCAATTGCCGACAACGCACTTGTCCTCCCGATACGGGACTATGTCAACCTCGTCGTCTTTCACCAGGGAATTGAGGGCTTGAAATTCTCAGCGCAGGGATGGTTTCCAAATCTCATCGACATACAGCTATCCTCGCCGTAATCCGACGTCTTCTTGAAGGTGTCGGCACGGCCTGGGCTGCTGTTACCTTTGCCTTTTTCGCTCTGCGGTTTGCCTCCGGCGATCCTGTCGCGAGCCTTTTATCACAGGGACTTGCCTCACCTGAGCAAGCGGAAGAGATTCGAATCTCGCTTGGTTTAAACGCACCGCTCTGGCTTCAGTACCTCAGATTTCTTGCAAACCTCCTTCAGGGAGATCTGGGGACGTCACTGTATACACATCGTTCCGTTTCACAAATCATCTTTGAGCAATTTCCTTCAACCGCCGCTCTAGCCATTAGCGGGCTCATCATTGCATTAATTTTCGGTTTCACCCTCGGAATCACTGCGGCTTGGTTTATAAAACGAACATCCGGTATGATCGCCGCGGCAATAGCGGCTTTGGCCACATCCATACCAGTCGCCTTTACAGGCATCCTTTCCCTGCTCATCGTTGGACAACTTCAGCTAGGATCCCTCTCTTCCAACGAGCTATTCATCAGACTGTTCCTACCAGCCCTGGTGTTGGGTTTCGCTTCTTCCGGCCCAATCGCCCGCGTGATCCACAGCGGCCTATCAGAGAGTCTTCGATCGCCTTTCATCCTGGCGGCACGTGCACGTGGAATCCACCGCGGTAACCGACTGCTACGACACGCGCTAAGGCCATCCCTTGCGCCCGTCATCTCCCTAATTGCTCTCGAAGCTGCTTTTTTATTTTCTGGAACCGTCGTTACGGAGACTGTCTTCTCTCGCCCCGGCCTTGGAAGACTCCTTGTGAAATCAATTCTAGACGGAGACTATCCCATCACTCTAGGTCTCGTCGCGCTCGCAGCGATTTTGTACACCTTCAGCCATGTGTTCGCTGACCTTCTCACACTCATGATTGATCCCCGATTACGGAGAGCCGAATGAGAATTCGCTGGCTGAAGACTCTGTGCATTCTCTGGCTCGCGGCGATGGCTTTAATGGCGCTCATTGCGCCCATAATCTCCTCCGCTGATCCCTATACGCCGATCGGTAGCCCACTGCAATCCCCGCGAGACCATCCACCTTTAGGAACGGATGCCTTGGGTCGGGATTTCTTCGCTCGTGTCACGTATGGAGCTCGGCTCAGTCTCTCCATTCCCCTGCTGGCAACACTGCTCACCGTACTTATCGGAACCACCGTCAGCCTCACCGCTATAGTGGTTGGTGGATTATCAGATCGCATCATTCTTGCACTTACGAACGCTGCACTAGCAATTCCCGGGCTTCTCCTTGCCATGTTACTAGTCGCCGGATTTGGACCGGGAATCCCAACGGTTGTGATCGCCGTTGGCTTGGGAGGAATTCCTGGCTTTGTACGACTTAGCAGGAGTATCTTTCTAGGCATAAAGGAAATGGGATATATCGATGCCGCATATGCGCTCGGCGCAAGCCGAACACGCGTTGCTCTCGCTCACTTGCTCCCGAACGCAGCTCCGCAGTTGTTCTCTCTCGCGACGACTCACTTCGCCTGGGCATTCATGGGGACGACGACGCTGACATTCCTGGGATTGTCCGGCGATCCATCTGTGCCAGAATGGGGAGCGATGCTGAATAGCGGCCGGATGCATCTTATGCAAGCGCCATGGTTGACAATCATCCCTGGAATTCTGATCAGCCTGACGATTCTTACCATCCATTACCTCGGCGAAAATTACGCCGCTAAATGATCTGCACGTTGACGAAAACCATCTAACACTGATAAGCTTTTCACATGATAGAAAACAGCATGTCAACGATGTTAATCGTATTTATCGCCCTAGCTGTCGTCTTTGACTTTATAAATGGATTTCACGATAGCTCGAACATCGTCGCAACCGTCATATTCTCGCGCGCTCTGCCCCCACGCGTAGCGCTGATCCTGGCCGCGATCTCTCATTTCATAGCCCCCTTCCTTTTCGGAGTCGCTGTAGCCACAACCATCGGGGAAGCACTTCTGGATGTCAGCGCACTTACAATGAACGTGATCATGGCCGCTATTGTTTCCGCAATCATCTGGAATCTGATAACCTGGTATTTTGGCATCCCCTCGTCCTCTTCGCACGCCCTTCTTGGCGGGCTCCTCGGCGCTGCCCTGATGCACAGTCGTTCACTTGCGGTAGTAAGTGCTTCGGGGTTGTTTAAAATTGCGGTTGCATTATTTCTCTCACCCATCGCTGGCTTAATCGTTGGTTACATCATCATGAAGATCACATTATTTTTAGTTCGAGGTGCAACTCCAAAGGTAAATCATCTCTTCCGCCGTTTCCAGATCGTTACGCTCATCGGCCTCTCGTTGAGCCACGGCACAAACGACGCTCAAAAAACCATGGGGCTCATTGCGATGGGATTGCTGCTCAGCGGTCAAATCTCTTCTTTCTACGTACCAATGTGGGTGGTGACGATAAGTGCGGCCGCGATCGGCCTGGGGACGTTATTCGGTGGATGGCGTCTGATTCGCACACTTGGAGGGAAAATCTTCCGCATTCGCCCGATCCACGGATTCACATCGCAGATCGCGGGGTCAATCGTAATCCTCAGCGCAGCGCTTCTAGGTGGGCCCGTCAGCACAACACAGGTTATGAGTTCGTCTATTCTCGGTGTGGGAGCGGCAGAACGAATAAATAAAGTTCGCTGGAATGTTCTCGGTGATATGGCAGTAACCTGGTTGTTCACGATGCCAGTAAATGCCGCGCTCGCCGCTCTTTTATATCTCGGTTTTAACCTGCTCACAACTTGATTACGAATACCCTCAGACGACATTGCAGGTGCATCGTGATCATTGACTTGACTGCGCACTACCACTCAGCCATCGTTCAATGACTGTTGATATTCGCTCCTCCACACCAGTATCAGCTTCAAACCACCGAATCTCTGGATCCTCCGCCTTAAACCAGTTCGCCTGCCTGCGTACGAACTGCCGGCTAAGTCTGCGAATCTCCACAATAGCGCTTTCTAAATCCATCTCACCACAAAGATATGCGGCGAGCTGAGCATAGCCGATTGCCGAGAGCGATGGCAAATCAGGCGAGATTCCGTTGTCGATCAACTTTTGAACTTCCTCAATCCAGCCCGCTTCAATCATCAAGTCGATTCTTTGGTCGATGCGTTGGTAGAGTTCCGAGCGAGGCAATGTAAGCCCAATGCGAAGTATCTCAAAAGGCGGTGGATTCTTCTCCCGCTGCAAACTGGCAGGTTTACCAGTTGTTTCGAATATTTCAAGCGCCCGGACAACCCGCCGTACATTGCGCGGGTCGATTCGTTCTGCAGAAGCTGGATCCACCTCTTGCAGCTGACGATACAGCGCATCGTACCCTTCGTCGGTTGCAATCGCCTCCAGTTTTTCTCGTAAACGCGGTGATTCGGCACTCGGCGGCGGGGTCCAACCCTCAAGAATCGCCCGGAGATACTGCCCCGTACCTCCAACGAGAAATGCAACCTTCCCTCGATCATGGATATCGTGGATCACATTTAAAGCCGCTTCGCAAAACTTCGCCAGGTTCCACGTGTCGTCCGGGTCGGTTACATCAATGAGGTGATGCGGAACCCGCTTCCTTTCTTCGAGCGTTGGCTTCGCCGTGCCAATATCCATGCCCCGGTATATGAGTCGCGAGTCAACTGAGACGATCTCCCCTTCGAATCGCTCAGCGAGAGGAATCGAGATACGAGTCTTTCCAACGGCGGTTGGGCCGAGAATGGCGATTACGGGTTGGCTTTTTCTCATAGGCTATTGAAATCGATGTCGAATGCACTCTGATAATGATCAAGGCGCTGGATAGTCCAGTTTGGGGAGGCTTCGATGGCGACGACATCGATCCTCCATGAAGCGTCGATCCTTTCCCGTTCTTGCAAGAAGGCCCACGCCGCACGCAAAAGTCGCTTTCGCTTCGCCGCGGAAACGCTCTCCTCCGGCGTTCCAAAACGATCAGATGTCCGCGTCTTCACCTCGATGAAGACGACGATGTCACCATCTTGCATCACCAAATCGATTTCGCCTTCAGGAACACGGAAGTTCCTTTCTATGAAGACGTACGCTTTCGTTTCCAGGTAGCGCCGTGCCTCGGTTTCCCCCCATTTACCAAGCCTCTGTTTATGTGTCAACGCTCTTTATCTCCCAAAGATCTCCTGTTACCACCCGGCGCGCTCATCCTAGTCGGACCTTTTAGATCCGTCAAGCGAGCCGTGAAATTCTCTTCACAGCTCAGTGAATAAGGGCAGGCAGTTTATCTGCTATCTGTCTCTTTTATGAAACGAAGTATTTGACATTAAGACAAGGATAGTTATAGAATGTCAAAATAGCTTGATTGGGGGACAGGCACGCGTAAATTAATTTCACCTGTTTATCATAGTGAAGGGAGAGAAGCCAGAAAAAATTATTTTCCGAATTTAACACGCCATTACCACTGAAACTATTTCGCCTAATTTCTGAAAATTCCTTGAGGAGGATGAAGTAATGAAACGCACTTTTTTTGTACTGGCTATGCTCCTAACAGCTGCGCTTTTACTGACAGCTTGTGGTGGCACAGAGCCATATGATTGTACGGATCCCCTGGGCTGTGTCAGCTATGCCCCCGATGAGCCGGTCCGCATCGCCTCGGCGCTTGTGATCTCCGGCCCCAACACCGATCTGGGCATCGACTCCCAATACGGCGTTGAGATTGCCATGGATTTCAAGGGCCAACTCTTCGGGCATGATATCGAACTCCAGGCAGAGGATGATGGCTGCAATGCAGAAGGCGGCCAGACTGCCGGTCAGAAGATCGTCGCCGACCCAACAATCCTTGGCGTCGTCGGCACAAGCTGCTCTGGCGCTGGCGTCCCGATGTCCAATGTTGTCTCCGAGGCTGGATATTTCATGGTCTCACCATCGAATACAGCTCCAAGCCTCACGGACCCCGATCAGGCATGGAATCCTGGATACTATCGAACAGCTCACAACGACAAGGTCCAGGGCGCTGCTATCGCTGATTACGCCTACAACACACTCGGTCTGACGACCGCAGCCACGATCCATGACGGCGATCCCTATACGGAGGGTCTTGCGAATGCCTTCCGCGTCTCCTTCGAAGAACTTGGTGGCGAGATCGTTGAATTCACTGCCGTGATCGTCGGCGACACCGACATGCGCCCAGTTCTCACCGCTGTTGCCGCTGCTGGTCCGCCAGAGTTCCTGTATTACCCGATCTTCACGGCTGAGTGCGCCTTCGTCTCCAAGCAGGCGAGGGAAATCTCTGGGCTCGAAGACACTGTCTTGGCTGCGGCTGATGGATGCATCTCTGACTCAGCTGCAGCTGCGATCGGCGAAGCCGGCGAAGGCATGTACTTCTCCGGACCGGATATCTCCTTCGAAGGCAGCGAATACGAAGATTTCAAGGCCGCCTACCTGGATAAGTACGGCGTCGAGACGCTATCGGTCTTCCACGCACACGCTTTTGATGCGACAAACATGATCTTTGCCTGCGTCGAGAAAGTTGGCGTTGACGAAGGTGGCACACTCCACATCGGCCGCCAGGCGATGCGCGACTGCCTGGGTGAGACTGCAAACTTCAGTGGACTCACCGGCACGTTGACCTGTGATCAATACGGCGACTGCGCTGACCCGAAGATCTCAGTCTCTGAACTTCAGGGCGGCGAGTACGTCAAGATCTGGCCGTAATCTATAACCCTGTGGTTCGACGGCATCCTGTCGTACTGAATAAGTAAGATCTTTAAGGATGGATCCGGGACCAGTTTCTCGGATCCATCCTATACCTTTTCGGAGTGACGATATGATTAGGCTCTTTGCGAAGATAGATTACATTGATTTGTTCCTTTGGCTTATTCGTGCCGTCATTATCATCATCGTCATCTGGGGTACGGTCGCAACGATCCTGGATAACCCCTACACAACTCAACAGTGGACAGACTTCGTAATTTTTGGCGTTGCCCAGGGCAGCATGTACGCTCTGATCGCCATTGGCTACACCTTAGTGTACGGCGTGCTTTTTATGATCAACTTCGCCCATGGCGAATTCTTTATGTCGGGCATCATGACTTCAACAGTTTTTCTCGCCGGTCCGATGGCAGCGACGGGGTTTCTCAACCGCCACCCAATTATTTCCCTCTTAATACTCGCTCTTTTCTCGATGCTGGTTTCGGTGGGTGTCGCAGTCCTCACCGAACGGATTGCCTATAAACCTCTGCGTAAAGCGCCGCGCCTCGTTCCGCTAATCACAGCTATCGGTGCATCTTTATTCTGGCAGAACTTCTATCGGGGTATGCTCGGCTCAAATGTAAAACCCTTTCCCCAGATTGACATCTTAGCTGGCAAAATCCCTCTCCTGGGAACCGAAGTTCTGAAGACACACATCGCCGTCGTCTTGGTTACGATCATCATGCTCATTGGCTTGAACTTCTTCATTATGCGCACCAAGACTGGCAAATCCATTCGAGCTGTCTCAGAGGACAAGGATGTTGCCGCTCTAATGGGCATCGATGTGGATAGAGCCATCACCATCACCTTCGCAACAGGAGCGGCGATGGCCGGCATTGCTGGTCTCCTCTTTGCATTAGTCTTCCGGCAAGTCCACTTTTTTATGGGTTTTACTCCCGGGATCAAAGCTTTTACGGCTGCAGTCCTGGGCGGGATCGGCAGCGTCCCTGGCGCCGCCATCGGCGGTCTCTTCCTGGGCTTGTTCGAATCGATTGGCCCGAGTCTCTTCTTGCAGAGTCTTGGAATTCCCGCTTTCAATCAACTGAAGGACGTGATTGCATTCATCATGTTGGTCCTCGTTCTAATTTTCCGCCCACAAGGCATCCTTGGCGAACCATTAGCTGAGAAAAAGGCGTAAGGTGACACGATGACAACTACACAAAGCGTTCAATTGCGCACACCTCTCCGCTTCGGCATCATCGCTGGGGTCGTCTCCGTTTGCGCCAGCGCAATCGGTCTTGTTGTCCTATTTAGCGAACGGGAGCTAATCGCGGGCGTCATCACGATGGGGCAAATCTTGATTTTCGCACCAACAGCAGCGCTCGCCTACATAGCGGCACGTGACCATGCAGAAGGGCAGCGAGGGATCGCTCTGCTCTATGGTTCTCTCACCGGCGTAATCTCAGGCATCCCGTCAGCGCTATTAATCCTCCTCGCTTCGGCGATAGACTTACGCCAATTTATGCCGAATGTGTCTCCTGCGCTAATTGAAATCCTTACCTTTGGCCTCCCTCCAGTTGCAGGCAGCCTCGCCTTCCTTGCCGCGATGACAGCAGTAGGGCTTATTGCCGCATCGTTTAGTCTGCTGCCGAGCAAAGTCCAGCGACCGATCTTTAATGGCTTGCTCTGGACGTTCACCGTTGGTTTATTCTCTGAGAACATCTCCAGCCGCGTGAGATTTTTCTTCGGATCAGAATTCAACAAGCTCATCTTCACCGGTAAGGCGCTGAGCCCATTTGTGGCCGCCCTCATATTTTTCTTGGCTGCTGGACTAACGGTCTGGCAGGGCCGCAGGCAAACCACGGATAAAAAACCTGAAGGTGTCTCCACCTTGAGTGATCCTCGCCTTCGCTGGTTGACTTATGCAGGTGTAACAATTGCCCTCCTACTCCTCCCGCAGTTATTAGGCCCCTACCTATCAGAAGTGGTGAACAACGTGGGGCTCTTCATACTGATGGGTTTAGGGCTGAATATCGTCGTTGGCTTTGCCGGGCTTCTTGACCTCGGTTACGTCGCCTTCTACGCCATCGGCGCTTATTCCATGGCTGTCATGACTTCCCAGGGACCACTTGGGTTCGGATTGTCCTTCTGGGCAGCTCTCCCCTTTTGTATGTTGATAGCAGCTTTCGCTGGACTCATGCTGGGGATCCCGGTTCTACGGATGCGAGGTGACTATCTGGCGATCGTGACCCTTGCATTCGGTGAGATCATCCGCATTCTGGTACTCTCCGATTTGCTCAAACCCGTACTGGGTGGAGCCCAGGGGATATTGAAAATACCTAAACCTGAAATCTTTGGCTATGTTTTAAAACGACCTGAACATTTTTACTACATCATCCTTGGAGGAGTCTTGATCGCATGGTTTGTATCCTGGCGATTGAGCAAAGCCCGACTCGGTCGTCAGTGGTTGGCGATGCAAGAAGATGAAGATGTCGCTGAGGCGATGGGCATTCGCCTCGTTGTGACTAAGCTGCTAGCCTTCTCTTTTGGAGCTGCATTTTCCGGACTTGCTGGTGCACTTTTGGCGAGCAAATTAACTTCAATCTTCCCTCACAGCTTCAAACTAGAAATATCCATCAATGTGCTCGTTTTGATCATCATCGGCGGTCTGGGAAGCCTTCCAGGGGTGGTAATAGGCGCCCTGATCCTTGTCGGTCTGCCCGAGCTGCTTCGTGAATTCGCAGAATATCGCCTCTTGATGTATGGCCTTCTTATGATCGTTATGATGTTGGCCAAACCAGAAGGGTTCTGGCCCTCGAAGATCATGAAACGAGAACTACACATCGATGAAGAAACTGAGATGCTTAGCGCTGAAGCGGGAGATTGAAGATGACAGAAAACCACATAATCCTGGCTTCAAAAGCTGTATCAAAGAACTTCGGTGGGCTTGTGGCTGTCAGCGAGTTCGATTTTGAAGTTCCAGAACACTCCATCGTCAGCATCATCGGCCCAAATGGCGCCGGTAAAACAACTTTCTTTAACTGCGTTACCGGCTTTTACGCTATCGACCAGGGCGATATTCTCTTCTACGGCGAATCCATCACTGGTAAATCTCCAGACGAGATCGCTCAACTTCACATCGCCCGCACCTATCAGAATATTCGCCTCTTTTCCAACATGACGGCGATTGAAAATATCCTCTTAGGTATGGAACCGGATCTGCATTCACATTGGTATGGTGCAATTCTCAACACCCCCGGTACTCGCGCTGAAGAAGAACACGCCGTCGAAGAAGCCCGTCGCCTACTTAAATATATGGGTTTGGTCGGCAGTGGAGACCTTTTAGCGAGGAATCTGCCCTACGGCGATCAGCGCCGCCTTGAAATCGCCCGGGCATTGGCCAATCAACCGAAGATTTTACTTCTCGACGAGCCAACTGCCGGTATGAACCCGCAGGAATCAACAGAAACTATGCGCTTAATCCAGCGGATTCGAGATGACCTGGGAATCACAATCTTGCTTATTGAGCACGATATGCGCGTGGTTATGGGAATTTCTGAGCGAGTTACGGTCCTCGATTATGGAGCGAAAATCGCAGAAGGTACCACCGAAGAAATTCAGAGAAATCCGCAAGTTATTGAAGCCTACCTGGGCCGCGGTGCGGCGACAGGTCTAGAAACTACTTCAGCAGACTCATAACGAGGAGCCAGCTCCCATGCCGATGCTCGAACTAAATGATGTACATGCCTACTACGGCAATATCCACGCTCTGAAAGGCATTTCGATCACCGTCGAAGAGGGTGAAATCGTCACGCTCATTGGAGCCAATGGCGCCGGTAAGACAACAACACTCCGAACCATCACTGGTCTGCTTAAACCTAAGACCGGCTCAGTGATTCTCGATGGGGAAGACCTCGCTCCCTACCCTGCCCACAAGATCGTTTTCAAAGGCGTCTCCATGGTTCCGGAGGGCAGAGGGATATTCTCGAAACTTACAGTCCGCGAGAACCTGGACATGGGTGCATTTAGCCGCAGCGATGCCGATGGCATTAAACAGGATCTCGAACGCTCCTTTGCGCTTTTCCCTCGTCTAAAAGAACGAGAAAATCAGATCTCCGGGACCCTCAGCGGCGGGG
>JAIWHF010000019.1:0-23514 GCA_048629905.1 Methanosarcinales archaeon
CTCCTCCCAAAAAGAAAACTGCACCTCCGAGAAGTGCGAGAACTTCGCGTCAAACGATTATCCTGGTTCTTCTTGCCTTTGCCGTCTTCTTGGTTTTCATCGGTGGGGCTGGGTATGTCTTCCTCGACACGTCAGGCTATCTCGGTCAGCTATTCAACAATACTGGTCCCGAGATATCTCAAACCACTCCAACCCAACCCCTCCCAGCGACCGCGACCACCGAAGGCGTCTCGCTCTCCAGCATTCCCACATGGACCCCCACCCCCTCACCATTACCTCCTCCGGCAACACCCACACCGACGACAACCCACACGCCCCAGCCGATCGGCTCACCGACGCCGATACCACCAACACCGTCCGAGCTTCCATTGATCTCTGCTGCTCAACCGGTGATCCTTAACGATGGCACCGGCTTCCTGACCCTGTTCCCCGACTCCTTCAGCGTCTTCCGCTTTGAACCAAGAGAGTCATTGGATATTCAATCCGTTGCGATACTGACCTTTCACTTTCTCAACTCCGAGCCCACACAACCCTTAACTGTCGAGCTCTATCTCTGGAACTTAACAAATAACACGTGGGAACCTTTCGGGGTGCATTGGGGCGACAACCTAATCCTCGCACCCGAACTCTATGTCGACAAGGACGGCGTGATTATCGCAGCTCTTCGAAACTGGGGGGTCGATCCAATCGATGTGGACAACACGAGTTTCACTTTCGCCGCACGCCTAGCGAATGGACTCGATGTTTACTACGGGCTGGACCGCGCGAGTTCACGATTACTTCAAACCCCTGAGCCTACAGCCACAAAGTCTTTTGGCTAGCGCACCCATGGTCTGATCATAATGGACGACGAACGACGGATGTGCCCCCGAAGATAACCCCCAAATTTCAATGGTGGAAATACTAGTGGCAGTCATGAGTTGTCATCCTGAGCCGAAGGGCAGTGGTGGCGATGGATCTCAATATTCAATTGAGTAATTTTCTGTCTCGGAAAAAACGAGATTCTTCGTCGCTCCGCCCCTCAGAATGACGTTGCACAGGAGCCTGTCAGGCTCCGCTGAAGGATGGGGGGCGTTTCTCAAGAAAGGCCGCCACCCCCTCCTTGTGGTCCGCCGTTCGACCTGCGATCTCCTGCAAGATGGCTTCATACGACAATGCCTCATCGAGGGATTTTAGCGTGGTTCGATTGAAGGCTCGCTTTGTGAGCCCTATTGCCCTCGTCGGTCCCGCAGCGAGCTTTGTGGCATACTCATGGGCCTCTTGTTGGAGCTCTGAATCGGGAAAGACCCGACTGACTAAGCCGTGCCTTAATGCTTCCTCCGCGGTGAGAGTCTGGCCATCAAAAGCAAATTCGCTTGCCATCGAAAGCCCGAGGATCATTGGCAGAAAGATCGAAGTGCCCGAGTCAGCCGCCAGTCCGATCCGCGTAAACCCGAAGGAAAAACTTGCGCTTGCTGACGCCCAGCGAATGTCCGTCGCTAGGGCAATACCGAGACCTGCTCCGGCGGCGGGCCCATTGATCGCCCCAATAATTGGCTTTTCGATTGCTCGTAACTTACGAACCACCTGGTTATAGGTGCGCTCCAGGTGATATCGATAAGGGATCTCTTCCCTCGCCTCCTGGATATCCCTGATGTCCTGACCGGCGCTGAAAATTCTCCCGGAACCCGTAAGAACCACACAGCGAACAGAATCATCTTTCTCGGCAGCAGCTAACGCTGCCAATAACGCATCAACCATGGGTAGGTCGAAGGCGTTCACCTTCGGTCGATCCAGCTTAATGGTCAGCACACCACCGTCCTGTTCAGCGTAGATACCCATTGTCGTCATGAGCTCTCTCCTTTTGTGCAATGCCCTGGAATAACGCTGTGAAATGTGATTTTAAGCAAAAAACCGGGCGCTGGTGCGCCCGGTCAATTTTCTTACAGAGAAAGACCAAAATCTAAATCATCGTCCAATTCATCCACATCATCGTCGATGTCACCGAAATCGAAACCGAATTCAATCTCAACTTCATCTTCCTGCAGACGAATCCAGAGCATAAGCACATGCCCTTCCGGGGTCTCTAACCAACGTACGGCTACGATGGGGGCTTCCTGGGTGAGACCATCCTGTGAGCGGAACTCGAGGAAGATAGATTGTCGCTGCCGCCAAGCGCGATAGCAACGCTCTACCAGAGTTGGTCCGTTCGCGGCTCTTACACGGCAGAACGCCACTCTCGAAGGTATCGGGCCTTCGGTCAAACCAAACAGCCAGGTATCACTGACTAGCTCAAAAGTCGGTGGTGGTCCTTCGATGATCGTGATTTTCTCGGGCTCAGGCATGGTTTCCTCACCGCCCGCAGCTCTGCAGGCGGCGGTATCTTACCATAGATTCTACCCGCTTTTCACGGACATTGCTCGTTGAAAATTCGCGGGGCGCCGCGTGATCTTTAATCGAGATCCATAAACGACACTTGTGTTCTTCTCAGGCTCCTTAGGTGGTTTTTTCAACTGGCGCGGGGCGCTCCCGTCGAAAAAGCACCTTTTCGTGGCTAACCCGTTCACGAAAGTTTCCTGTCAGACAACACGTCAAAGGGATGAACCACAAAATCGACAACAAACAACTTGAACGTACAGATCACAATAGGTTCAAAACCATGACTCTTTCAAACACACTTATCCGTGGGGGCAACCGCGCACTTGATTTCTTCCTGCGCGTAAAACCCGAAGAGATCCTCAACGCTGGAGCTCCCACCGAGAAATCTGAGCATCCTGCCGCGGCGATGATGAAGGCAAGTAAATTCTTACTGGCCGATGCCGTCAATCCGGATACGGGGTTGGTCGACTACCGCGGTTTGCGTGAGAGCGATGCCTACGCTCGGTTCCGCGGGATCACCCGCCAGCTCTCGACGTACGAAACAAGCGATCTTGGCCATGGTCCTGCCCTGATGGCTTTCTGGATAAATCTCTACAACGCGCTGATCATCGACGCAGTTGTTCACTTCGGCATTCAGGGTTCCATTATGAATCGACCGGGGATCTTCCGTCAGGCCGCCTACAATGTGGGTGGAATGCGATTCTCCGCTGACGAGATCGAGCACGGCCTCCTGCGGCGGAACCGCCCTAACCCTGTTATGCATATGCGCACATTCACAACAGACGACCCCCGTCTATCCTTGATGGTGGATCACCTTGATCCGCGAATCCATTTCAGTCTTGTTTGCGGCGCCCGTTCCTGTCCTCCAATCGCGTTTTATGATCACGAACACCTGGATCGGCAGCTCGATCAAGCCGCAGCCTCGTTCATTAACGGTGGTGGGGTAGATTTCATAGCGGAGACGAATACGCTCCGGCTCTCAAAGATCTTCCAATGGTATCTCGCCGACTTCGGTGGGCTGCCCGCTGTCTTTAAGTTGATCCAACGCCATGTTAATGACCAGGAAGCACGAAACGCCCTTGAAAGCGGAGAGTTCCGGGTCCGCTACATGAAGTACGATTGGAAGGTAAATTCGAGCGTATAAACAACCACAAAATACGCAGTTAAATAAACAACAACAGGGCACATTCAATCTGTGCTCCGTTGTATATATGTGCAGTCAGACTAACTATTATGTGGAATTCTCGTGAATGGGCGAGGATGAACGCAACCCGACGTATCCCGCCGCAATCGCCTGATGCCCTTTGGGAGATATTTATGTAATCCGCCCATCTCAAATGGGATGGCTTACGAACAGGCGCACTCAAATGGTTTATTTTTAGCTCTACTCACCATCCTCCAGATTCGTGTCTTCTGTACGAACCGATGTCCGAACAGCCGCGCAGCGAGGACAAAAAGGTCTATCGCACAGCAGCGCCCGCGGATCCTCGTGAATCCAGCCCACGGCAGCGTTAACCAAATCTCGAACTGGGACTACCTCCAGCCTCAATCCACCATATTCAGCAGCGTGCGAGATTCCCTCGAGCCGGCTCCGGATAGCATCGAAGCCGTCAGTGCAGCCCGGCATATTCCTGCACTCAACAACCCCCTTTTCCGTCAGCGCCCAACGAATGAAGCCTCTGCGCCCGGCCAGTCTTTCCGCCCTGTGCAGACTCACATTCGAGCGGTGGTCTGTGTCAATCAACAGCGCATCACCGTCGAATTCTGCCAACCATCCGATCGGCGCAAATGGATCATCAATCGTCTGGCTTTGCAGCGCCTCGTCGAGATTAATGCCTACGAACGAGAGGACGGGGTGATTGGAACGCTGCGCCTGCGGATGGCAGCGCATCACCTCTGAGACCCGTCCGAGCTCGGAGTCAACCGGCAATTCCGGATGGTATATCTCCGCATCTTGATTCCTATCTGTCTCCGAACCATACTCGAGTGCGTTGTCGGGCGGCCCGAATGGCGGAATGATGGTCGTACGCTCTGTGAACGCCGGCATCATCACCGCTTCACAAGTCGCCGCCAGAGCGCCAACGATCGTCTCTGCCCCCCCAGACACGTTTGTTGGAGAAGAGAGGCTGCTATGAGCGATCACCCGGCTGTGTGAGTCGAGCCCGCTCGCTTTCAAAGCTTGGACAAACTTTCGATATGTGAGCATAGAGCCTCAGATGACCGGAAACCTGCGATCTTTAACAAGAAACGAGGGTTCAGGAGCGCTTGTACAGCTCCTTAGATCAGGACCTTGTGCCGGTTTGCCTATTTTCCCTTCCACTTCGCTTCGCGTTTCTCCATGAAGGCCTGCATGCCTTCCTTCTGGTCTTCCGTGCTGAATAGGAAATAGAAACTTCGGCGTTCATCCGCCATACCGCCAGCAAGAAAAGATTCAAACGCCTGGTTAACCATTTCCTTGCCCATACGCACGGCTAAAGGTGCCCGTTTGGCGATCTCATCTGCCAGCTTGAGCGCCTCTTCGAGATAAATCTCCGCGGGGACGACGCGGTTCACCAACCCATACTTACAGGCTTCCTCGGCATTCAGGTGTCGATTGTTGAGGACCATCTCCATCGCCAGCGCTTTCCCGACCGCACGAGTAAGCCGTTGGGTGCCGCCTGCACCGGGGATCACGCCAATATTGATCTCTGGTTGGCCAAACTTCGCCGTCTCCGAAGCGATGATCATATCGCAGGACATAGCCAGTTCGTTCCCGCCCCCCAAACACCATCCCGAAACAGCGGCGATGATCGGCTTCTTCACTTCGCGGATTAAATCCCAGCGCTCGATCGGCTCGGATTGAAGTATCTCTGGAGCAGTAGCGTCGACCATCTCTTTGATATCAGCCCCCGCGGCGAAGGCTCGCGAATCGCCGGTAATGACAATTGCGCCGATCTGGGAATCAGCATCGAAAACCCTGAGCGCTTGTCCCAATTCGGACATAACGGTGCTGTTAAGCGCATTTAGCGCCTTCGGTCGGTCGATTCGAATCAGCCCCACACGATCGTGGATTTCCGTCTTGATACTTTTATAGGCCATACATAACCTCCGCTATTTCATCGACTGCGAATTCAGAGTCTAACGATCGGTGAGTAGTTCCGCTTCTCCTGTTTCGCCTTCCTTCACTAGGTTGGGGCATTAATTTCTATCGGCTATTTCTTCCCCGAAAAACTTGTGGGCGGCCCGGACCATCCGCGCTAACGCAGGCGCGCTCGCAGCTTGGCGATATGCGCGGTGTGATCCCGGCGATGCCAAAGACTCCGCCGTAGAACTTTCCGTGCAGACCACGTCTCGCCCGCCAGGGTCATGGCACCCCCGCGTTTTTGAAGCTCCGGCAACGTTACGAGCATATGTGCATGCACTTCGCGCAGAAAGAGTTTGGCATCCTCGGGAATCCCCTCGCGCGGGAACGCCAAACCTAGACGATCTAAATACCACCACTCTGCCTTGGCGACATGCTCCAGAACTCCCTCAATTGACCACTGCTCGCCCGGCAAAACCTTCTTTGCAATATCGGGTTCGATATCCGCCACTGAAGCGAGCAAATCTTCGTACGTCGTCTCGAGCAGGAGCTTGAATTCGCTGATCTCAGCACCTATGAGAGGCGGACGGTCAGCGGCGAAGAAAGCATTCACCATATGGCCATCTTCGAATTCCCAGGCTCGAATCACTTCTGATACGATCATCGGCGATGAGAGGCCCGTTATGTGAATTCCATGCTGTTTGCACCAATCGAGATAATTGTCGACCGCCGCCGGTATCGCCTGTATTGCCGTCTCGCGGTTTTCATTGCTGGCGAAACATCCAGGCAGATCGGGGACATGTGCAATCCATTGATTCTGGTTTTCTTCTGCACAGACAATGTATGCCATCTCAAGCCCTCATTCCACTTCGCTGTGGGAATAGTATCGGCTCGTTTTATGAAAAGCTATATCCCTGAAGAACATCAAGGATACGCCTATTGTATTCATGCCTGGTGTTCAATCATCATCTATAGTGCCGCAGCCGCTAATTACAACTATTATACGTCGACAGTACCACACCCGCGCTACGCCCCTTGTGTAGCTCTGTAATCCACGACCTTTTCCTAGTGGGACACTGGGAGAAGAATCATGGCTAACCCGGGAGCGGCTTCTCGGCGATGAACATTCCAGTCTCCTTGTGGATCCGAATGACACCATCTTCATTAAGCTGCCTGCCAAGGAATACCTGTATATCCTGCAGCCCTTTCGCGTTTGCAGCCAACTCCTCCGACGAAAAGCCGGATTTAATATAATCCATGATCGGCGCTGTTTCGGTTATCTCAAGCGAATCATCAAACCTTACACAGGATACCCGCTCGAAAAAACCGCGGAGCTGTTCTTCGCCGTTCTCCAAACTGAAGGCGTTATGATGTGTCCAGATTGAACTGTCGAGTTGAAACCGCTCGATAAGTTCTCGAATTTCAAGTAGATGCGCTCGCCCATTGGTTGCCGCATACAGACGCCCTTCAGATTTCATTACTCGGCTTATCTCCGCCAGCACACCCGGTCTATCATCAACGTGATAGAGCATATGATTCGCTATAACAACATCAAAAGCACACCCATCAAGCGGCAGCGCCTGTGCGTCGCTATTTAACCACCGAACCTTCAGCCCAGTATCCTGGAGATTATTGTGCGCTTCGACCAGCATTCCAAACGATCGGTCGGCCAGCACAATCTCCCACTCAGGGTGAATCCTCTCTCGATTCTCTACCCACATGTAGCCCGGACCACAGCCGATGTCCAGGATGGATGTTGCCGCCGTGAAATCAAATTTGTCGAAAACCCATCGAGGAAATGACGTTTGGCTCGTGCTGAAATCTCTGTGCAAGCGAAACCTTGCATCCAAACGCGAAGAGTCTCGATATTGATCTGACAGGGTACCCATTACCTTACTTCCTATGCTCGAATTGGGCTTCTCGTCTGCTGGCAACAGTTCGGACAGACGAGAGGCCTTTCCCCGATCGTCTGCTTATCCGCTTCCCGGTGACCTTATCATGGGCATGGTGTCATCACCGGTCCCGCGAATTATTGAATACATACTGCGGGTTGATCTCCGGCGCGACTGGCGTTCACTTCGATACCCAAATAGGGGCTAGGGTCGAGCGTATTACGGATCTCGAGTTCGTTCAAGTACTGTCCGTAGCCATCATCTTTTACAATTGAAAAGTGCAGATGCATGCCGGTGGGGTTATTTGGGTCTGCGGAGTAATTCCCCTGATACCCCAGAAGAGTCCCCGCCTTCACATAAACATCCGTTGTTCCCGGCGGAAAATCATCCGCGACAAACGAGCGTCCCTCGGCATCCGCCAGGTGTGTGTAATACATCCAGATCTGTCTTTCCGGTCGGAGAGGGTCAGATGGGATGCGTATGATTACGGAGGAGCGCCAATCCGGAAGCCGCGTAAGATAGCCATTATAGGCAGCGACAACCGGCGTTTGGCCCAATCCGTCAGGGCCGGTGGGACCGAAGATATCGATCCCCTGATGGGTATGTCCGGGCGCGAAGGAATCCCCCCAGAAAAACCCGATTAGACCATCTGTCGGCATGATAAAAGGCGCGTCTCCGCAATGCTCGCCAGCATACATCATCCACTCAGTATGAGCTGCTGGGTCAGTCCAAAATTGACGCAATCGTTGAAGGCGGATCGCGGATGGGCGGACGCGCCGGAAGATCGAATAGCCGACGACCATGGCGATGACCACCAGAATCGATAAGCCCAAACCGATGCGTCTTTTCCTCTCGCCTAACCTCATTCCATTCACGCTCTCACTCACACCTGACTTTATGCCCTAATAGGCCGGCTACTATTCCGATCGATCTACCAGTTCCAGCACTTCGCCCTGCGTAACACGCAGGATTTCCGCTGTTTCCACCCTCATTAAATGATCGCTGGCGCCTCCTCCAGCGTAGACCACATCGTGTTTCAAGACGCCGGAGTCGATGAGTGTCAGCAGCGGCTCAGGATGACCAAATGGAGGCACTGCACCGACAGGATAGCCAGTTGCGGTCTGGACCTGGTTCTCATCAGCAAGTCGTACCCGTTTACGACCCACACCGAAGTTTTTTGCTATTCGCCTGCGGTCGATCCGGTTTGCTCCCGAGGTTATGGCCAGCACCGGTCGGTCGTCAACCATAAAGAGCAGCGATTTGACGATCTTTTCTGGTGATGTCCCTACGGCATCCGCCGCGGCCTCGACAGTGGGTGTCTTCATCGACAGAGCTAGAAGCTCGGCGCGCAATTCCCTTTCTCGAAGAAAATGTTCTAAATCCGCAGGCGTAAGCACTTTAAAACTCCTTTTCCCGGGGCTGATAATCTTCACAAATATTGTTGATACCCATCAATGAGCGATAGGTCATTCCAGTTCTGCAGCAGGTCACCCCTCGCCGCGAGCCTCCTCCATGTGTTCAGCAAAGCACAAGGTCACGTGTTCTGCGGCGAAGGACATCAGCGCCTTGCCCGCGATCTGGCCTTCAGGCGAGGCGAGCGCTCGTTGCAGCGCCTGCAAATCGTCGAAATAGAACTCATGCACCATATGCAAGTCCACTTCCCCCGAGGGTCCTCCAGCTACCCTGCTCACACTTACCCGGCGCAGCCCCGGCATTGCCTCCGCCCGCTTCACGAACTCGTTGCTCCACCGCGTCTCCACCTCAAGGGAGTCCCCAGATCGCCCAAAAAGGATCATAAGTTTGTGCATGTGAGTACCTTTCGGCTAGTTTCGCACGCTAAAAGCCAAATTTTACCGTTGCTGGACCGCAGGGCTATTGTTTGTTTCGTGAAACCTGCTCTATACTTGGCTATATTATTGCTACTTATCTTTTTTTTTGGAGACATTTATGAATCATCTTTTTCAAAGGGGGCAGGGGCTGGTTGAATACGCCATGATAATGGTGCTCGTTGCCATTATCGTCATCATCATCCTGGCCCTGTTTGGCTCTGCGGTGGGAAATATGTTCAGCTCCGTGATTGCCATGTTCTGATCCCGCCTGTCCCGGCAATGAGCAGGCAAACTGCCGCCTGGCATGTCAATTCGCAACTATGCGTTCTCCTCATCTTTGGGGAGGCGCTTTTTCATTCTACGCGCCACCTCTCGCCGTGGGAGCAGAATCTTACGATCGCAGCCCAGGCATTTCAGACCGATATCCGCACCGATACGCACCACAACCCAATCCATACTGCCGCATGGATGTGGCTTACGCAGGCGAATTACATCGTCTAACTGGATATCTGGGAGCATGATTACTCGTTGATACGTGGCGCTTAAAGGCCAATCAAGATAAATGCGTTTGTCCACCCATGAAGTTTATTGCGGACTCTCCATCGGAATGACAAGTCGCCAAATACACAAGTGGATTATCCCCCAGAGTGCCGGATTATAACACCCGCCCAAATGGTATAATCCAGCCGTTATGTGGATATTAAACCAACCGCTGGAATCGATCATCGCACTCGTTCTTGCCATCATAATCGCCTTGTCCGTACATGAGTTTTCACATGCCCTGGCCGCAGACCAGCTCGGAGACGACACGCCCCGCCTGCAAGGAAGACTTACCCTAAACCCACTCGCCCACCTTGACCTAATGGGCTCATTGATGTTCATTCTCGCCGGCTTCGGTTGGGCTCGCCCGGTTCAAATCAATCCCTACGCCATTCAGCGCAGACATCCAGCCGGGCTAATGATCGTCGCCGCCGCGGGCCCATTCTCAAATCTCTTGCTCGCCATTGTCGCCACGATCCCTATTCAAGCCGGGCTGATCTCGGTTACATCCTCATCCTTCCTCTCCCAATTCTTTCGTGCATTCATCTATATCAATCTGATCCTGCTTTTCTTCAACCTCCTTCCGATTTTCCCGCTCGATGGAGAGAAAATCCTCGATTTTTTCCTCCCGCCGCGCGGTCAGGACGTCCTGCGCCAGATACGACCCTATGGCATGTATATCCTGTTGGGTTTAATCATCCTTGGGAGCTTCAGTAATTTTGATATCTTCTATCTCATTATAGTGAAACCCGCGGAGAGCCTCTTTGGACTGCTCGTCCTCTAGAACATGGGAATGACTTATCGAGCGGGTCAATTCCTGAACCTGCTCACAGCCAAACGAAAACGAGAACATAGAAGGTTCGTTTATGAGATACTCGATCCGTCTATGGCCACTCTCTTTTTCCGGATGAGTGACTCAGATCAAGCTCACAGCGTACGGGTGTTTCAGACGCTGGTTAATCAGGGAGAGGAGGATGATGATCTCCTGAGGGCCGCCCTGTTACATGATGTGGGAAAATCACTACATCCGCTGCGAGCCTGGGAGCGGTCTCTAGTTGTGGTAACGAACCAAATGCTCCCAAATCAGGTATTAAAGTGGGGCAAAAGTGAACCTTATGGCTGGCGAAAGCCGTTCGTCGTTGCGCTTCAGCACCCTGAGTGGGGGGCTGCATTAGTTCAACAGGAGGGCGGCTCAGAAACGCTGGTCACCCTAATTCGTTATCACCAAGAGCTTGCACTACCCTCCATCAGGAAGAATGTACAGGAACTTCTAGAACGGCTACAAACTGCCGACGGGATGAATTGAGGGTTCAAAATGGCATACGAAATACTGCTCATCGGGTTGGATCAGGTTGGCGCTTCGATCGGCATGGCGCTCAATGAGGCTGAGGGCGATGTCGATCTAGTCGGGTACGATCCCGATCGGCATTTTTCAAAGCGTGCCGAAAAGATAGGCGCTGTCGATCGTCTTGTGTCACACCCCCGAAAATCGATCGCGAGCGCAGATCTCGTGATCTTCTCCCTTCCTATAGACGAAGTTGAAGTTTACCTAGAGCATCTCGGAGAAAAAATCAAAGAGGGCGCCGTCATCCTGGATACTGCGCAAATTAAGGTACCCTTCTTCAAGTGGGCAGAGGAATACCTCCCTGAGGGGAGATCGTACATCGGCGCAACACCCATCGTCGGCCCTTCGAGCCTGACAGGCGGGGAGGTGACTTCAGATGAGCCGCGCGCGGATCTCTACGCGGATGGATTACTCGCCATCATCGCTCCACCCAACGCCTCCGAAAGCGCAATGGCCGTGGGGATTAACCTGGCATCAATCCTCAAAGCCGCTCCTTTCTTCATCGATTTGCACGAGCACGATGCCGCGCTGACATCCACAGAGGAGCTCCCGGCCCTGCTAAGCGCCGCACTTCTACAATCAGCCGCCCACTCCACGTCATGGAAGGAACTCCAGCGTGTAGCCGGCCGCAACTTCGCGCAGGCGACGAGCTTATGCAGCGCCATTCCGCTTAATGTCTTTGAGAAACGTGTGCTTTTGAATCGACAGAAAAACCTCGATAAACTCGACCAATTCATCGCAGAACTCCAAGACCTGCGCCAGGTGCTGGCAGAAGAAGAAGGGCAGAGCATATCTGATTATCTAGAGGAAGCCGATCACGCCCGCCGATCCTGGATTCGAGCGCGTGAACAGGGCGATTGGGGAAACGAGGAGCTGCGCCCAGCAGAGAGAATTAAATCACCCGGGCTTCTGACAGGTTTGCTTGGCTTCCGCCGAAGTAAACCGGGCGAGGGCAAATAAGCGCCAGAGCTTTAATCGTAAAATCTCGCCGCTCATCGCCGCCCTCTCAAACGCAGTGTTTGCTCGAAGCAATCGCAAACTCATCCTGTCCACTTCTGTCATATAAACACCCCCCTCGAAGGGATCCCTTTGGATTTGGTCCCTTGTATAGAGAGTCGTATAATGCCCCCGTGCCCGAATATTTCTGTTACATCATCGAGTGCGCCGACGGATCTTTCTACACGGGCTGGTCGACGAATCCCATCCGGCGCCTTAAGGAACACAGCGCAGGTCGAGGCGCACGCTACACGCGCGCGCGGCGCCCTCTCCAACTCGTTTATACCGAGCGCCAACCCGATCGTTCCGCAGCACAACGCCGTGAACATAGGATCAAGCGTCTCTCGCGTGCCCGCAAGGAAGCGTTGATCATCACTTGCGCGAAGGGAGAAGCAGCGATTAATTAACACGAGGAGATCAATGTCAGAAAAACTAAAAACCCAGTGGATCGTAGATGAACTCTCGAATTTGAAGAAATCCGGTCTCTTAACCAATATCCGCACCTTGAGTTCCCCTCAAGGCGCATGGCTTGTCGTGGATGACAAGAAAGTGCTTAACTTCTGTTCGAACAACTACCTCGGCCTCGCCAACCACCCTCTTCTCGTCGAGAGTGCCAAGGCGGCGATCGACGAATTCGGGGTTGGCCCAGGCGCCGTGCGCCCCATCGCTGGCACGATGGCCATCCACCTCGAGCTTGAACGCCGCCTGGCGGCATTCAAGGGCGTTGAGGCGGCGATTACCTTCCAGTCTGGCTTCAACGCCAACCTTGCCGCGATCCCCGCTCTTGTCTCCAAGGAAGATGTGATCTATTCAGACGAACTCAACCATGCCAGCATTATCGACGGCTGCAGGCTTTCTCGCGCCAAAGTCATACGTTACGCGCACTGCGATGCGGATGACCTGCGGGAGCAAATAGAAAAAAGTAAGGACGCTGGCTACCGTCGTTCGTTGATCATCACCGATGGCGTATTCAGCATGGATGGGGATGTCGCTCCGCTCGATAAATTATATGAGGTGGCTCAAGAATTCGATGCGCTGTTGATGGTCGATGATGCCCATGGAGAGGGCGTCCTCGGCAAAGGCGGGCGCGGCATCGTCGATCACTATAATCTGCATGGCAAAGTGGACGTCGAGATGGGCACGCTTTCGAAAGCCTTCGGCGTCGTCGGCGGCATTATCGCCGGCAGTCAGATTATCGTGGACTGGCTGAAGCAGCGCGGGCGTCCTTTCCTTTTCTCTTCGGCAATGACCATCCCGGATGTGGCCGCTTGCCTGGCCTCCCTGAATCTACTCGAAGAATCCACTGAACTGGTAGATAAACTCTGGGAAAACGCGGACTACTTCAAGCGCGAAATGCGGGAGATAGGCTTCGACACCGGCGTCAGCACAACACCCATCACGCCCATCATGTTGGGCGAGGCAGCCCTGGCTCAGGATTTCAGCCGGCGACTATTCGAGGAAGGCATCTTCGCCATGGCCCTCGGTTTTCCGACTGTCCCGCGCGGTAAAGCCCGGATCCGGGTGATGATCTCTGCGGCACATTCCCGTGAGGACCTCGACAGAGGGCTCGCTTCCTTCAAGAGCGTTGGCCAGGAACTGGGCGTTATCTGACATCTTCCTGTCCCGGACAACACAATGCCCGCGCCTGTGCGCGGGCATTGTGTTTTTTTAACAATCCTGATGACGCCGGGTCAATCCGCGATCCAATAAAAAAAGCCCTGGCCGGGCTTTGATGAGGGTATGTTTCAATGTAGCAGCGATGTTCGATAGGCCAGGGCGGCGATATTATACATCACTTTGTGAAAGCTGTCACCAATGGTAATTTTGTCGATGAATGGAGTCAAATCCTATTTCAAACCTGAATGAACAAAACTCTCAATAAATCGTCTCTGGAAGACCAGAAAGGCAATGAAGAGCGGCGCGGCCACGATCAATGTAGCCGCGCTCAACAATGACCATTGCGCGCCAATCTCACCCAGTTGTGTAAATCGCACGAGCCCTGCTGTAAGCGGACGAGCCGCGTCGCTTTTCGTTATGATCAGCGGCCACAGGAATTCGTTCCAGTGCCACGCGACCGATGAAATTCCAAACGCCACCAGCACGGGTATTGTAGGAGGTAGATAGATATGCCTGAGCAATTGCCACCAACTAGCGCCATCGATGGTGCCGGCGTCCACAAGATCATGAGGCACTTCGAGAAATGCCTGCCTCATTAAGAACGCCCCAAAAGCAGAACCGAAATACGGGATCGCAATCGCCAGGCGTGTATCGTATAGATTGAGGAAGCGAATGGTCGAGAAATTCGGCACCAACAGAGCTGTGGTTGGGATCATCAATTGCAGCAGGATGACAAACAATAGAATCTTTCTTCCGTGAAATTCATAATGAGCAAAGGCGAACCCCGCTAACGTAATGGTGATCAACTGCACGCCCAGGATCATGGACACGATAATCACGGTATTCAGAAAGTAGCGATCAAAGGGCGCTAAGGACCAGGCTTTTATGTAATTATCCAACGTGAGCATCGACCCAAACCAGACATCGCCTCGACCCATCGGCTCAGATGCAGGCCGGAAGGAGGCGACCAAAGCCCAGAAAACAGGAACGGCCCACAGGAGGGCGATCGTCCAGGTGATGAGCATGGCGAGGGTTTTCTTGGAATTCCAGCGACGCCGATGGACGTCTTTCGACAACTGCATTCTAATCCCTTCCACGTTCCGATAGCACGAAATTGGTTACCGTGAAGAGCAAAAGCAAAACGATCAAGACCACTGTAATCGCGGATGCCTTCCCAACATCCTGGAATTCGAATCGTACCTGCCAGAGATAATAGAGAAGCGTCGTGCTTGCTCCGCTCGGTCCACCCTGGGTTAACACAAAGATTTGATCCACCGTCTGAAATGCTCCGATGATGGCGATGGTGGTAATAAAAAGTGTTGTCCCGCGCAGCAGAGGGAACGTGATATAGCGCAGCTTTTGCCAGGTGCTGGCTCCATCTAGAGTAGCAGCTTCAAAGACCTCCGAAGGCAGGTTCTGCATGCCGGCCAGATAGAAGATCATGTAATATCCAGCGTTTTTCCAAAGCGCAACGATCATGATGGAAATCAAAGCGAGGTTAGGATTGGCCGTCCAGTTTTGGGGGCCACGGTATCCCAAGAAATAAATCGCCTCGTTAAAAATCCCGTAGTCGGGTGTTAGAAAGAACATCCAGATCGTTGCCGCACTTACCATCGGCAAGATGCTGGGATGGAAAAAACTGAGACGTGATAAACCAACGCCGCGTATGCGCTGATTCACCAGGAAGGCAAATAAGAATGCCAGGAAAATAGCAAGTGGGACCGTGCCAATCACATAGATAATGGTGTTTTTTAGAACCTGAATAAACCTGGGGTCGGAAAATAGATTAACGAAGTTTTCGATTCCGATGAAAGTGGGTTCCCTGAAGCGCGCTAGATTGAGCCGTTGACGAAAGAAGGACATGTAGAAGCTGTTAATTGTCGGCCAGATTGTAAATATCGCCACAAAAAACAACGTCGGCAAAATCAGCAAGTAGGGTAGGCTGGATTTCCGTGTTTGCGATCGCTGCATCTTCCCTCCGTCATGCAGCTCGGTGAGGGAGTATACAACATGGGGACACTTTGGTACGTGTCCCCATGTTTGAGTTCTACGTCGATTACCCTATTTAAAGATTTCCAGGGCGGCTTCCGCCTCGATTTGCGCGGCAGCCATTGCTTCTTCGGGGGTCATCTCGCCGTTATAGGCTCGCTGCAAGTAATCGTGGAAGATATTGCGAACCTCGCCCAGGTTTTGGACCATGAGCTCGGCACCGGCGTACTGCAGCGCGTTCTTTGTGTCCTCTGCTTGCGGAACCTCTGCCAGGTAAGCCTTCATGGCGTCGGTTTCGTAGCTGCTGTTCAGCGAGGCGATGTATCCTGTCTGAATGCTGAAATCAGCGACACGCTCCGGCTCTGAAAGAAACTCGGCAAAGAGCCAGGCGGCAGCCTGCTTTTCTTCAGGCGCACCCTTCATGATGTAGATGTTGCCGCCGCCGGGAACACTGGCGAAAGTGCCCGCCGCCTGTCCGGGGATGGGCATCACGCCAAGCTCGAAGTCAACCTGGTCTAGAAGCCCCGTCAGACTGCCTGTGGAGTGCACGATCATCGCAGTCAGACCCGTTGCAAGATCGGTGGGGGCTTGGCCCCAAATACCCTGCACACCTGCCGGCGTCGCCCCATATTCCTCGGAAAGATCAATATAGAATTGGACAGCTTCGATCACGTCGGGATCATCGAAGAACACTTCGGTATCGCTCTCACCAACGATGTTCTGCCCACTCCCGATAGCCAGCGGCTGGAAGAGCCAATAAGGCCAGCCGGAGGGATACTCGATCCCCCAGCGTATGACCTCCGCACCCTCACGAACCGTTAGCGCTTGAGCTGCTGCAGCCCAGCTATCCCAGGAATCGGGCGGCTCAATGCCGGCTTCTTCGAACAGGTCAGCGTTGTAATACATGACCACCGCGCTGCGTTGGAAGGGAACACTCCAGATTTTTCCGTCATAGCGCGAGTTGTCTAAGAAGGCCGGGATGACGTCGGCGAGATATTCATCGCTAGGAGACACAGGGGAGATCGCGTCGGCGTTGATCAGATCATAAAGTGCCGTCGCCAGCATGACTCCCATAGCGGGGGGCTCTGCTCCCCCATCGATAGCTGTCATGATCGCTGTTTGAACATCTCCATAACCGCCCGAGAACACGGCTTCGACGGTGATGTGGGGGTTCTCAACCTGAAAATCGTCGATGTAACCCTGGATGATCGTTGCGATAGGCGCATCCACGGCGACCGGGTAGAAGAACTCGATCGTCACCGGTTCACTTGGCTCTTCAACAACCGGTTCTTCCGCTGCAGGTTCCTCGGCGGCAGGTTCCTCCGCCGCTGGTTCCTCAACAACGGGTTCCTCCCCAGTGCCACAAGCCACGAGGGCAAGGGAGAGTATGATCAGCATGATCATCATTACTACGATAAATCTTTTTCGGGTTCGCATAATCCTTCCTCCTTTTGAATATGAGCCACGGTTATGTTGTGCGTATGATCCGCACGATATCCAACTCCATAATTGTCGAATTGAAGCAGATTTTGCTATAAGTGACGGGTCGATTATCCACCGCATAGATGGTTGATCGAACGCTTAGAATCGGTGTTCCTGCTGCCAATTCTAAGTATTGCGAAATATCGGGGCTGATGGCCGCAGCGCGTATGCGAGATTGAATTTGATGCAGCGGATTATCAAGCGAGGCGGCTAGAAAATGAACCATGTTGCCATTGAAATCGTCCCAGTTCAGAGCTGCTTCTTCAATTGCTGGGGAAAAATAATCCTCAACATATATCACCGGTTGTTGATCAGCCAGGACAAGACGTTTAATACAGCGCAATTCTGTCGAGGGCAGCGTGTTTAACGCATCGTTGACTTCAATTGACGCAAGTACGAAACCCATGGATAGGGTTTGAAAGTTCGGCTTATAACCACTATCCTGAATGAGCTGAGCAAAGGGGGAAAACTCGTTGAGAGAATCTCGGATGACGGGGGGGTGAGCCACAAAGGTGCCGATGCCGTGTCGCCGCACAATAACGCCTTCATTTTCCAGCGAAATATAGGCTTCCCGCAGAGTATTCCGACTGACCCCCAGCGTTTTTGCTATCGCCGCTTCTGAAGGCAGTTGATCGTTGCGCTTGAGCTGATTTTGGCTAATGTAGTTGAGCAAATGCGCTTTTACTTGATGCAATCGCGTGCTGGTGTTGATAGCCATATTCACCAAATTCTATCTTTCGTTGAAAATGCTTGATAGAGAAACGTTGGACGTCCAACGTCTCTTAACGGTACAGTAAGAAAATATTCCTGTCAATAGCCGTTTTTATAGCAGTATTATGACTAAAATTGGAAGGTTTTCTTGCGGAGGACGACGCGTCGCTGATAATTGACCACATACTCTTGCAGCCGTTCCTCAAGCTCTTTGAAGTCCCGAGAATCTAGAATCTGTGCCATCGCATCGTTATCATCGGCCGTGAAACCCTGGAGCCTGAGCGGGTAGGAGCCATAAGCGGTATGCCAGGATTCGCACATCCTCAGGCCCATCTGCTCCATCGTGGGCACGAATTCGCCCAGGACATAACGAAAATATGCCTCTCGCTGCTCCGGTATCGGATCGTACGTCAGTATTAATTTGGTTTCCAACCGTTACGCTCCTCTAGGATCCAACACCACGCTACGAAAGTGGCTTACGGGACGATACGCGGGCGCCGTGAAAACAGATCTGCTGCCGTACTGAGCCTCACTTCATCGGCCGTCTCCGGCCAGATTCCGGGAATAGCAGTTCCGCAATTCGGGCAAGTCCCCTGCCCGGTCAGTTGATAATCCAGGATCACAAATCCATACCGCCGGATCAGACTCTGCTGGCATGTTGGGCAGATGGTATCCTCGTAAGGATCAACCCGGCCCGGGAGATTCCCGGCATATACATATCGCAGCCCGGCCTCCTGCCCTATCTCAGCCGCCCGGATTAGCGTATCGACAGTGGTGTTCTCTGTATCGGTCATACGGTAATCCTTGTGGAAGGCGGTGACATGCCAGGGGATATCCGGCGAGATGGATACGATAAACCTTGCCGCATCTAATAATTCCTCGGTGCTGTCGTTGAAGCCCGGGACAACAAGCGTGACAATCTCCACCCAGAGGCCCCGTTCGTGCGCCATCTTGATGCTATCAAGAACATGTTGGAGTACGCCACCCAATTCACGGTACTTCGCATCCTGCATTGTTTTGAGATCAATTTTAAACCCACTGAGATATGGGCTGAGATAATCCAATACTTCCGGTGTCGCGTTTCCATTTGAGACGTATGCGCACTTCAAACCTGCGTTCACAGCCTCCTTGAATACTGCGACGGCCCATTCGGAAGTGATCAAAGGCTCATTATAGGAAGAAGCCACAACTTGAGCGCCCATACTAAGTCCGTACTCAATCATCTCGGATGGTTCGATTGGACGTAGGTAGGCTGCAGAGACGTCTGATGCGGGATCGCGCAAAGCTTGTGACGAGACCCAGTTTTGGCAATAGGAGCAGTGGAAATCACAGCCCAGCATCCCGAAGGTTAGCGTATCGGAGCCAGGCAGAAGATGGTAAAAAGGTTTCTTCTCAGTGGGATCACACTGCAAAGCTGCGACGTAACCCCAAGGAACCCGCAGCTCTCCACCCGAGTTGAAACGGACCTTGCATACCCCACGCCGACCATCTCGAATCAGGCAGCGATGCCCACAAGCGAAACAGCGCACGTCCCCATTCGGGAGAGCCGTGTAAAGCTCCCCGGGGATGGTCATCGCATCGAGCACTTCGGCCAGGGTTGTCATGATTTGTTGCGAATTATATCACCCGCCCCCAGAGCGTCAGCAGCGAGGGTAAAATGTAATCATGATCACCATAGCTGTTCAAGCGGGTGGGAAATCCAGTCGTATGGGGGAAGATAAAGCGCTGATCCGTCTGGCGGGAATCCCGCTAATCGAGCGGGTGCTCGCTCGAATCGATGGTTTGGCAGACGAAATCTTGATAACGACCAATCGCCCAGAGACTCTGACCCATCTCAATCTGCGGATGGCAGGCGATGAGGTCCCCGGCGCTGGCGCCTTGCACGGCCTTAAAACCGCGCTAGACGCGGCGCGGGGTGAGATCGTCCTGGTTTTATCTTGCGACACTCCATTTGTAAGCCGTGAATTGCTCGAACATCTTCTCAGCAGAGCACATGAGGCTGATGCGATCGTCCCCAAGCATGGCGACAAATATGAACCGCTCCAAGCAGTCTACAACAGGTCCCGCTGCCTCCCCGCGGTGGAAGCAGCGCTTGGTTCCGGCGAACGACGAATGATTAGCTTCTATCCGCAAGTACACGTCCTCCCCATCGAAGAACCCATACTCTCCGAACTTGATCCCTCCGGATTGAGTTTCTTCAATGTAAACACAGCGGAGGACTTGGAACGAGCGGATCAGCTCCTAATTTGAATCTGCGATGTATAATATAGACCATCGAAGACAAACTAACGACAAGGAGAAGGATAAACAATGGCAAAATTCGAGATCTATAAAGACAGGAAGGGTGAGTTTCGCTGGAAACTGCTTGCAAATAACAATCAGGTTATTGCTACAGGAGAGGGATATTCATCGAAAGCTGGATGCAAGAATGGTATCGAATCTGTAAAGAAGAATGCTCCAAAGGCAAAGATAGACGACCAAACTTAATAAAAATCGAGAGGACGCCCGAAGGCTGTTTTCAGCGGGGTACTCATCACGAGAAACCATCGGGCATTTTGAGCTCTTGGTTCGGCATGGCCTCGTTGAAAAGAGCAGGGCAACATGGGTTTTGTATCGGGGCTCATGCAAAGATAGAGAACCTATCTAGCAAATATCCAGGATGAAAAAGCATCTCTTCAGGTGCTTTTTCGTTGTTATGGGGACCACTTCAGGATTCTAATCTATAAATGGAGGTCATAATCACGATAAAGGCCGGGGAAGTGTACAGGATAGTTAATCAATCCCATATTACTGCACTTGGTAGTTGAATGAAGGGATTAAATCTAAGGTTCCTGGTTAAAAACACAGACAAACATCTAGGTGAGGGGGGCACCCAGATGCCTGCCTGTGCTTGATAATATACCTACAAATAAAGGTTGCGTCAAGGTGTTTTTTGTAGAGACTGGACAACAGGCCCCATCTCCCGAAGGAGGTGACGGTTGTCGTGCAGATCGGGAAAGAATCCACTTCGAAGCCCATAAACTGCCAAACTACACTGAAGCCACTACCCGCCGGCTTAAGGTTATGAATCGGGATTCGTTCAATTCGCTATCTCTATTTAAAGGGCTCGACACTAAGCATCTCGATCTCCTGGAAAAAAGATTCGAATCGGAGACTTTTGGAGATGGTGAGGTGATCTTCGAGCAGGATGCCCCCGCCGATAGGTTATACTTCTTAGTCTCAGGGAAGGTGGCTATCCGCTTTAAACCACATGATGGAGACGTGATCCCTGTAACTGAGATAGAAGAGGGGGGTGTCTTCGGCTGGTCCGCGGCGCTCGGGCGCACAAGTTACACCTCCTGTGCGGTAAGCATTAAGCCGAGCCAGACCCTCAGCATCAAGGGCGAGGAACTCACGAAGTTATGCGAGAAATACCCCGATGCGGGCGTGGTCATCCTTGAGCGTTTAGCGGATGTGATTGCACAGCGGCTGCAAAACACGCACGCTCATGTGATTAGACTATTGAGGGATGGCGTCGCCACTTAGGCGGCTTAGAGAGAAATAACTTCAAACGGAGACCGGCATGCCAATTACAGCCAATCACAACCACGACATAGACGCGCCGCCTGAAGAGCGCATGCGGGCGTTGCTGGAAGTCATCAGTTCCTACATCGAGCAATATCACGGCGGATGGGTTCAAATGGTCTCCTTCGACGGAGAGGTTCTTAAGGTGAAGATGGGTGGTGCCTGCGAGGGTTGTGATCGCGCAGAAGCAACGCTCCGCGGTTGGGTAGAGGGTTCCGTCCGTCAGTTCTTCCCTGATATTAAGAGCGTCGAGGCAGTGTAAGAACACATCAACCCCACCGCCCAAGGTCCTCACTCACACAATTTCATCCGATCCTGGACAATGCCCGCTGTTTTCTTATACGGCACGCACTCTTACATCCTTTATCATTCCTCGATATTTCTGAACGACGGTTAAAATTAAAATCCCCCGAGGAGAACTCGGGGGATGTGGTCTTGCCCTCAGCGCATCTCACGAGCCTGGCAGCGCTTGTAGAAAACTACCAATCGCTGACAGCACGTCTTCTGTCTCTCGATAGGCGCATAGCGTCAGCGTTTTTGAGTCGTTACCTGTGATCATCTTCGACACAGTCGCACCTTCACGGTAACAGCACAGCACCGGTTTTTCGCGCTCGAGCGCTACGGCAATTTCATACCCCACCCCGTGCGACGGTGTGCTCACCTCCGCAATCAGCGCATCACAGCCTTCTATCCAGGCCATATCCCGCTCATAGACTTCTCGGGCGTCTACAACCCGCTCCAGATCCATCACCTCCGGATGCGCGAGGTGCGCTGTGGGCACGTCGTGCCCAATCGCCAATAGATGATCCACAATCGTCATGTAGACCGATTCGTCCTGCCTCCCTCCAGTTAGAGAGCATGAGAAATAGATATTCATCGTCCGGTTTTTCCCTCCACGTTGATTCTATATTATGCGCGAGAGCCGCCCTCGCTCCACATCATCGTCCATTCGCCGGCAGCAGGCGATTGAGCTGTCTGTCTCAAGCCAGACACTTCTTTTTCTCTCTGACGAGGACGCGACGGGCATCATACCATGCCCGATGTTCGCGCCGCCGCTCATTTATCCATCGCGAAGACAACCATCAAAGGTAGTATTTCGCACATATCTGTTATTAATGACCTTTTCCGGGCTTTCTACTTGTGCTAATATCAACCTATCAAAAGGACTCATTATGGTAGATACCCGCGACCCCCTACGCTTTCTTCAAACAGAGGTCTCCCGACTAAATCAGGAGAATCAAGAACTACGCGATGAGCTGACAATCCTGCGCTCCTCCGTGCGCGGCTTAAGCGCCATCCAGGATCTGATCCAGCGCATGGGACCTCAAACCAACCTGATCCATGTTCTTGATGATCTATTAGGATCCGCTTTGGCAGTCTTGGGGACACGCGATGGCTCGCTTCTCTTGCGAGACGATGATACTGAGGAACTGGTATTCGTTGTTGTCCGCGGCGAAGCACGTGATCGTCTTCAGGGCTACAAGCTGCCGCCCGGGAAGGGCATCGCCGGATGGGTGGCGGATAATCGTGAGCCCGCAATTGTCCTCGATGTGCGCAAAGACCCTCGTTTTTTCACCAAGGTTGATGAAACTATGGGTTTTCACACGCAAGCCCTGGTTTGTGTGCCTCTCCTTGAAGGCGAGCGTGTTCTCGGCGTGATTGAAGCGATCAACAAACTCGGTGACCGAGATTTTTCAACCGAAGACCACCATTTACTGATGGTCGTGGCACAACTTGCTTCTATGGCGATCCAACGCGCCGAAGCCTTATCCGACGTGAAAGACTAAGCTCGCAGGTGAGCGCCGAGCTCTTTCTTTAACGCCTTAACGATCTTCTTCCGCAGCCCCGCCACTTCTTCATCTGTCAACGTTCGATCCAGAGCCTGATACGTCAGGGCATAGGCCAGACTCTTCTTCTCCGCCTCGATTTGTTCTCCCCGGTAGAGATCGAAAAGACGGATATCCTCGAGTAGATCCCCTCCTGATTTCCGGATGACGGCAAGGACTTGTTCGGCTGGGACTGCCTCATCGACGACGATCGCCAGATCTTCAAATACGGGCGGGTACGTCTTGACCAATTCCACGTCCATCGATTCAGGGATCGCGCGGATTACCGTTTCCACATCCAATT
>JAIWHF010000020.1:0-23390 GCA_048629905.1 Methanosarcinales archaeon
ATGCTGTCTACAAATAGTTACGCCCCCTATATGGGTGAATTTGCTTTCCTTCTCCTCTTCCTCCACATACTCACAACCTCTACTACGGCTACTAACCTTAATTAAACATATAAAAAGTGTTGATTCTATGTGGGGGGAACAACAAAAAAGGCGAATAGTCCTAGCTCGCCTTTCTTGAAGCATTCCTTCTAGATTAAAGTGATGCGTTTCTATGGATAGATACCTCTCAGCTCAGTAGCTTTTGCTACCCGGGAAATTCCAAGAACCTGGGCTGCTACTCGCCTTTCTATCTTACGTTTTTCTGCCTCCGCCATAACGGCATGGAATGAGTTCACCATGATCCGTTCGAGACGCTGGTTGATCTCTTCGTCGCTCCAGAAGAAGAACTGCAGACTCTGCACCCACTCGAAGTAGGAAACCGTCACGCCGCCGGCGTTGCAGAGAATATCGGGGATAATGAAAACCCCTTTATCCTCAAGAATGCGATCCGCTTCGGGGGTCATGGGGCCGTTGGCGCCTTCGGCGATCATCCATGCTTGAACTTTATCAGCGTTTTGGGCGGTTATCTGGTTTTCGAGCGCACAAGGAGAGAGAATGTCTGCGGGGTAGGTGAGTAGTTCTTCGTTCGAGATTTCATCGCTCCCCGGGAATCCAACTAATTTGCCATTTGTCTCACAATATTCTGCTACTGCTCGTACGTCCAGGCCCTTTGGATTGGCAATCCCGCCGGATACATCAGACAGGGCGACGATTTTTGCCCCCTCTTCCTGCATCAACATGGCTGTCACCGCGCCGACATTACCAAAACCCTGGACGGCGACGGTCACATCCTTGTAGGATTTTCCAACCGTCTTTAAAGCTTCCCTGGCGGTGATCATAACCCCGCGCCCGGTTGCTTCAAACCTGCCCAGGCTGCCTCCGATCTCTATCGGTTTACCCGTCACTACGGCGTTGACGGAGTGACCCTGGTGCATGGAGTAGGTATCCATAATCCAGGCCATTGTTTGGGGGGTGGTTCCAACGTCAGGAGCCGGGATATCTCCCTCAGGGCACATAACGATGGATATCTCGGTTGCGTAGCGGCGCGTGAGCTTGCGGAGTTCGGCTTCGGAGAGATCCTTCGGATTAACAATAACGCCGCCCTTCGCCCCCCCGTAAGGGATGTTTACAACCGCGCATTTCCAAGTCATCCACATAGCGAGGGCGCGGACCTCATTCATATCTACAAGATGGTGGTAACGGATGCCGCCCTTCGTTGGACCACGGACAGTGTTGTGGTGGACCCGAAATCCGGTAAAGACTCGAATCGAGCCATCGTCCATTGTGACCGGGAAATTAACGGTCAATTCACGCTTTGTATGTCGAAGGAGGTCGCCCATATCCTCATCGAGGCCAAGTACTGCAGCAGCCTCATCAAACTGTTGAAGGGCGACCCAATAAGAACTATCTTTCGGGGGAGTTGTTCCGTCTGCCAGAGGTCTCATAGTTGCATTCCTTTTCGTTTAGATAAGTTTTCAGGGGACGTATCTATTTTATTATATATCTCCTAGGTTCCAGGGACACGAAGATGAATATAAGGAGACGATGGAATTGGAAGCGAATAGACTTTGACTCTACTTTGAATTATCCGGGATCGTTAAATTCTAACGCGCCTGAGATTTTCTTACAATGGACGATCGGGTTCTATTAAGTCGAATGGGGTGAAGAGACACAACCGATAGGAAAGAATCCTCTGCATAAGTTATCCTGAGGAGTATTATGACGTCTCCGCAGAGAGAATTCTTTCAGTCTATCGGCTGTATTAATCACACACGATGTTACAGCTGTTTATTTCCCGTTGTCACTCGAAAGAGCAGCGGGGGTGAAGCCTCCCTCCCACATGGATAAAGGCCGTTCATAGCCGACCAGCTTGAGACCCGTCAGAGCTGCAGTATTCAGGTCCATTGCACGAATATCTTCGGTGGAAAGCTCAGCAATGCTGTTGTGTCCTGACAGCATCGTAAGAATCTTGACTTCTTCAGCGCAGGCGTGGATAAAGTTCGTAAGCTTCTGCCCGGCCTCAACTGGATCAAGGCGAGCACGGAGTTCAGGTTTCTGGCTGGTGATTCCGTAGGGGCAGTTTCCTTTTTGGCAGGCGTAACAAACCCGGCAGCCCATGGCGACTTCCGCCGCACTGCCGAACCCAACCGCGTCAGCTCCCATTGCCATTGCCTTGTAGGCATCCAAGCCGTTGCGAATGCCGCCAAGGGCGATCAATTTCACCTTGCGGTGAACGCCGTGATCTTTTAGTGCTTGTACGGCCGGTGGAAGACAGGCGATTGTGGGAATGCCTACTCCCTGGGTGACAACATTTGGCGAGCAGCCTGTACCTCCGACCAATCCATCGATGCTAATAGCGTCTGCTCCAACTTCGATGCAGGCGGATACGTCATCATAGGGACGTGAAGGGCCGAGCTTGAAAAGGATGGGGAATTGATAGTCCGTCACATCGCGCAGAAACTCGACCATGTTCTTCATATCATCGATGGTTTGGACGTCATAGTAGCGGCATGGGCTGAGGGCATCCGAGCCCTCAGGTATCCCGCGCACGCGGGCGACTTCTTCCGTCACTTTGGCGCCAAGCAGGTGCCCCCCCATGCCTGGCTTTGCGCCCTGTCCGATCTTGACTTCAACCGCATCGCCGCTGTTGAGATAATCAACCGATACTCCCCAGCGTCCGGTAGACCACTGAATGATCAAGTGCCCGCCGGGATCCCATTCTTTTTGTGTGAATTCGGGATCCGCGTAGCCACGCGACAACCACTCTTCTTCAGGAAGAAGACCGCCCTCGCCGGTATTGGTGGCGATTCCGGTTTGAGCCGCTGAAATCGCCAACGCTAATTTGGCTTCTTTGCTCAGCGCACCGTACGACATCGCCGCCCATACAAACGGCAGCTTTAGGTGCAGAGGCTTCTCGCAAGTGTCCTCGCCAATGACAACTTCCATATCGCATTCTTCACGATATTTATCACGTGGAGCGGCGCTGGCGATTTGGCTGGGGACGATTGTGATGGTGTCAAAATGGGGGGTTGGCTGCTGCGTGCCGAAACCGCTCAGCAGGTAATCCCCCGTTTGGGCTTTATGGTGGATCTCTTCAATCGTAGACAGCGTCCAGGGGAACCGGCTGAGATATTCAGATTCGGCAGGGTTAATGCGAATGGCGTCCACGGGGCAAAATTCAGAACAGATACGACAGCCCACGCAAGCATTGTAGTTCTGGATATGCATCACCCCTGTAAAAGGGTCAAGCGCATATACGCCATGGGGGCAAACCTCGGCGCACACGGCGCACTTGCCCGGCATTTGCGAATTGATGCAAAGTTCTCGATTTACACTTACACAGAAGGCGCCGACTACGGACATAATGTCCTCCTAGTGATAGAATGGCTTTTCAGATGCAGCCACGACTTTTTTAAACTCGGTGATGGGGGCTTCGACTTTATAGGTTTCAAAAAGTGCACGTAATTTCTCAATGTCCTCTTCCGACAACGGCACGACATCGCAATTGTTGCCAAGTGTTTCCCAGTCGCCCCCAATGAAGACATTGCCTCGAATCAAGTAATTAGCGAAATTTTCTCCGGCGTTGCCAACAACGATCAGATCTCCAGCGAGCATGTAGGTGCCTGCTTCGGCTCCAACGTCGCCTACGACAAGGATGGTAGCTCCTTTATTCATGGTCCCGGTAAAGTCGCCGGCATCGCCGCGCACGACCAGGTTTCCCCCGTAGCAATACATCCCGGCACCAAGTCCGGCGTTTTTATCAACGATAATTGTGCCTGCAGTCATATTGTCGGCAATGTATTTTCCGGCGTTCCCGGTCAGGTTGATGGTGGCTCCGGCGTTCAGGACGCCTAAGTAGTCGCCAGCATCTCCTTTAATAATCAATTCGCCATGCTTGTAACCGGCGGCGACCCCGCTTAGGTGCTTGGTGTTTGTAACCTCCACCGGTTCGTCGCCCATAGCCTCTTTCAGCTGAGAACTAAGAGCTTTAAGTTTCTTGGATTTTGCGTTAATCGCAGTCATCGTATTTCCTTCCTGATATCCAGCAGCAGAAATCAAGGGTTCCAGTATCAGCATCCCGTGCAGGAGTTTGATGCCTTTGTTGGTGAGGTGGAACGCGCGGGCGTTCGGTACAGACGGACGAACTGTTTAATAGCCTCGTTACGCTGCATCGGATCAGCCAATGCGTCCAGCATCAAAATATTAAGATCGTTAAACGCCTGAGCTCGCTCGCGACGGTCTTTTTCGCCGGAAGCGGCTTCAAGGCTGGCGCTATCCACATCGGGGGCTAAATCCAACAGATGCAGCTGGTTGGCGTTGCGAACAAATACCTCGCCAGCAGGAGAGCGAACGATCAAGGTAGACTTGCCATCAGGCGCACCTAGAGTGCCGACAGCTAGATCCGCCGATTCTCCAAGGTAGTCATCGCAGCTCCCACAGCCGGTGAGCGTGTACTTCTCGGCATCTTGTCGGGCTATGGAGTGTACGTTGCCGTCCCATAGCTCCACCGAGAGCTCATCGCGGTCGGCGGATACGTCCAGACGCTTGACCTGGTCACGGGAGATACCCATGCTCTTGACCAGAATCTCTTCAATCATCTCCGGACGGTAGATGCCGGTACAGAATACGGCGATGCTCAAGCGGATACTGTCCTGGTAGGGACTCAGCAGGGTATTTGGGGAGGCTTTGATTTTGCGGATGGCTTGCGCAGCGCAAGGGGTGCTGACGACGGCGATGTTCTTCAGGCCCCGATCAAAGATGGCCTCGTTAAGAGCATCAAAAACAGGAGCCCATAGATATTGTGGTCCGACGCTGGAGACGATCTCCTCAACGGTCGTTACCACGCGGGCTTTAGGTTCGAGGGTCCATGGGTCGAGGTCGAGCATTACGACGCCATCCAGCATGCCTGTGGTGAGGCCGGCGGTTAAAATACTGCGGATCACATCGTTTGGCGCTCCAGATTCGACGGGCCCGCGCGCACTCGCCGCGAACAGAGAGCTGGGCTCTATGGCGGCCCAGCGATCCAGGCGCGGGCAAGCTTCCTCACAGAAGTGCTCGCAGAAGGAGCAGCTGTCCAGCGGGCCTATTGTGTAACCAACCGTCTTAATGCGAGTTTCTAAGATTGGATGATCGCCCCCGTTCCAGCGCAGCACTTGCTTGGAGCAGGCGGCTACGCATAGGCCACACCCGGCACAGTTGTCGAGTGACCAAACCTCCATTTCTAGTCTTTTAGACATAGGGCTCCTCACTTTTTTCCAGGTCTTGTCTAATGTTCACAATATTTCCTCTAGGATATAGATCTTTAGGTCTTGACCATCTTTTTCTCAAGATCATCGCGAAATGCATTTATCGTCTCTACGAACCCTGCGCCGTCATCACCAGCGAGGAATTCCAGCCTCACGCGGCGGGGATCGAGGCCATAGTCGGCAAGTTGCTGCTTCAATATTTTCACTCGCTCATCTGCGTACAAGTTACCGGTACCGTAATGGCATTCACCAGGATGACATGCACCCAGCAAAACACCATCCGCATTATTGAGTAAAGCCCACAGGATGTGTTGGGGGTCAAAACGAGCCGAACAGTTCATACGTAAAATGCGGACATCGGAGGGGTAAGGAATCCGCAGCGTGCCGGCCAGGTCCGCCGATGCATAAGCGCTCCATTCGCAGGCAAAAGCGAGGATTCGGGGAGGATGGACGCCGCTTTCTGCACCGTCCTTTGTAAGAGACGAAGTAAAGGCGGCGTTGATTTGAGATACGATGGCGAGATCGTCCCAGCCGGGGATCACGATGGCGTTGACCGGGCAGACCACCGCGCAGTTCCCACAACCTGTACAACGTAGAGATTCGACCTCCGCCAGCGAAAGAACACCATCTTTCTGTATGAGCTGGATGGCGTTGACCGGGCAGACCTGAACGCAGTTTCCACAACCGGTGCACGTTTCCGGAACGACCTCGGCAATAGGTGCTCCAGTGGAAATTGTTTCCTGATTTAGAAAACGCTGTAAACGAGAGCTGGTCATATAGGCTTGTAACAGCACGTCGGTGGTATCCACGGGTTGGTGCGCACTGCCGACAACATAGATCCCGGGGTCGCAATATCGACCGGGAACCAGACGTGTTCGCTCTTCGATCATGAAGCCATGCTTGTCTTGATGTAGGCCCAGGAGGGCAGCCAGAGTGTCGGAGTTGTCTTGAGGCCCGAGCGGCATGGCGAGCACCACCCGGTCATAGAGCAGGCGCACGGGTTGGCCCGTCAAGGGGTCATCGATATCCACGGTCTTTTCGGAGATCAGCGGGGGAGTCTCCGTGCGATAGCGGAAGAAGGTAACCCCCAATTCCTTAGCTTGCTGAACCTTCTCTTCAAGATGCTGGTTATCCCCAGTTGAATATAACTCTCTAAAGAGAACAGTAATAGTGGCCGCAGGGTTGAGCTGCTTGACCTGAATAGCCTGGCGGACACCCGTTAGGCTGCTCAAGTGCGAGCAGCAGTCTTCACCCCCATCTTCTGAAGACAAGATCAGCACGACATCCTGCATTGCCAGGTCGCTGCCAGCCGTCTCTGCACCCGTTAGTTCATGTGCAAAATGGGATTGCGTTACCACACATGAAGGATCGATATGTCGACTGCTATCCAAGGGTAGTGGTTTCGCACCTGTGGCGACAACAATCGCTCCGACCGTAATCGTCTTCGTCTGATCGCTAGATTTAATAGAAACTTCATAGGACCCTGGAGGCCCGGCCACTTGCGTGAGGCGTGAATCAAGCAAAATATCGATACTAGAGTGGTTGGACACGATTCCGATAAGGCCGTCAATCAAATCCTTCGCATTCTCCTGAAAAGTGTGGCTTGTTCCACCCAGCTCCTGAGCGCTTTCAATCAGCGTGACGTGATGACCGGCGCTGGCCAGGGAATTGGCAACGGTCAATCCGCTCAATCCGCTGCCGATGATCAAGGCCGAGTTCACAAAAGCATGGGTATGTGGAAAGGGAAGGCTGGTTGCTGCGAGCCGGGAAACCCCCATCACAATCAGATCCGCCGCTTTTTGCATGGCGGCGTCAGGTTCGTCCGCGTGAACGTAGGCGCAATGCTCGCGGATGTCGACCACATCGACCCCGCCGGGGTCCAACCCAACGGAAAGCGCTGCATCTCGAAAGTGTTTTTCCACCAAGCGCGGGGTGCAGCCAGCGACAAGTACGCGTTCTAGTTTGTTTTCTTCAATTGCCTGTTGCATGCGCAAAAGGCCGTCTTTGCTGCAAGGATAGGCTTCACAGCTTGCATAAACAACACCGGGCAGTTCCGCAGCCGCAGCGCAGAGCGCATTGGTATCCAATACGCCTGCGATCTCATCGCCGCATTCACAGACGAGCACGCCCGTGCGGGGCGATGCGTCCAGATCTGGGGAATTCTTGTGCGGTTTTCCGTCCGCGCCCATAAAACCATCCTTGTGGTTCAACTCAGAAGGCCAAGCGCTCGAGGCGCTTAACCCCTTCTGGCGTGATAAGGATTACTCGAGATCCGCTTCTTGGTCTATCTTCGCTCCTACTAACACATCAACATCCTGAATAACCACTGGACTCAAATCCACATCGTCGCATATTTGACAGTACACACGTTCGAACTCGGAATCCGCACCATGGACGCTGTGAAAATGGGTGATGTCTTTCAGCTTAATCGCATCGGTCGGGCATATCAACACACAGGTTCCGCAAGCGATACAGGTCGAAGAAGCGATCTGGAAGGGTGTGCTGACCTTCCTGGCCATGCCCCGATTGATCAGGCTGATAGCGCCGACCCCGACGATCTCCCGGCAGGCACGGACACACAAGCCGCAGAGCACACATAAATCTTCTTCGGGAAGCGTGAAGCGGATTTCTTTCACGCCATATTCTTCTGCAAGCGCCAGCAGCATAGGGTCATTGTGTGCACCGGCTAATAGCAGCTCAATTGTGGTCTTTCGGCTCTTTCTCACCGCCTCGGAATCGGTCTCAATGACCGCATCTTCCTCGCAGGGATGAACACATGAAGCCACCAGTCGGGATGGGCGAGGAGGGGAAGAAACCTCGACCATGCACAACCGGCATGCCCCATAGGGTTCGAGCGCCGGGTGATAACACAATGTGGGCACTGGGATGCCATGCTCGCGGCAGGCTTCCAGCACAGAGCGCCCCTCAGGTACCTGGATCTCGCTGCCATTGATCGTCAGTTTGGGCATCGTTTCCTCGTTTACCAAGTACGATCGTCCGCTTCTATTCCACCAGGATAGCGTCGAACTTGCACACGCTCATACACATTCCGCAGCGAGTGCATAGATCGGCATCAATAACGTGAACCTCTTTCTTCTCACCCTGAATAGCGCCTTCAGGACAGTTGCGCAAGCAGACCATACAGCCGGTGCAATTCTCATCGATCACCGAGTAGGTGATCAGCCCCTTGCATACCCTGGCGGGGCAGGTTTTATCGACAATGTGGGCTTCATATTCATCACGGAAGTAGCGAATGGTGGATAGCACCGGGTTTGGTGCAGTCTGTCCCAAGCCGCAGAGGGAGGACCGTTTGATCTCCTCACCCAGCTCGATAAGGTAATCCACATCCCCAGGCTGGCCGTCACCGGCACAGATGCGCTCGAGCGTTTCCAGCATTGCCTTCGTTCCCACGCGGCAGGGCACACATTTCCCGCAGGATTCTTCCTGGGTGAAGCGCATGAAGTAGGCGGCGAAATCAACCATGCAGGTATCTTCATCGGCGACGACCAACCCCCCTGAGCCCATGATCGCCCCAAGAGATTGGAGAGATTCATAATCAATGGGTATATCGAGGTGTTCGGCGGGGATACAGCCTCCTGAAGGCCCACCGATTTGCGCCGCTTTAAAGGACTTGCCGTCGGGGATACCTCCGCCGATGTCGAAAATCAACTCTCGCAAAGAAATGCCAATTGGCACTTCGACTAGACCGGTATTGTTGATATTACCGACAACAGAAAAGATCACGGTGCCTTTACTCGTCTCGGTGCCGATACTCGCGTACCAATCCGATCCCTTATCGATGATGATCGGAACCGAAGCCCAGCTCTTGACATTATTAATATTGGTAGGTTTCCCCCAAAGGCCAAATTCTGCAGGGTATGGTGGGCGTGGGCGAGGTTCACCGATTTGCCCTTCAATTGATGCTATGAGAGCGGTCTCTTCGCCGCAGACAAATGCGCCGCTGCCCAATTTTATTTTCACTGTGAAATCAAAACCTGAGTCGAGGATATTTTCACCCAGCAAGCCAACCTCCTCCGCTTGGGAGATTGCCTGCCGCAGATGTTTCACTGCTAGTGGATATTCATTACGGATATAGACATAGCCCTGGTTTGCTCCCATGGCGTATGCGCCAATAATCATACCTTCCAAGACTAAGTGGGGATTCCCCTCCATGATTGAGCGATCCATATATGCCCCTGGGTCGCCCTCGTCCGCATTACAGATCACATATTTAACGTCACCCGGTTGCTGGCGACATAGTTCCCACTTAAACCCTGTGGGGAATCCCGCTCCACCGCGGCCGCGCAGACCGGACTTTTTCATTTCTTCGATAACATCCTCAGGAGACAGGGAAACTAAGACCTTCTTGAGGGAATTAAAGCCGCCTTGAGATATATATTCCTCGATCCGGGTGGGGTCGAGCAACCCGTTGAGGCCGAGGATTAGTCGATGTTGATGTTTATAGAACGGAACATCCTGCTCACACTCAATTTCTTCGTTGGTTTGGGGATCAACATACAGCAGGCGCTCAATAACCGTATTTTTAGCGATGGTCTCGCCCACAATCTCTGCGACGTCCGACACTTTAACATTCGTATACATAATCCCTTGAGGGTGAATCACAACAAGGGGACCTTTCTCGCAGAAACCATGACAGCCTGTCACTTTGATGTCGTAATTAAGCTTGGCCTTCGCCTTCTGATTCGTTAGCTCATCTTGGAAAGCGGTCCATACTTTCTCGCTACCATAGACACGGCACCCAGTGCCACCGCAGACCGTAATTACGGGGAGATCCGGGTCTACTTTTGCTGTAAGTGACTCGCGCCAGGTATCCAACTCTTGGGCGGTATGGATACTAACCATGCTAATCCAATCCTTCTTTTCGTATGAGACGCTTCATGAGAGCATCGGATTTCTGGACTGTCATCTGCCCAGAGTATTCATCGTTAACCACAACTATTGGTCCTAAAGCACAAGCGCCCAGACAATTAACCGTTTCTAGAGTGAAGAGATGATCGGGAGTCGTCTCACCCGCTTTGATATTGAATTTAGTTTCCATCTGGTCAAGGAGCTGAGGACTACCACGGACGTGGCAGGCTGTGCCCATGCAAATTTGAAGGCAATATTTACCTTTTGGCTTCAAGCTGAAGGCGTTGTAGAAAGTGGCGACAGCGTAGGCTTGTGATAGAGGCACACCCAATCGTTGGCTGGCAAGGATCAAAGCCTCCTTGGGCAGATAGCGGTAGTGCTGCTGAATTTTTTCCAATGCAGATATGATCGAGCCTTCGTCGCCGGCTTCCCTGTCGATGATCTCGTGAATTTCACTGACGGGTATTTGCATAGGTGTGTCCTTTAGAAAAGTTGTGTTTCACAGACGTAACACTGAAATTTCTGCTTGCCGGTTGGCATCCTTCTCCTAAAATGACATGCGGGTACCTGCCTCAGGCACCCGCTCGTTCAGATTAGCTGCACTAAATGCAGCTTCCAAGTCGTTGTATTTCGAGGTCTCGAATCATCGACGTATTCTCAGAAGAACCCTATCGCCACACCACACATGGGTCAAGTGACAATTCTCACCCTCAGCACTGGAGACTCTACTCCAGTGCAGCGCTCAAGGCGGAGCGTACGGCTGATGGATTGGCGCGGCCTTCAGCCTCCTTCATAACCTGACCGAAGAGCCACTGGAATACGCCTGTATTGCCGTCCAGGTAGTCTGCTACCTGACGGGGGTGTGCATCGAGAACACGGCGAACGATGCTCTCAATCACCTCAGGGTCCTGGATCATGCTCAGCCCGAGAGTGCGGACGATGTCGTCAGGGGGGTTCCCCGAGGAGACCATCTCGGCCAGAACGGTTTTCGCGCTCGTGGCGTTGACCTCGCCGGTTTCGACCAGTTCAACCAGGCGGGCGAGATCTGCGGGTGGGACGACGTTGTCCTGGAAATCGATACCAGCTTGATTTAACAAACCGAACAGATCGCTCGAGAGCCAGTTGGCGATCTTTACCGGAGGCACCCTGGGGGCAGACTCTACTGCGGTCTCAAAATAATCGCCGATCGAACGCTCGGTCGTAAGGACGCCGGCAGCATAGGCTGTGAGTCCATACTCCGTAACGAACCTACGGCTTTTTTCCAGGGGGAGTTCTGGCAATTCGGATTGAATCTGCGCAACCCACGTCGGTTCAACGTGAAGCGGAGGCAAATCGGGTTCGGGGAAGTACCGGTAGTCGTGCGCCTCTTCTTTGCTGCGCTGAGAGACTGTACTTGAGCTGGCCTCATCCCAGCCGAGGGTCTCCTGAGAGACATCGCCGCCCTCTTTTAGAATAGTACTCTGGCGCTCGACCTCATAAGCGAGAGCGTGGGTCATCGCCCGGAATGAGTTTAGATTCTTGATTTCCGTGCGAATGCCCAGTTCAGTTGAACCCGCTTGGCGGACGGAGACGTTCGCCTCAAAGCGGATGACACCCTTTTCCATGTCTCCAGTGGTCACCTCCAAATAGCGGAGAATGGACCGAAGAGCGGTCGTATAAATCTTTGCCTCTTCTATGGAACTCAGATCCGGTTCGCTGACGATCTCCAGCAGCGGAACACCCGAGCGGTTGAAATCGACAAGCGAATGCCCTTGGCGATGGAAGAGCTTCCCGGTGTCCTCTTCAAGGTGGACGCGGCGGATGCGGATACGCTTCTCCCCGGCTTCGGTCTCTATGGCCAGCCAGCCATCATGTGCTAAGGGGAGCTCGAATTGTGAGATCTGGTAACCCTTGGGGAGGTCGGGATAAAAATAATTCTTACGTGCAAACACGCTCGTTTCGGAGATGGTGCAATGCAGAGCCAGGGCAACGCGCACGGCGAACTCGATGGCCCGCTCGTTGATTACCGGAAGCGTACCGGGCATCCCGGTGCATATCTCACAGACGGAAGTGTTCGGCTCAGCGATTGTGGAATCAACAACGGCGCAGCCGCAAAACATCTTCGACTGCGTGAGCAGTTCGGCGTGCACCTCTAAGCCGATAACGGGTTCGAAGGCTGAGTTTGTCATTAGCTACAAGGATACCAGCGGTAGGCGAGTTTATAAAAGGAAGACAGATATCTTCACTCTGTCTTCGAGTGACCTCAGCCGTGCCGCTGCATGAAGCGGCGCATTCGCTCCAGCGCCTCCTCAATTTTCTCGTATGAAGTCGCGTACGAACAGCGGACGAAGTTTCCATCGGCGCCGAAGGCATTGCCGGGGATGACGGCGACGCGTTCCTCATCGAGCAACCTGTCGGCGAAAGTCTCATCATCCATCCCGCTGGCCTCCACAGAAGGGAAAGCGTAGAAAGCGCCGCGAGGCTCGAAGGTCTTGAGTCCCAGTTCGTTAAAGCCGTCGACGATAAGCCGACGGCGGCGGTTGTACTCTGCAACCATCCTCTCGACGTGCTCATTGCCAATACGTAGAGCTTCAAGCGCCGCGACTTGAGATACTGTCGGAGCGGACATGATGGTGTATTGGTGTATCTTGCGCATTGCGCCGAGAATGGGAGAAGGAGCGGCGGCATAACCTATCCGCCAGCCAGTCATGGCGTAATCTTTTGAGAAGCCGCCGAGCGTGATCGTCCGATCGTGCATCCCATCCAAAGAAGCGATGCAGACGTGTTCGTGGTCATACACGAGACGATCGTAGATCTCATCGGAGATGACCAGCAGGTCGTGTTCCTTGGCAACCTCGGCGAGTGCTTGAAGGCGTTCGCGGCTCATCACTGCGCCGGTTGGGTTGTTGGGATAACCGAAAAGAAGCGCCTTGGTTTTAGGTGTTATGAGCGCCTTGAGATCAGATGCCGAAACCTGGAAGTCATCTTCTACACGTGTTTTCAGGACGACGGGTGTGCCGCCGGCGAAGATTACCTCTGGCTGGTAGGAAACAAAACATGGCGTGGGCACGATAACTTCATCGCCCGGATCGAGCACTGCGGCAAGCGCCAGGTAAAGCGCTTCCGATACACCTACGGTGACGAGGATCTCGTCCTCCGGATCATAGGTGACATCATAAAGTTGTTTTAAGTGCTCTGCGAGCGCCTGGCGCAGCTCGGGGATACCCGAGTTGGAGGTGTAATGGGTCTCGCCTTGCTCCAGGGATTTAATTCCCGCGCGCAGAATGGGTTCTGGGGTGACGAAGTCAGGCTCGCCAATACCCAGAGAAACCACATCATCCATCGTGGCGGCAATGTCGAAGAAACGGCGTATTCCTGAAGGTGGAACGCTGGCGATGCGGCGAGCGACGAAATCACGCATTCTGTTTTACTCCTTCTAGTCTAAAAGCAAGGGTCTCGTTTTGTTGCCTCTGTCTCCCGCACTACTTCGGGAAAACAGTTCTCAAGTTTTGAGTTCTCATAAGAGTGAGACCTGCCACTCATCCTGTTGTTCGCTATAACACAGCTCGAAAAGCAGGTTGTTTTCAGCCTGCACCCTGAAACAACGTCCGCCGGAAATCCGCCACCGAGCTACGATCTCCACGATGTTTAATCGTTCCCCCTCCCACCAGAGAGCAATCGGGCGCTCAGCGTAGGTATGGCCCGAGAGGCATTCGACGGGATTGTGTTCCATCAAAAAAAGTCCTGAGTTGTTCACATAATCGGATAATTCGGAGAGGGCTGCCAGTGGCACTTAGCCCTGCGAGGGACGATGATCTTCCCTATCCCGTAAGCGCCATATTATGGAGTTTAACAAGCCGCTAAAGGCACGTATCAGGGTACCTTCTTCGATGACGATCCTGATACTTTTACATCCGAGCAGTCAATTAATCTTCCACTTGCGAAGTGTCCCCGATATTCAGCATCTTGACTCTACCGGTGATCCGGGCGCCTCGCCCGACGAGAGACTCCGAGAGCAGGGCATTTTCAATGGTTGTCTCGTTCTCTATAATCGAGTCTTGGATGACGGAGCGATGGATGACGCATCCGGATCCCACCGAGACATGGGGCCCAATTACCGCCTGGGATATTTCGGCGCTGGGATGGATGAACACCGGAGGGATGATGAGCGTTCCATCTCGTTTTTGTGCATCTGCGGTGTTATCCCGCCCGTTGTCGAGTAGATAGCGGTTTGTTTCGAGTAAAGCGTCGGGTTTCCCGCAGTCTTTCCAGACTTGAACGGTCTCGACGCGCATCTTGAGACCATCTTCAAGCATAACGTTGATCGCATCGGCGAGGTAGAACTCCCCTCCAAGTTGGTCGCCTTGTTCCATCTGTTTTTCGATCGCCGAGATGAGGTCCTCCGCCTTTTCGAAGTAGTAGAAACCGGCCAGGGCGAGGTTATTACTCATGTCGTCTGGTTTCTCAACCAGGCGGCGCACCCAGCCGTCATCACCGACATCGGTCACGCCGAAACGACGGGGATCTTCCACCTCTTTGACCCAGGTTACCGCACCCGCCTTCTCGCTCGGCAGGAGGTTGAGATCGATCTCGAGTAGCGTATCCACGAAGACCATACACATTGGACCGGTAAGCCCCTCGCGGGCGAGCCAGATGGCGTGAGACTGCCCGAGCATCTCCTCCTGGACAACGTAGCGAGCCGATATCTCGGGGTAGACCTCGCTGACGTATTCCTCGATCTGCTCACCCAGATAACCAACGATGAAGACAATTTCATCGATGTCGGGCAGGGTTGAGAACATATCGAGGACGTGACCGACGATGGGTTTACCGGCTACACTGACGAGAGGTTTCGGTTTGGACCAGGTGTGGGGTCGCATACGAGTTCCGAAGCCAGCCATAGGGATAACGATTTTCATGTTGGTTTCCTTCCCTTTTAATGCTAAAGATCTGGTTTGCGCAGGTGCCAGTCCGTTTGTGTCTGGTAGGCATGAACAGCTTGGAAGAGCGCCGTCTCGCCCAGATGGGGTGCATTCAACTGCATCCCAATCGGCAGGTCATTTTGATCGAATCCGACCGGAAAGGCCATCCCCGGGACACCAGCGAGATTGGCGGGCAGCGTGAAGATGTCCTCCAGGTACATCGCCAGCGGGTCGTCGCCGTGTTCGCCAATGCGGAAAGCTGTTGTTGGAGCGACAGGGCAGGCGATCAAATCAACGTCCTTAAACACGGTTTCGAAATCGTCCTTAATCAGCGTCCGTACCTTTTGCGCTTGACCGTAATAGGCGTCGTAATACCCGGCAGAAAGAGCATAGGTCCCGAGCATGATGCGGCGTTTGACTTCAGGGCCGAAGAGCTCACCGCGGGTTCGTAAATATTGGTCCCATAATTTTTCTGATTTAAGGCGAGGGCCGAAGCGAACCGCGTCGTAACGGGCAAGGTTGGCAGATGCCTCTGCGGGAGCGATCAGGTAATACACCGGCAGGGCGAGGTCTGTATGCGGCAGGCTGACTTCTTGAATTTCAGCGCCGAGCTCCTCCAATACTTTCACGGCGGCGCGGACAGCAGTCTCAACTTCGTCCTGTATCCCCTCAATAAGGTACTCTTTCGGCACACCGATGCGGACACCGGTCAGGTTGCCACCGTCCAGGTTAATTTCCGGGACGGGATCGGGCATGCATGTTGAGTCTAAGGGGTCATGGCCTGCCATGGCAGTGAAGAGCGGAAGAAGGTCGGCCGCGGAGCGCGTCAAGGCTCCGACCGTATCGAGTGACGATCCGTAGGCGATCAATCCGTAGCGGGAGACGCGCCCGTAGGATGTTTTGAGCCCCGTGATCCCGCAGAAGGAAGCAGGCTGGCGCACAGACCCCCCCGTATCCGTCCCCAGGGCTGCGAAACACATACCTGCCGCAACTGCTGCCGCAGATCCTCCAGAGGATCCACCGGGTACCCGGTCGAGATCCCAGGGGTTATGGGTTGTGCCATAAGCCGAGTTCTCCGTTGAAGAGCCCATAGCGAACTCGTCGGTATTGGTCTTGCCCAGAACCACTGCTCCAGTGTCGATCAACCTGGCGACGCTCGTAGCCGAGTAGGGAGGGCGGAAGTCTTCAAGGATGAGGGAGCCGCATGTGGTTGGAATTCCCTCGAGGCACAGCACGTCTTTGATGGCGACCGGGATGCCGTGGGTGAGGGGTAGCGGATCATCTGACTTTTTGCGCCACTCTTGCAGTCGTTGGTCTGCTGCTTTCGCCTGAGAGATCGCCAGATCCGGTGTTTGAGCCAGGAATGCATGGAGCTGCGGCTCGAGAGCATCGATGCGCTCCAGACAGGCTTCCGTCAACTCTAAGGAGCTGACATCCCCTTTGCGCAGAGCGGAAGCGGCTTCCAGAAGGGAGAGGTCCGTCAGATCAGTCATGGGATCGGGTCATCAAGCACAAAGAAGTAAACCGCCCCGGAAGCATCTATTCCAGCACAGGAGGAACACGGAACATCCCTGCTTCAGATTCTGGTGCGTTAGAGAGCATCTTCTCGCGCGGCGGGCAGGGGCGTGGAATGTCAGGGCGTAAAGGTGCCCGCAGGGGAAGGACAGTTGCCGTGGGTGGGATTTGTGCGGTATCGACTTCAAGCAGGCGAGCGGCGGATTCGAGGATGGAGGAGAGTTGTTGCGCGTAGCGGCGCTCCTCCTCAGGCGTAAGCTGCAGCCTGGCCAGATTTGCGATGTGGCGAACTTCCTCAACTGTCAAAGACATAACAATTGAATTATAGCAGAGGCACGAAAGCGAAGAGAGGCCATATCTTATCAATGGCCGACTATTAAAATGATAGATTATTCAGAAAGCAATTGATCCAGTATCCGGTCGAATTGCGGGAGGGTCTGGGTATCGCAGAAGGCATCATCGAAGGCTCGGCGAGCATTACTGCGCATAGCTTGAAGCCGTTCAGGCTGAGTGCGCAGCTCGTTGATAAAATGGACAACTCCTTCAACGTCCCCGTGCCGCAAGGATGCGCCGGCATCAAAGCGCTCAATCGCTTCATCTACATTACTCCCCACCGGGCCAATATAGAGCGTGGGGAGGCTCATCGCCATGTATGCGTGCAGTTTGCTGGGGCTGATTACACCGAGCGCCGATTCGTTCATCGTGATGAGCGTGCAATCCGCCATCGCCAGGGCTGAGGGGGTGAGCTCTTTTGGGATATAAGGAAACAGATGGATGTTCTGCAGGTCATTTGCGTTCTTTTCATTTTCGATCCACGCCCACTTCTCACCGCCGCCGATGAAGAGGAATGCGACGGGTTCGTCTACCAGCCGATTAGCCGCAGCGATGATTGTCTCGAAGCGGTGTCCAAATCCCGCATTGCCCAGGTAGAGAATGACGAAGTCATCGTCTGAGATCGATGTTGCCGCTGCATCCCAGGGGGCGGGAGCGAGATCAGGGGGGAACTGTGAGGCCTTCTCCCAATTCGGGATGACGCATGTTGCGAGCGCATGCTCGGCTGAAACGTATTGGGATACGAGAAGATCCAACATAGCCCCGTCGAGACAAACGAGTTGGTCCAGGCGCCGGAACAATCCGTGGTTCACGCTCCGGAAGACTCGGCTGAGGAAACCGTCCTTCTCAATCACGCCGGCTCTCTCGGCGATTTCAGGGTAGCAGTCCATATTCCAGAGGAGCACTTTTGTTGACCGATGAATAAGCTTGTGGAAGATGGCCGTCCAGGCGATGAAGGGCGGAGTTGTCAGTGAAATGATGATGTCCTGCTTTGGAAGAGTGATCGAACGGATGGTAGCCAAGATATAAAAGGCGACATAATCTACGATTCTTGCGAGCGACGTGCTCTTGCCCAGCCGCGGTGTCCACAAGCGGTGCACTCTGGGGTTCGTCGACTTCGATCCCGAAGCTGTGGCCGATTCTGAAACATAGCCACCGCTGCTGGTGATGACGGTGACATCATCTCCTTGGTCGGCGCGGTGTTCGGCCAGGGACGCGGCCATATGCCCTGTGGGCGCTAAATCCGGTATATAGAACTGGTTTAGGATGGTTAAGCGCATACTTTGGTTTCTTAGGTTCGCACTGATATCTTCTAGCGGTCACGCATGTGCAGGATCATCTCTTCGATGATTTCTTCGATGGTGTACGTTAAATCCCACCCCGGGTAATGAGACCTGAGTTTAGAGAGATCGGAGTAATAGCATATATGATCTCCGATGCGATTCTGGTCCGTATACGTCAGTTCAGGGCGTTTTCCCGAGAGCCGCTCGATGATATCAACGCACTCGATCAAGCTGGCCGCGTTTTCCTTGCCCCCGCCCAGGTTGTATACCTCTCCAGGTTTTGGATCTTGGGCGAAGTGCCAGAACGCATTTATTACGTCATGGCTGTGAATCTGATCGCGAACCTGTTTTCCTTTATAACCGAAGATGGTATAGGGACCCTCGCGCAGCGCGACCAGCACAAGGTAATTAAGGAAACCGTGAAGTTCAACACCGGAGTGGTGCGGTCCTGTCAGGCAACCTCCTCTGAAGATCCCGACTTTCAACCCAAAATAGCGACCGTACTCCTGTGCAAGGATATCGCCAGCGAGTTTTGAAGCGCCGAATAACGAGTGCAGGCTCTGATCAATGGGGAAGTCCTCAGGTATCCCGTTTAAAAATTTAGGGTCGTCGTAATCCCAGCGTGTTTCATGCTCCTTGAGCTTGATTTTGTTAGGCCGATCCCCATAAACCTTGTTGGTACTCATGTGTATAAAAACAGCATCAGGGCAGTGTATTCGGCAAGCTTCAAGCAGGTTCAGGGTTCCAACAGCGTTTACATCGAAGTCGTCAAAGGGGCGCTTCGCTGCCAGATCGTGACTCGGCTGGGCGGCGGCGTGCAGGATGAGGTCAAAACGATTCTTAGAGAAGAGAGCATCTACGGTTTCTCGATCACGGATATCTAATTCGTGATGGGTGAAGTGCGCACAAGTTTCCTCGAGCCGCTTGCGATTCCAGGTTGTGTCCCCTTTGGCGCCGAAGAAGTCAGCGCGCATGTTGTTGTCAGCGCCGTAAATACGGAAACCAAGCTGATCAAAGAACATGACGGCTTCCGATCCGATTAATCCACTGCTGCCTGTAACTAAGACATGCATACGTAGACCAACACCTTTCTTGATGACGACGGGAAAAATGTATGAATAGAAATAGTCATCGTGTGTGATTAAAGAATTGACAGGGACATTCTAAGTGTTTTAACGTTCTTTTGAAAGAGAACCTCGAGGATCTGAGATATCGGGTGCACGAGGGTAAGCGCGGGGGTTGCGTTATTGGGCGTGCGATGTGTTGTCATTCTGATCCCTCGGCGGAGTTTATCCTGCAAACCCGGTAGACATATAGACAGTGGTGTTTAATGAATAACCCTGCATAATACATACACTATCCATTTTGCCTTTAAAGGGGACCAGAATTTATTGTCAACCGAAATACCGCCAAGATGTCAGGGTTCACATGCTAAAGCGCAATAAACTAGACCTACTTCATTAATGAGGGGAGTGAAAGGAAACTGACGATGACAGATATTGAAGATGGCAATGCAATAACCACAGAGACAGGGAGCAGCGATTTTCCAACCGAGTATGGGACATATTCCTGGTTTGAATCCTGGAAAATGGCGCTCACACGCCCAAACGAGGAGACATTCCGCAGCTTGGCGGATGACCCGAACGGATCGCTCGGTCGGGCGTTGCTTTGGATCGCCATTACAAGCGCGATTTCCTTCCTGATTACTTCAACTATGCAGTTATTGTTTTCAAGTCTCTTGGCCGGCCCAGGGCTATTTGAATCGCTCGAACAGGAAGCAGGATTGCTGCTTCCGGGGGGCTTGATGATCGCTGGTGTCTTTATCTGCGGGCTGCCCATGGTCGCTCTTATCAGCGCCATTGGCATACTCATTTACTCTGGAATAGTGCAGTTCACAGCAAGCGCCTTCGGGGGAGAAGGAACCTTAGCTGAAATGACGTATGCGCTGGCCGCTTTCACCGCACCGATCACGCTCCTAAGCGCAGTCATCGGGTGGATTCCCTTTGTAAATTGCCTGACAATTCCACTTGCGATTTACAGCCTGGTGCTCACCCTTCTGGCCGTGAAATCAGTCAACCGCATATCCTGGGGAAAGACGATTGGCATTTTCGCCATCCTGTTCCTGGTCGGAGCGTTGTTGGCCGTCGTTTTAGGTATGTTGATCTGGATTCCAATAAGGGATACCTTACTGGCCCCCGGGAGTTTGTACGGGGTTCCCTATTGATCGGCGCGGAGATTCGCTCGGGTTGTTTTGATAGGGGTTTAATTCTTGTCAATAGATGGAGCGTCGCTCTCCGCATCTGCGAGATCGGAATGCCCGCTGGAGCAGAGCAAGTGCCCTTGTGAGCTCAACCGGTTCACCAACTCAGGATGGCGCCCGAGGCGCGGGAACCGCATCCTGGGGGGTTCTCCAGGCGCGCACACGCCAACAATTTCCTTTTCTGTTTCGAAAATGCCCTCAAGAAAGAGCCGATTTGGCTTACCTGCGGTTGGCCATAAGCCGTAATGTAGATGACCTGAGCCGTCTGGCAGACGCCCATAAGATAAGTTGTAGGCGCGCACGCGCTTGTAGGAGATCTTATCGACCACACGCGTGTCGGGCGAGAGCAAGCGGACAGTATCACCACCATCGTTCAGCGCAATCCGTGTGCGCGATCGGAAAAAGACCACAAACTCGCCGGGGCGAAGCGTCACCCCCGGGAGCTCGTATGGGTTCGATCCTGCATCGGCAATGTCATCCAGCCACCAACCTCTCAGGTTAACAGCGTAGGGGCCGAGGTTGAGCAGTTCGATGAATTCGTCCTTCGTGTCAATCCCGCCGGTTCCCTCCCAATCGTAATGAGGGCGTATCAACACCTCGTTGATTACGATTTTTCCAGGGATCCAGGTCGGCACGGGCGTGGGGAATAATACAGAGTTTGGTTGACGGGGCGTCCCTTGGATCTGCTTTCCTTGAGAGTCACGTCCGTTTCCACCCCAGCCGGTGAAGGTCCCCCAGTTCCCGCGACGGTCCTCGCCTCCCCAGCGCTCCATTGTTCTGCGAGCCCCCTGATTGCCTCCGGGCCAGGAGCCCCCGCCCAGATTAGCGCTATCAATCACTTTACCGCTCGGGCCCTGCAGTTTGAGGCTCTCTCCGTCGTTCCTCAACCCGCCGCTGTATATTTGATCGGCGTGGATATCAAGGACTGTGGCATCGTCTGTTCGCTCTAGAAGGTAATAGCCGCGGGCTGTAATCGTGCCCGTGAGGTTAATGCGCAGATCGCTGCCATCAGAAAGAACCCAGCCCGTGAGATCAATCGGGGTTGGCCCAGGGTTATGCAGTTCTATCCACTCATCATTGGCGGAGGCATGAGTGCCTGCCCAGGCGACCTCGTTGACGATCACATCCAACGGCTGGAAGATGGCCGGTTGAGAACTTGGCGTGGGGGATGGTGAGGTGAGGAAGGGAGAGTTCATTTGCCGCGGCGTACCCGGAACTGGGCCTCCGTGAGCGTCGAGGCCACTCCCGCCTCCGTTGTAGGATGCCCAATTCCCGGGGATGTCGGCGCCCCCGATGCGCTCCATACTGGCATGCGTGCTGCGATTGCCCGCGGGCCACCCGCTCGATCCGTCTGCGCTGTCAACCTCCGCCCCGGAAGGATCGCGCAGTTCCAAACGCTCCCCACTGTTGTTGAGATTTCCTGAGTAGATCAGGTCCGCAGCGATGTTGGATATGGCGTTATCGTCCGTTCGCTCCAGCAAGAAGTAGCTATACGGAGCGATGACCCCCGTGAGGGTGACGGCAAGATCCCCGCCGTCGCTGAGGGACCAACCACCAAGATCAACAGGGTCTGAGTTTGGGTTAAAGAGCTCGATCCACTCGTCGCTGGAGGAGGCAACGGTTCCCGCCCAGGCGATTTCATTGATGAACAGGTATTGTGGAGGGTAATGGGCATCTGAGGTCGGGGTCAAAGATGGAGTTGGGGAGGCGAAAAAGATAGAGTTGTATTGTCGAGGAGTGCCGCGGATCGGATTGCCATCGACATCATGACCATTTCCACCCCAGCCGGTGAATGTCACCCAGTTTCCGGATTGATCTTCGCCCCCTCGCCGCTCCATGCTGGAGCGCGAGCCGGAGTCGCCGGCAGGCCACGCGCCACTCATGATATTTGCGCTATCCACTGTAGACCCGCTGGGATCGGAAAGGCGGAGGGTCTCACCATCGTTCCGCAGATTACCCGAATAGATCTGGTCGGCTGAGATATTTGCGATGGTGCCGTCATCGGTTCGCTCAAGGAGATAGAAGCTGTAAGGGGCGATCGTGCCTTGCAGGTGTAGTTGAAGATCATCGCCATCCGTCAGCTTCCACCCCGACAAATCGATGTTTTCACCCGTGGTGTTGAGTAGCTCGATCCATTCGTCGCTTGAAGAAGCAACGGTGCCCGCCCAGGCGACTTCGTTGATCAAGACGCTGAGCGGAGGATAGGACCGAGGAACTTCTGTGTTGGTAGAGGAAGGTGCTAAAGGCAGCGTGGCTGTCGATGTCGGCGAGGAAGATACTGTCTCGCTCGGTGTGGGCGTGAAAGGCGGTTGCGTGGTTGAAGAAGGCGTTAGATCCAACGTGGCCTCCGGCGGCGGTGATGGAGACACCGTTTCGCTCAGCGTGGGTGTTTGCAGCGGATATGGGGTGGAAGATGGATCTGGTGTTTCGCTAGCGACGGGGGAAGGCGTCGGCTCTGCGGTGACGGTCTCGCCAGGAGTGTAGGTTGGAGATGGAGTAGGGGAGTGTGCCGGGGCGGAGGGCGTTTCAGGGGAAGCGGATACCGCACCTTTTCGTCTGGGAAACGAAAAAGCAGACAGAAATATAATCAACCCGGCCAGCAATAGTGCGCGGGCCGGGCAGTTGAGGCGTGCGTGATGGGTCATCACAATCCCCCGAGACCCTTTGCTTCACAACCAGCTTAGCACATCCGTTCTATAAAGTCAAACTATTGTATTCGTTTGTTTTGTGAAATTGAAAAGAGAACTCTTTGCGACTGAAAGCTGGACTCGAAACGCTATCATTCCATCTTAATCAGTTTGATTTTATAACCTTATGATTTGAGCTATGACTTAAAGGTATGAGAGGGAAGAGCTGATGTTTTTAGGGCAAGCTAGCCGATGCAGCAGGAGCATCAACAATGGCGGACAGAGCAGCTTCGTCCACCCAGCCGATCGTGTCAGAA
>JAIWHF010000021.1:0-23248 GCA_048629905.1 Methanosarcinales archaeon
TGCTCAGGATCTCCAGGCGGTCGAACCTGCCTGGAGATCTGTTTTTGACAGGCCAATTTTCGGTGTCTATAATCTCGCTAGAGGTTATGAAATATACTTTGGGAGCGTGGAGTAACAGGAACAGCGCTCCGTACTCCAGTGTTTACTGGATTTCGCCATGGATTTACAAGAACTCACACAACGTATGCATGCATTTGTACGCTCTAAAGGGTGGTATGGTTCTGATTCTGTAAAACCCCAGACGCCAAAGAATCTCGCCGTCTCTTTAGTCCTCGAAGCGAATGAGGTCCTTGAGCTCTTCCAATGGTCCGATGAGCTGGATAGCCAGGATGAACTCGCCTCTGAGCTGGCGGATGTGATGCTCTATCTCATCCAATTGGCGAGCGTGAGCCAAATCGATCTCGAAAAGGCGGTTCTTTCGAAACTGGATGAGAATTACGACCGCACGTGGTAATCCGATTTGGAACCACTGAGGCGCTGATGGTTATGATTTCGCTGAGAAAAACCTGTTGAATTTTCAATAGCAGTCGAATGAATGTTCATCATTCGAGCACCAGTTTTCGCCGGGGATGATCTTTTTTGCGGATATTCGAACATGAATCTTGCCAGCAAGACCACCTCATCAGATAAGCAACAGTGGAATTGGCCTTTCAGCCTGGCCAACCTCACTGCGGGCTGCCGGCGTCATTTCAAGGATACTTCAATCCATGTTGAGCGAGTTGAGTCATACCCGCTTCACGATCGCCGGCCGTCCATCGGCCGCATTCGGGGGATCAAAGTACATTACCGTTCGTCCAATAGAGATGGTGAATGCATACTCGTCGTGAAGGAACCGCTTGGGACGACGCGTGCTGGTCTAGCGGGTGTCGGTCGCCGAGAAGTGGGCATTTACCACTCACTGTCCGACCATCTGCCATTATCAACACCCTCGATGATTTCAGGTTCCCCTAGCGGGGATTGGCTTATACTGGAGGTTCTTCCCCCTGCTTCCGATCCAGGGCATTGGAGTAAAGAGGATTATCTTCAAGCGATTGATGAAATGGCTACACTTCACGACCGATTTTGGGGACTTGGGGAGGATCTCTACGCCTTCCCCTGGTTGGGCAGGGGGCTGGAGGGTGATTTCGAGGTCCACATTACTGCAGCGGCTCAAGCACTTGAGCACATCGTGGAAATCAAGCGCCCATTCTTGATTGCCAATAAACCCCACCGAATTGAGTTGTTTACCCAGCTCATTGAGCAAGCGGATCGAGTTATCGCGCCGTTGATCAACCAGCCCAGCACACTTCTGCATGGAGATTACTGGCCAGGTAATATCGCTGCTGTAAGTAATCGTAAACAGATTGTTTATGATTGGCAGTTGGCTGGAGTGGGGCCGGGAGTGCTAGATTTGATCGTTTTTATCAATAAGAGCGCCTGGTGGTTTGATGATCTACCTCTGTGCCAAGAGGAGATGGTTGAGCGCTATCGAGAAAACATGTTGAGTCGAGCAGGGATTCAATGGGAGAAGGAGACTTGGTCCGAGATCTGGGATCACGCTTTAATGTGGCGGTTTCTTCAGGATTGGATCGACTTGCTGGCGGTAACTCCAGAACCACTCCTTTTAACAAGAGCTAAACAGCTTGAATCCGTCTGGCTTGTGCCTGTTGAACGTGCGATTGAGAGGCGCTTAAATTGAGAGAATTGTATGCCTCGGATCGTCTTCCATACAGCGTTTCTGCAACTGAGACGGATTTAAAAAGACCAGGGATGCAAACCCAAGAGAGGATTTGACCTCTAAAGCCTTCAATGCCTGCAGTTAACCCCGAGGATCTGCGCCGACGAATAGAGAGCGTACTTATGCTCCTGGGAGAGCCAGGGCGATTCGCGCTCGCCTGTAATGAGCTGCTTGAGTTCTACGCCGACCGCACAAAACGCAGCAATATCACAACGGGACCGGTAGAAACAGCGCGCGTCCTCCGGGTCTCTCGCCCGGTTTTGAGGATGCTTTGCAACGAAATTCAGCATTTCGAACATGAGGAGAAGGGGGACTGGTTGAAGGCGGCTGAGTTAATGTGGAATACGGGAGTGCGCGAGGGGCGCTTTGTGGCTGCGTGCTTGCTGAATAGGGCCGCGCAAGAGGATGTGCCCATCTACGCTGAAATATGGGCGGAAGCCTGCGAGGATGTCGTCGCCTTAGAACGGCTTGCTGCGGATGGTTTATCCGTGTGGCGCGAACAGGACCCCGATCTTTCTTTTCAAGTAATTAAGCGATGGATTGATGACCAACGACTTCAAGTGCGCCATCTCGCGCTTCTTTTGATTGCTAGCGTGACACGGGATCCGACATTTGATAAATTTCTTCCTGAGATCTTCCAAATCCTTCACGGAATTAGTGCGAAGGTTCGCGGGGAGAGTGTTCAATCCCTCTATGGGTTAATGCGTCAGTTGGCAAAAAAATCCCCTGCAGAGACGACGAAATTCCTCTTGGATGAAATTAAAGCAGGACATCCAGGCGTCAAACGTCTTGTCCGGAACACGATGGAATCCCTGCCAGATAACCATCGAGAGGCAATCGATCGGGTTCTGTAAACCGAGTGGGAGTGCTTCTGGTATAATTTGCCCATCGTATGACTAGACTGACCTGAGGTTTAGTATGGTAAACCATAGAACTTTGGGTTGAGTGACCTGCGGAGGAGCAGACGTCATGGCCTTTACAAAAGAAGAGAAAAACCAGCTTATTGGCGAGTACCACCGTCACGAGAATGATACGGGCTCACCGGAAGTCCAAATCGCGATCTTATCTCGTCGAATTGGACAACTCACGGACCATCTACGCCTTCATAAACATGATGAATCATCACGGCGGGGTCTATTGAAACTCGTTGGAAGACGAAGGAAGCTGCTCACTTATTTGAAACGGAAGGATGCAGCCTCCTATCTGGCGATTACAGAGAGCTTAAATATCCGCCGGAAATAATGTCGAGAGCAGACGAGCAGGTGAGTCAGAAACTTGCTCGTCGATTTTCTATAAAGAGGTCGTCGATCGGAAACAACGACCCAGGAAAAACAACCTAGGAAAGCGCATCTGACTATTGGCGTGGGTTGGGAATTGGAGAACGCCCATCAGTGAAGATATATTCAAACTGACGGTCATTCCCCAGTCCCTGACTCGCATAAGTTGAAGGTGCGGGAGGGATATTTTTATGTATGAAGAAAAGTCATTTGAAACAACGATAGGCGGCAAGACCATCACGCTCTCCACCGGCAAACTCGCCGGTCAGGCGGGCGGCGCCGTGACAGTGCGCCAAGGGGACAGTGTCCTCCTCGCTGCTGCGACGATGAGCAATAAACCTCGGGAAGGACTCGGGTTCTTCCCACTCACTGTTGATTATGAGGAGCGGCTTTACGCCGGAGGGCGCATTCCCGGTTCCTTCTTTCGCCGCGAGGGTCGACCGACCGAAGGCGCAATCATCACTGCGAGATTGACAGACCGAACGATCCGTCCGCTATTCCCAAAGGATATGCGCAATGAGGTCCAGGTGATCCTATACGCGCTCTCATCCGATGGAGAAACGCCGCTGGATGTCCTCGGACTACTGGGAGCGTCAGCTGCCCTCACGATTGCGGATGTACCCTTCGCTGGACCGGTAGGCACTGTCCGTGTGGCTAAACAAGACGGAAATTTCGTTATCAACCCGCCCTATCAAGTTATCGATGAGTCCGACTTAGATTTGATAATCGCCGGAACTAGCGAGGCGATCATGATGGTGGAAGCCGGGGCAAAGGAAATTGAAGAGGCTGAAATCGTCAAAGCATTTGAGGTTGGTCAAGAGGCGATTAAGTCACTTATAGATCTGCAAGCGCAAATGCAGGCTGAAGTCGGCAAAGAGAAACGCTCCTACCCTTCCTTCCAGCTCAGTGAGGAAGTCCAAACGAAAGTTTCGGAATGGCTTGAAGGTCGCGTTCAGGATCTCGTCAGTAAACCAAGGAAGAAAGCGGAGCAATCTGAGGCTTTGAATGCTCTGCGGGACGAAGCCATAGAAGCATTCGCGGACGAGGAAGAATGGGAAGTCGCTGACATCCGTGAAGCTTTCGAAAAAGTACACAAGGCTGCCGTGCGATCACTCATTCTTGAGACCAAGACTCGAACGGATGGCCGTGGCCCGAAGGATGTTCGCGAGATTCATACAGAGATAGATTTCAGCCCGCGAGCTCACGGCTCCGGACTGTTCACTCGAGGTGAGACACAGGTCTTGACGGTGGCTACGGTCGGCACTCCGCGTGAGCGGCAGGAGCTTGATGGTCTATCCCCGCGGAACGAGAAGCGATATATGCACCATTACAATTTTCCACCCTTCTCGGTTGGGGAAACGAAGTTTCTGCGCGGCGCTTCCCGACGGGAGATCGGCCATGGCGCTTTAGCTGAACGTGCTTTGCTGCCCGTAATTCCTTCTCAGGAAGAGTTCCCTTATACGATGCGTCTTGTTTCTGAAGTGCTCTCATCGAACGGCTCCAGTTCGATGGCATCAGTGTGCGGTTCAACACTCGCCTTGTTGGATACAGGCGTGCCGATTCGTGAACCAGTGGCAGGAATCGCCATGGGGCTGATCAAGGAAGGCGATCAGGCTGTGATCCTTACCGATATCCTGGGATTGGAAGATCATCTCGGAGATATGGACTTCAAGGTTGCTGGAACTCATAAGGGCATTACCGCGCTGCAGATGGATATCAAGATCAAGGGCATTACCTCCGAATTAATGTCTGAGGCTCTGGCACAAGGACGCGAGGCGAGGCTCTTCATACTTGAGAAGATCAAAGAGGCCATCTCGGCGCCGCGCGAAGAACTAAAGCCGCATGTCCCGCGGATGACCATTGTCAAAGTCGACCCTGAAAAGATCGGTGCGATTATCGGGCCAGGCGGAAAAATGATCCGCAAGATACAAGAAACGACCGGAACACGAATCGACATAGAAGACGATGGGATGGTATTCATCTCGGCAGCCGACGGGGAGAGCTCGAAAGCCGCAAAAGAAATGGTCGAGGGCTTGGTTGAAGAAGCAGTCTCAGGCCGGATTTATACTGGCAAGGTCGTTCGAGTAACGGATTTCGGCGCATTCGTCGAGATCTTACCGGGCACGGATGGACTGGTCCACATCTCACAGCTGGATAGTGAACACACGGAGAAGGTGGAGGACGTCGCCCGGGTTGGTGAAGAGATCACCGTTATGGTGACGAATGTCGGTCACGATGGGAAAATCCGCCTCTCCCGCAAGGCTGTCCTGGAGGGGTGGACACTTGAGGAAGCAGTGGAGAACGATCGAAAGCCAAGCGGTCGGCGGTCAAGTGGGGGTGGAGATCGCAGAAAGAGCGGAGGGAGTTCCAAATACAAGGGGAACAAAAACTAATCGCTGGGCTCCTCTCATCGGGATAACCTCCTCGAAATTTCACAACACACCCTCCGGATCGGAGGGTGTGCTTTTTAAGGTAGATTTTTCTGAATTATGTAAGGGTGGTAAACAAGGATTTCTCAGTTGTTTTTTCACGACTCACTCGAAATGACAAATTGTGTGTGAGAATCATGCTTAAGTTTGTCTTCCATCTCAAGGTAAAATCAACTTTGTCGCCTTTACACAGTAGATGGAGGAGAACTTTAATTTGTAATCTATCGCCGCTTTGAATAGAATCGTTTTTCAGACTCTAATCACAGCAAGATAATTTCATGGGTTGGTACGATGGTTAGCCTGCCCATACGGAATGGAAGGGTCGAAGATGACGGATCAGAACCCTCAAGAGAAATTAACCTCTCCGTCCTGGCAGCCATCTACCAGACTGGTCGTGGCTACTTTTGGAGCTCTATTCGGCATCTTGATCCTCTATCTTCTCCGCAGTCTAGTGGTCTCCGTAATCCTTGCGTTTCTATTTGCCTACATGCTTTATCCCCTGACACGTTGGACGAGGGAGAAAACACGTCTGCCGAAGGGCTTGGTAGCGTTCCTCGCGCTCTTATTAACCGCGGTGCTTATTCTCAGCGTAACAACTGGTTTAGGCATGGCGTTTTCCCAACGAATTGTCGATCTCGCATTATATCTGTCATCCATCGTAGAGCAGCTTCCGGCGACGATCGAATCGCTGGCGGATCAAACTATTCAAATATGGTGGTTTGAGATCGATCTGAGGGAGATGAATATTTCACCTCTCCTCACAAACCTTGCTTCGTCCTTGAGCCCGCTGCTCACGAGAGCAGGTTCGCTTATCGGATCGTTTGCCGTCGCAGCTGTATCTGGGGCTACAACTTTCCTTTTAATGATTGTTATGAGTTTTTACTTACTTGTGGATTTTGAAAAACTCAGACCCGCCTTGAATAATATTATTCCCGCTGCCAATCAGCAGGATTTCGATTACCTTCTAACCCAGACAAACCGGATATGGCGGGCATTTCTGAGGGGGCAAGTGCTTCTGGGTTTGATTGTGGGTGTGATGACGGCAGTTCTGATGTCGATCGTGGGCTTGGACTTCCCCGTCGCGGTTGGAGTAATCGCTGGCTTCATGGAGTTGGTTCCCATGTTTGGTCCCATCATCACAGGGGTATTCGCAACTCTTATTGCGCTCTTCCAGCCCGTGAACCCCTGGGGCTTGACGCCTTTAGCATTTACTCTATTGGTTATTGGGATATTCTTTTTAATCCAACAGGTGGAGAATGTCATTCTCGTCCCTCGCATTATGGGCGAGAGTCTGAGCATCCACCCATTGGTGGTATTAATTGCAGTATTAGCCGGCGGCATTCTGGCTGGTTTCGTTGGTGTTCTACTGGCTGCACCTGTTGTAGCTACGTTGCGGCTCGTAACTGGTTATTTGTATAGCAAAATTGTTGAAGTGACACCTCCTCGAACGGAGGTTGTTAAACCTAGCATACCTAGAGATCGCCTTCTACACTTGAGCGGCTGGATCAAACGTCTGCGAAACCGCTTTCAAACCGCGGAGGAAGAGGTAGAAAACGAGGATGTTCAATGATTGAGGGGCAGGAAGAGTCACCAAAATGGGGTGTAACGACCAAGGCACTTGTTGCCCTGGCAGTGATGATGATCGTGGCTGGGATGCTGGTTCGATTCCAACACGTCATTCCGATTCTCGTACTGGCCCCAATCCTGACCATCATCATCGTCCCCGTCGTGCAGTTCATGTGTGTAAGGTTGAAGATGCCCTGGGGTTTGGCGGCGACAATCGCGATGCTGCTGTTCGTCCTGCTCCTGATTGGAGCTTCGACTCTACTGGGTTTCGCAATCGTACAGCAGCTCCAGGCGTTATTCCTCATCGTTCAGCAATTCCTGCTCGATTTACCCGCCCAACTTGAACACCTGAGTCAACATATATACCATCTCGGACCCTGGGTGATCGATTTCTCTCAGTTTGATCTTGGCGCGGTTGGAGAGCAGGTTATCGTCACCATCCAACCGCTGCTTGGTGAAGTCAGTTCGTTGATCACATTCCTCGCCACGGGTGTGATTGAATCGTTGACCCGAATCTTCATTGTTATTGCGATCGCTTACTTCTTGATTTTCGATTATCGCCGTATCCGAGCTGTCTTGAATGATATTTCAATTCCTGGCTATAAGCAGGATATCCAACGGCTTATGCGAGAACTTCTCAGGATTTGGCAGGCTTTCATGCGCGGCCAGCTCCTCATTGTCGCCATTGCTGGATTTCTCACGTATTTGCTCATGCAGATACTTGGCGTTCGATTCCCGATCGGTCTGGGGGTTTTAGGGGGAATAGCGAAATTTATCCCCATTGTTGGTCCTGTAACAGCGGGGCTTATCGCCGCACTTGTCGGTCTTTTCCAGCCATCGAATTGGTTTGGCTTAATGCCCCTGGCCTATGCCGCACTCATCGTGGTTTGCGTCATTATCCTGGATCAATCCATCGATATTTTCGTGGTCCCGCGTATCATGGGCCCCACATTGAATCTTCATCCTGCCTTGATACTGGTGGGGTTGGTAATAGGCGCCAGCCTGGCGGGGATTATTGGTTTGCTGCTCTCCGCGCCTACAATAGCATCATTCCTTCTCTTGGGGCGGTATATTTACCGAAAGATGTCCGATCTTTCGCCCTGGGATCCGCCGATCGATGTCTTGGCGGAGCGCACTCCTGAGGATCCAATTCTCCCGAGAATCTGGAAAGCTATGAAGACGCGATGGAATAAAGGCAAGAACTCGCAAGATTGAGAGAAACGCTCCTGTGTTGCCAAGCTTACCCACGTGATAAGCCGTTAGCTCTCGCCTTTTTCAACATCGGCTCGTATACTGAAGGAACCAAACCACGTTAATAAATAGCATCGAGATATTCAAACGATACCCTTTCACTGGAGGTGTGCAGCGATGACAGAATCAGAAGAAATCTCAACGAAAATCATAGCCGAGACGACTAATTTCATCGTTTGGTCGGCAGAAGAACCAGATGGGGAAACTACATACCATGTCGAGCTCGGGACTGTGACGTTACACTTTTTCCGTGAGGAATGGGATGAATTTCTAGAGGCGGTTAAGGCTTTATAGCAGCACACAAGAGATTTGCTAACCCTTTCTCAACGATTGGGCACGGTTAATCAATGCAGATCCCCCTTGGATAAAAACAGATCGCGCCCCCTAGACACCAGTTGAAGTTGGCAATGAAATTCGCTGGTGCTAATATTCGCTACCACGCTAGTCTTGGTGAAATTGGATGCAACGACGTACAGAGCTGATCACCTGGGAAGAGGTTGAAAAGCTGATAGACCACCTCACCCCACAATTCCAAATGGAATTCGAGGCAATGGTGATCATCACTCGCGGCGGGATCATCCCCGGCGGGTTATTGTGTGAGGCGCTCAATATTGAAAGTGTTCTCACGGCCGCAGTGGATTTCCCTTTCGGTTCCAAGATTGATACCGCGAAGCTCCTGGCTTGGCCGCAGTTCATCCAATTTCCAGATGACGATCAATTAGAAGACCGCAAACTGCTTGTTGTCGATGATGTTTGGGGATCCGGCCGAACGATTACAGCTGTTCGCAGCCGGATCGTTGCCGCGAAGGGTGTGCCCTTCACTTGCGTCCTGCATTACAACCCATACCGAAATCTCTTCGGCCAGCTGCGTCCTGATTATTTCGCTGCAAGCACAGACGCCCACATTGTCTACCCATGGGAAGTGGACCAAGGGCCGGACCGGGTGCTTCTCGACGAACCGGAATAAATCCAGCCCGCTACTTTTCACTGCTCGTTAAGGAATTTATGTTAAAAAGAGGAAGCCGTCCGTTTGGCTGACTTTGGAAAATGACTGAAGGATGCTTATTTACGATCTAAATTGCCTGGTTGATCGCCTGAAAACAGCCCCTGATTGACAATGCCCAGGTGGCTGAGTATAATGACGTCGCGTTCGCAGGCCAGTATATAATTTGGTCTTTGCGAGATTATCAAAGGAGTGCGCCAGAGCGAGTATCCGATTAACAGATATCGTCGGATTAACATGGTAGCCTGGTCGGTCTGGGAATGCGCTGACCAGGTGATTTCATTTAACCGGGGAAAGTAAGGATGACCGACGCGGTGGATGATCTAAAAGCACTGCTCGCGAGTGATGACCGCTTTGCAGCCCCTGAACGAGGGGATTTGCTGCAGGGTACTGTGATCGCTCAAGATTCCCATGGGTTGATCGTTGATTTGGGACAAAAGCGTGATGGCGTTGTTCCGCAATCGGACCTTGAAAAAATACCTGAAGAGGACGCCCAATTGAAGACCGGTGACCTGGTTTCTGTGATGGTCATTAATCCGGTTGACCCTGATGGCAATTTGCTGGTCTCAATTTCGCAGGCACGTGAAAGCGGAGATTGGCTCGAGGCTCGGCGTGTAATGTCAAACGACGAGCTCTTCAATGCAGAGGCGACCAGTTTTAATAAGGGCGGCCTCCTCGTACCTTTTGGTCATATTACCGGCTTTGTCCCTGCTTCTCACCTGAGCGGATTGCCGCGCGGGCTGGATGACGAAGAGCGGCTGAGCTATTTTAATAAGATGATCGGAAAGCAGATTCCGCTTAAGATTATTGAGGTAGATCCTCAACGCAGGCGCCTCGTATTGTCCGAACGAAAAGCGATCCGACAATGGCGGCAGGATCAGAAAGCGGATGTTATCAAAGCCCTAAAAGAGGGTGAGCAACGAAAAGGTATTGTAACGAGCCTGCGCGAATTCGGTGCATTTGTAGATATCGGTGGCGCAGATGGATTAATCCACATCTCTGAACTTTCCTGGACGCGCATCGAAGATCCTTCGGTGGTCCTGGAGATTGGGCAGGAAGTGGAGACACTGATAATTCGCCTCGATACCGCCAACAATCGCATTGGTCTGAGCCTTAAACGGCTCGAGACGAATCCCTGGGAAGTAGCCAAGGATCACATCGAAGTAGGGCAGGAATTGGAAGGTGAAGTTACCGTACTGAGCGCGCCCGGTGCCTTCGTTCTTGTAGAAGAAAATCTCGAGGGATTACTCAAGACGCCAAATGGTCCGGGGGACCTAACCCCGGGTTTGAAAGTGAAGGTTCGTGTCGTCGATTTCAGCTTTGAACGTGAACGGCTCGACCTCGAATTAATAGATCAAACGAGCTGATCCAAAGAGCTCGAGCGGGAGGAGGTGAGAGAAAGTGCCGACAGTTGTTATTCGGCCCAATGAATCACAGGAGCAGTTGCTAAAACGCTTTCGCAAGAAGGTAGCGAAGAGCGGGGTATTGAGCGCGGTGCGGAGAAAGCGCTGGTTCATATCAAAGAGCGAGCTGCGTAGGATTCAACGTAAGAAAGCCATCCGGCGCTTGAAGCGCCGCACGAGAAAGACGACGTCAAGTCGCCGCTAGGCGGTGTAGGGAGAGCGGACAATCTACAGGAATAGGTCTTCTCTCTGGAGGTGCGCATGACAAAGAAAGAAGAAAAAATCGTCATGGAAGGTACGGTCTTGGAGGCGTTGCCCGCAACACAATTCCGTGTTGAGTTGGAAAACGGGCATGAAGTTCTCGCATATCTTTCAGGTAAAATGCGTCGATATTACATCCGAATTTTACTAGGTGATCACGTGCGAGTGGAACTATCTCCTTACGATCTGTCTCGAGGGCGGATCACATATCGCTTCAGGAAACAAAGACCGGCTAAAGCCTAGAGCCGATTGATCGCGTCAAGCCCCTCCGTTTTACCCTTTCGTTTCGATCTGCCCCGGTGATCATCGGGGCAGTTCTCTTTTAAAGATAAGCCCCCGCCAGTCCTTTTCGCTGTGGACATCGATTAGCTCCAGGTTCGCATCTGCTGCCAGGTTCACCAAGGGGTCTACTTGATCTGCAAGGATGCCCGAGAGGATGATCCGCCCCTTTGGTTTCACACAGGTAGCCAGCCCAGACTGGATCAAATCCATTAAGATATGAGAAAGGATGTTCGCAACAATGAGATCAGGTTTTTGAGTTTCAGTTTGAAGAATTTTCACTTGCTCGAGACTTCCAGATTCAACCCGAATATACTCGGCGACACGATTCCTTTCTGCGTTCTCCCTGGTTGCCTGCACCGCAATCTCATCTGTGTCTACAGCAAGCACGTGGTTTGCTCCCAGGAGAATCGCGGCAATGCTCAGAATGCCTGTGCCGCATCCGATATCGAGAATATTGTCCCCGGGTTGTAAAATATCCTCCATTGCTTCAAGACAGATACGCGTTGAGGGGTGAAGCCCGGTGCCGAAGGCCATCCCCGGCTCAAGGACAATTACCTCACGATCAATTTCTTCGGTTGTGATCCAGGGAGGGATAATCAGCAAACGTTTGCCAATTGCTATTGGCTGAAAGTGCTTCTTCCAGGATGTTTGCCAATCTGCTTCTTTAATAATTCGAAAATCAGGTTCGGGCAGTGGTTGGATCTGGCTGAGGTGCCAGAGGCTTTCTTCTATGTGCCGTCTTTGTTCATCTTCTTGCCCGTCGATGGGTATATACGCCTTAACGAGTACGTCCGTTGCGGCTGAAAGATCGCCGTTGCTGTCCGCCGCCATCTCGATGGCGACCCCTCCCGACGCATAGCGGGATAACACCTCGGTGACCGCTTCGGCAAGCTCACCATTGAGATTCAGGGAGAGCTCGAGCCAGCTCAATCGGTCAGCCCTCCAAAGATATCCTTCAGGGTGTCAAAGAAACCGCGCTCCCGCGGTCGAACCTCGGTTCCAAGGGATTCGGCCAGGCGTTCCATGATTTCGCGCTGTTCCGAATCTAGCGTACGGGGAATCTCAACCGAGAGAATCACCAGTTGATCGCCTCTACTGCTCCGGTTCAACCGCGGGATACCTTTTCCACGCATTCGCAGAACCTTCCCGGGTTGTGTACCGGAAGGAATAGTCAGTGTTTCGTCGCCTTCAAGCGTCGGCACAGAAATATCAGCGCCCAAAGTTGCCTGAGCGATGTTAATAGCTAGCTCAAGAAGGATGTCATCGTTCCGTCTCCGGAAAAAGCGGTGGGGCTTGGCGTGGATCACGACGTACACATTTCCAGGAGGTCCCCCATTCACCCCTGGCTCGCCCTCGCCCGCCAGGCGGATTTGGGTGCCATCGTCTACACCACCGGGCACTGCGATAACCTTCTTGACTTGCTTGCGCTCCAGGCCGCGCCCAGAGCAGTGCTTACAGGGAGTGGTGATAGTTTGGCCTCTCCCACCGCAGTTCTGGCAGGGGGCGACACTGACCATCGAGCCTAAAAAAGTCTGTCGCATCTGACGTACTTCGCCCGTGCCGTTACAGGTTGTGCAGCGGATGGGCGAAGTGCCGGGTTCTGCGCCCGATCCCTGGCAAATCGAGCATACTTCTTGTCGGGAAAATGAAATTTCCTTTTCGATGCCGAAAACGGCTTCCTCGAAGCTTAGCGTGAGATCGTAGCGTAGATCGGCCCCGCGCCTGGGTGCATTTCGTCGCTGACGGCCTCCCATGCCGAAGCCAAAAAGCCCTTCAAAGATATCGCTGAAACCACCGAAGTCGAAATCAACGTTCATCCCCTTGAGCCCCTCATGACCAAAACGGTCATAGGCGGCTTTTCGTTCGGCGTCAGAAAGCACACCATAGGCTTCGTTGATCTCTTTAAAGCGCTCTTCGGTGCCGCTTTCCTCAGCTACATCGGGGTGATATTGTTTCGCTAGAGCACGGAACGCATTCCGAATTTCATCGGGTGATGCGCTTCGGGATACCCCTAGAACTTCGTAATAATCTCGTTTGCCACTCATAGATATTGGATAAGGAAAGGCGCCCAAAGGCGCCTTTCTGCATAGGGAAGTGCCCGCTTAGGCATCTTCAAATTCACCGTCTACGACATCATCCTGATCCGAGGTTTCATCGCCCTCAGGAGCGCTGCCTCCAACCTGTTCCTCCTGTTGGGCGTTCATATCGACACCTGCAGCTTCGATCATCTGGCGAAGATCGTTTGTCTTCTGCTCCACTTCATCGTAACGATCGGCGTTGATGTCTGCCCGCAGCCCATCAATTTTGGCTTGCAGGTCGGCTTTCGTTGATTCTGAGAGCTTGTCGCCGCTGTCCTGTATGATCTTTTCGGCGGTGTAGATGATCTGGTCAGCTCGGTTCCGGGTTTCGGCGACACCGCGGAGCTCAAGATCTCGTTCGGCATTTGTTTTTGCTTCATCGCGCATCCGCGTTACTTCATTTTCAGAAAGTCCGGAGGAGGCATGAATCGTAATCTGTTGGCTCTTTCCAGTCGCCTTATCCGTGGCGCTGACTTTCAGTATGCCGTCGGCGTCGATGTCGAACGTAACCTCGATCTGTGGTAGACCGCGCGGCGCCGGCGGTATGCCCTGCAAGGTGAAACGGTCGAGTGACTTGTTGTCCGCGGCCATGGGCCGCTCTCCCTGCAATGCGTGGATTTCGACCTCCGACTGGTTATCGGCGGCAGTGGAGAAGACCTGACTCTTGCGGGTTGGAATAGTCGTGTTGCGATCGATGAGGGATGTAGCAACCCCTCCCAGTGTTTCGATGGAGAGGGTGAGAGGTGTGACATCGAGCAGGAGGATATCTTTCACCTCGCCGCCAAGGACACCGGCCTGGATTGCAGCTCCAACTGCTACCACCTCATCAGGGTTTACGCCTTTGTGGGGTTCGCGGTCGAAGATCTTGCGTACAGCCTCTTGAACTGCTGGCATGCGTGTCATCCCGCCGACGAGGATAACCTCGTCAATATCATCTGCGGTGAGACCGGCATCCTGAAGCGCCTGCTTACAGGGTTCGATCGAGCGTTCGATGAGATCATCGGTGATCTGCTCAAGCTTCGCTCGAGTAAGTGTAACGTTCAGATGCTTAGGGCCGGATGCATCTGCAGTGATAAAGGGAAGATTGATGTCGGTCTGAGTCACGGTTGAGAGCTCGATCTTTGCCTTCTCAGCGGCCTCTTTGAGGCGCTGAAGCGCCTGGCGGTCGCTGCGCAGGTCGATGCCCTGTTCTCGCTGAAATTCATCGGCAATGTAATCGATAATGCGCTGATCGAAGTCGTCGCCTCCAAGGAAGGTGTCACCGTTGGTGGACTTCACTTCGAAGACGCCGTCGCCAACATCTAAGATGGAGATATCGAAGGTGCCTCCACCCAGATCGTAGACGGCGATGGTTTGATCTACTTTCTTGTCGAGACCGTACGCCAGTGCGGAGGCCGTGGGTTCATTGATGATGCGTAGAACATCAAGCCCGGCGATCTTCCCTGCATCCTTTGTTGCATTGCGTTGAGCGTCGTTGAAATATGCGGGGACGGTGATGACGGCCTGAGTTATGCTCTCCCCGGTGAATGCTTCAGCGTCGGCTTTAATCTTGGCAAGGATCATGGCTGAGACTTCGGGGGGCGCGTATTCTTTTCCGCCAATCATGACGCGCACATCACCGTTGGGAGCTTCAGAAACCTGGTAGGGAATGAATTGCAGACCGTGCTGAACTTCTGCATCGGAGAACTTGCGCCCCATGAAGCGCTTGATTGAAAAGATCGTATTTTCTGGATTTACAATTGCCTGCCGCCTGGCCACCTGGCCGACCATACGTTCTCCGGTAGTCGGATTCTGAGACACAACCGATGGGATGAGCCGGCTTCCCTCGGAGGAGGGGATAACCTCAGGGTCTCCTCCCTCAATGATTGCTACTACAGAGTTGGTTGTTCCTAGGTCAATTCCAATTATTCTTCCCATTGCGGACATCTCCTATTTGGCGACTCGTACCATCGCAGGACGAAGCACACGCTCGCCCATCTTGTATCCTGGTTGTGTAATATCGATGATCAGCCCTTCTTCGTAATCATCGTTTTCCTCAAATGAAACTGCTTCGTGGAAGGTCGGATCAAAGCGCTCGCCTTCAGCATCGATGAGTTCGACGCCTTCCGCATCAAATAATGCCTGAAGTTTCTGGTGGATTAACTCAATCCCTAATGTCCATTCCTGGAAATCATCTGTTTCAGGAGCTTTCGCTAGCGCACGCTCGATATCATCTTTCACTCCAAGAAAATGGGTGATGATTTCTCCGGCGATCCGCTCCCTGGCATGTTCGTTCTCGCGTTGGGTGCGTTTCTTGAAGTTGGCAAATTCCGCGCGCGCTCGCTGCCATCCATCCAGGTATTCCTCGGCTTCGCTTTGAAGGCGTTTAACCTGTTCTTCTAAGGATTCTTCCTCTGATGTTCCAGAAGATTCAATGGAGTCCTCTATCTCACGCACATCTGCATCGACGACCTCATCCGATTGCAGCTTATCGTTGGGTTCTGAGTTCTCAATTTCTTCGGCAGCTTGCTCTTCGTTGGTGGTTTCGTTATCTTTCATGCGCTTAGAATTTCTCCTCATTGAATAACCTTGGTATTGGTCTGGACAGAAAGACGGACAGGAATTCTACTCTGCGAAGGTCTCAATCACCAACTCGCTCAATAATCCGGCGACATAACGAACTGTTGAGATCGTTCGACCATAAGCCATCCGTGTAGGTCCTAAAACGCCGAGAGCACCGATCGCGATGCCGGGTGCGCCGTAGCGCGTCAGCACCATTGAACAGTCTCTCAACTCCTCCCATCCACCTTCGCCGCCGATCATAACTTGCACGCCGTTGATGTTGGGGCTGAGTACGTGTGCAAGGACCTCATCTAAAAAGCCGCGTTCTTCGAGCAGACGCAACGCGGGTCGGGCAGCTTCGGAACCAGCAAACTCCGGTTGTGCGAGGACGTTGGTGAGACCATCACGATAGATCTCCCCGGTCCAGACTTCATCGGCGCGGGCCATCATTTCTGCGACCAGGCGAGAGATATCCTGCAGAAGGTCGGATTTTTGTTCCGACTGCAGCTGGATTTCTTCAGCGTCCATGCCGGTGCACAGCGTGGTGATCTCAGCGGCTGTCAAGGCGAGTTTGGTTTGATCCCAAATATCGGATAATGTGAGCATCTGCTGGCGCACATCACCCCCTTGCAAGACAAGCACCAGAAGCACCTGGTGATCTTTGATGGAGATCAACTCGAGATGTTTGAATATAGCTCGTTCGGGTCGGGGTGTAGTAACGAGCGATGCGACGCTAGAATGTTGAGCCAGGATGGAGGCTGAAAGACGTAACCACTCATCCATATCAAGTGGTGCCTGGTGGAATTGATGGCTGATCAAGCGTTTTTCGGCCATTGGGAGCTCGGTATCACCGAGCAATCGACGGACGAAGTAACGATAGCCGATTTCCGTCGGGATCCGGCCGGCAGAAGTGTAGGGCTGACGGAGATAGCCCGAGTCAGTGAGCGCGGCCATCTCGTTCCGAACGGTCGCCGAACTCACCCTCAGACTGTAGCGGTCAATAAGGCGCTTAGACCCAACCGGCCGGGTGGTTTCGGTGTATTCTCGCACGATGAGCGCGAGAATGGTCTTTTGGCGATCCGTGATTGGTGCCACTGTTTTCCTCATAATGTTAGCACTCTCGAACCGAGAGTGCTAAACAGGCATTTTTTGATGATACCATAGCCGCAACCAGACCGTCAAGAAAACCGGGGTAGCATAGAAGTACTTTATATCGAACCTGTATTGGGAATCGTCGTCAGGAGAGCGTTTCTTTTCCGGTTTACGTACAGCAGATGTAAGAGCCAAGCGGTCAGTGTTGTCTCTGCTGTAGGTTACTGATTCTTCCCGGGGGGTTGACTTTTCAAGTCCGCCTCGATAGTATCGGCACCATATCTTCACAAGGAAGTGAATTGAAAAATGGCGAAAATTGTAGAATTAAGTGATGCGACATTCGAAACGGAAGTTGTCAAATCCAGCGGGATGGTCCTGGTAGACTTCGGCGCGGAATGGTGCCATCCTTGCAAGCAGTTAGATCCAATCGTTGAGGAACTAGCTGAGGAGTGGCGGGAGAGTGTAACCGTTGGTAAGGTTGACATTGATACGAACGTTAACAGTGCGATGAAATATGGGGTCATGGGTGTTCCGACGCTGATCTTGTTTAAAGACGGCGTACCGGTTGAACGATTGACGGGGTTTGTACCGAAGAAGCGGATTCTCGACAGATTCAGCCCTCACATCCGCTAGCAGGTTGAACTGTGAAGGTATTGACGAGCGATGGGGCGCGGCATATACTGGAATCTCAATAGAATAGGGAAAAGCGAAGAAGAGGACGAGTAGCCGTTGTAAGGTCGCCACAGAGAGCGGGGAAGCTGAGAAACCCGCGCGGACGACGACGGACGAATGGACCTTGGAGCTGTGGGGCGAACAGTCACCGCCGTGAATTTGGCGAGATCCTAGTAGTCCGAACCGGATTGGCCTCCGTTATCAAGGCCGGCAGCCTTAAACATGTGTTATGGAGGTTGCCTTAAGCGAGAGCAGTTGATCGAACTTGGTCTTCACGGTTCAGTTGCTCTAAGCGGGGTGGCACCGCGGGCTCTTTAGCGCTCGTCCCCAATCGGGACGAGTTTCTTTATTTAAATGAGACCCAAGAAGAATTACCGAGATTATCAAAATGGGGAAGGAAGAAGGAGAGAAAATGACGAAGAAGAGGATCCTTACTGGGGACCGCCCAACAGGGCAAATGCACCTTGGGCACTATGTAGGAACGCTCGAGAATAGGATTCGACTGCAGGATGAGTATGAGTGCTTTTTCATCGTCGCCGATCTGCACACACTTACAACCCAGCCCGATAAAGAATCGATTGAGCAGATCGAAGAGAACATCATGCAGATGATGCTGGATTACCTGTCTGTGGGTATCGATCCGGAAGAAAGCACAATCTTTCTCCAGTCGGCAGTGCGCGAAACCTACGAGTTGAATCTGATCTTCGAGATGCTCGTGACCGTCCCGAGATTGGAACGCGTGCCAAGCTTAAAGGAGATGGCGCAGGCTGCGAATCTTGAGCGCATGCCCTTCGGCTTGCTCGGGTACCCTATCTTGCAGGCAGCAGATATCCTGCTGCCGCGCTCTAATCTTGTACCGGTTGGCAAGGATAACGAAGCACAAGTCGAGGTCTCACGGGAAATCGCGCGACGCTTCAACAACCTTTATGGTGAAGTATTTCCCATTCCGGACGTGATGATCGGGAACGTTCCGACGTTAGTCGGCACAGATGGGCAAGCCAAGATGAGCAAATCGTTGAACAACAGCATCTTCCTCGGGGATGACACGGAAACCGTGGATAAGAAAGTGCGAGGGATGTTCACAGATCCCAATCGTATCAGCGCCGATATCCCCGGCCGCGTTGAAGGCAACCCGGTCTTTATCTACCACGATGCATTCAACCCGGATCTGGAGGAAGTGGAAGATCTCAAAGCACGCTATACAAAAGGGAAAGTCGGTGATGTTGAGGTGAAGCAAAAGCTTGCCAAAGCGATTAATGATTTCCTCGACCCCATCCGCGAGCGCCGAGTGACGTTTGAAAAGGACATGAAGCAGGTAGAAGAGTATTTGATCGAGGGGACAAAACGGATGCGCAAGGAAGCTGAAGAGACGATGGCGCTCGTGCGTGATGCGATGGGGATGTATCGGCCTATGTAGGTGGATGGCATTGGACCGCAATAACATTCGGTTGGAATCTCTCCACAGGGCTGTGCCAGGATGGCAGGTAGGGCAAGCTCTCTCTGGAGCGTACTGAGAAAGCCTGGTGTATAATCGCGACGTCGTTGACGATCCCAGCTATTGAAGGTTTAGTTCATGGCTAAGAAGAAAATTCGTGTCTTGATCTGCAAACCAGGTCTCGATGGTCATGATCGCGGGGCGATGGTTGTAGCGCGTGCGCTGCGCGATGCTGGCATGGAAGTGATCTACACAGGTTTGCGACAAACACCAGAGATGATCGCCGAATCAACGTTACAGGAAGATGTGGATGTCGTTGGACTCTCCATTCTCTCAGGGGCACATATGGCTCTGGTTCCCAAGATCGTCGAACTAATACGCGGTCAGGGCCAGAAAGATGTGGGCATCGTTCTCGGAGGAATCATTCCCGATGAGGATGTTATAAAACTCAAAGAACTGGGTGTAGCCGAGGTGTTCGGACCTGGAACGAACACACAGGATATCATCCGCACCGTATTCGACCTTGCCGGTGTAGAGGCGAATGACATCGACTGACCTCATCCTTCAAGGCGATCGACTTGCCTTAGCACGACTCCTCACACAGATTGAAAATGAATCGCCGGAAGGGCTCGAAACCCTTGGAACGCTATATCCTCACACAGGGCAAGCTCATCTTGTGGGAATTACAGGCGCCCCTGGTACTGGTAAGTCTACGCTCGTAAACCAGCTTGCACTCCATCTGCGAAAACGACCGATACCCGGCGAAGACACACCTCCGCGCGTGGGGATTGTCGCTGTCGATCCGAGCAGCCCTTTCTCAGGGGGCGCGATACTCGGCGATCGTATTCGTATGCGGGATCTCGCCGGTGATCCGGGTGTGTTCATTCGCAGCATGGCGAGCCGCGGCGCGCTGGGAGGGCTGGCGCGCGCAACGGCTGCAGTTGGACTGGCTCTTGACGCTGCTGGCTTCCAGATCATCTTGATTGAAACCGTTGGCGCAGGTCAGGCTGAGGTTGATATCGCATCTAATGCTCACACAACTGTCGTGATCGAGGCGCCAAGCATGGGCGACGCAATTCAAGCGAACAAAGCGGGGATTCTAGAGATCGCCGACATCCTCGTCGTAAATAAGGCTGATATACCCGGCGCGGATACAACCGTCGCTACGCTCCGTCTATCATTGGAGATGGCAGGCTCAGCCAATGCAAATGTCGCAGTTGAAGATCGAAGCGGAGGCGAGAGAGAAAGTTCATGGGAGATACCAGTGATGGAGACGGTGGCAACCAAGGGGGAGGGGATGCCGGACCTGGTTGATAAGATCTATGCGCACAGGGAATATCTAATGACCAGCGGGGGGTGGGAAATTCGGGAAGGCAAACGTGTCCGCTCGCAGATGGAATCGTTATTGCGTGACGAGCTTGTTAAACGCTTTCTACAGGGGCGACCGGATGGGCGATTTGAAGAGACGGTTCAGATGGTAGTCGACAGGGAACGATCCCCCGCGCAAGCCATTGAGGAGCTATTGAAAGGCGAGAAATAATGATGTTCGGCGAGCGGATTCGTCTTCGGGCGGTTGAGCGCGAGGATCTTCCACATTTCGTGGAGTGGTTCCATGATCCTGAGGTGAGAGCCGGGATCTCACTCTTCATGCCGATGAGCCTTGTTGAAGAAGAACAATGGTATGAGGGGATGCTCAAACAGGACCCCATCGAGCACAGCCTGTCAATCGATGTTCATAAAGGGGAGGAGTGGACCCATGTTGGTGGCTGCGGTTTATTTGATTTTGAGCCGCAATCCCGACGAATGGAATTGGGAATCATAATCGGCGATAAATCTTCCTGGGATCAGGGCTTTGGAACCGACGTCGTGCGCACGCTTCTACGCCACGCGTTTGATACGTTAAACCTCAATCGAGTGGCTCTACGGGTGTTCGAGACCAATTTGCGGGCTATCCAGGTTTATAAGAAAATAGGGTTCATTGAAGAGGGTCGGCTGCGTCAGGATCATTTCATAGATGGTCAGTATGTCGACGTGGTGCTCATGAGCATTCTGTGCGCGGAATGGAAGAGCATAGAGAAAGGCGAGGGCTAGGATGGGAGATCGATTCGGATATGGCGACATCAAACTCTTCTCAGGATCGGGCTCAACAGCCCTGGCTCAAGAGATCAGTGACTATATCGGGGTTCCCCTGGAGGAGTACGACCTCGTCCAATTCCCAAATGAGAACCTCTTTATCAAACTGCGAGGCAGCATCCGCGGGCAGGATGTGTATCTGATCCAATCGATGGACATTCCTGTGCATCGCAACATCATGGAGATGTTAATCATGATCGACTGCCTGAAGCGGGATTCCGCAGGACGCATCACGGCAGTTTTTCCTTATATGGCCTACGCTCGGTCCGATAAAAAAGATCAACCGCGAGTGCCTATCACCGCGCGATTGATCGCAGATATGATTGAGGTTGCAGGCACGGATCGATACATGACGATCGACCTCCACGCAGGGCAAATTCAGGGTTTCTTCTCCATCCCCGGGGATGTTCTTACCGCTTTCCACATTCTCAGCGACTACTTCCTGGAGAAAGACATCCAGAATGGAGTTGTAGCTACTGCCGATCTGGGCTTTGCGAAAAAAGGTCGCAACTTCGCAGAAAAGTTAGGGCTTCCACTGGCCTTCGTCGAGAAGCGGCGCCAAGGAGATCATCCACGCGCGCGTTCGACAACGATCATCGGCGATGTAAAAGATCGGGATGTTATCCTGGTGGACGATGAAGTTCTTACAGGAGGTTCAGTTTGCGAAGCGGTGGATATCCTGAAGGAACATGGCGCAAAGGATATTTACCTGAGCTTTACCCACGCGCTGCTCATTGACTCCGCCGCCGATGAACTCAAAGAAAAGCCGATCAAAGAAATTGTGACGACGAATACCCTGCCGATCCCGAAAGAGAAAATTCTCCCCAATATGACGGTACTATCCGTGGCCCCTTTGCTTGGTGAAGTAATCATCAGAGCGCATGAGGGGCGTTCGGTCGGGGAGCTTTTCAACGAGTAATTTGCGCTCACAAACCTCACATTGCTGTGGATGATCTACTGGACTGAAACTCCGCGATAAACGGCAGCCAGGCGGAGACATTTTTTCCCTCTTTCAACCGGTAGTAATAGTGCCTTGCGATCTCCCCTTGTTGTTCGCGGTTAAAATTTTCGAGTCGTCCGCCCCGTGAAAACGTCTTTTGTAAGCCCGGCTCAAAGCCGTAGTTGTAGGTTTCTGACCGATCACGTAAATGAGCCCACATGACCTGGGGTAAGTAGGCTAGCCAGAAGTGCTGATACTGCCACACATGTGTGAGTTCGTGGATCAACCAGGCCATGTCGTTTAAAGAACCGACGGGATCAGCCGGGTTGTCTGTATGCAGACGTTTAGAGAAGTAGAGATGGTTCCCAAGTGCGACGGCATTGTTTCTTGGAGCCTCGGTTCTCGAAAGCCAGGAACCAACACGACCCGCCCAGTTGGGCCAAGCAACATCCTCGACGATCGTCACTCGCTCGTACACAACTGAAGCTCCGAACACTAATTGCGCTTCAATGGTCTCAAAAAGACTCAATTTGCGCCGGTGCATGGTTTCTCTCCCATGAAAATATCGTTGGATGAGCTGCAATCATTGGCCATTAATGGAACTGTGACAATCATGAAATCCAAAACACAGCGAAGGGATCTTTCCTCATAATATTCTGAATAGTTTTAATTATATTTCCTATATTCTTCATTTAAAACCCCACTGCATATATTTGATTTTCAAGTTCTTTTATTACTTCTAAATATTGTTCTCTCCCACCGAATAACTTAATTATTTCTGTTGGCGTTCCCATTTTATCAAAAGGATCAATCCTAAGTACTGAAAGGTCTTCCATATTTTCAATTCCCTGAGTTGCATACTTATCTAAAAGCGCATCAATAATCTTCCGGGCTTCATATCCGTATTTTGTAAAATAATTTTTCTTCTTTTAACAGTCTGTTTGCAAGAGTATATCCTTCAGCAAACCTTGCTTTTCTAACATGGCCTTTGTATAGAGGAACAGAAATAATAGATAAAAGGGCTACTATTACCATCACCACCACTACTTCTATGAGCGTAAAACCTTTTACTCTGCGCATGATAGGTCTCCTTCTCATTAAGAAAAAGTCTGTCACGGCCAACGTTTAATTTGAACCTGATGCACTTTCGCTGCTAAATTTACCCGTA